>NZ_JAIUHW010000020.1:0-92381 GCF_020165315.1 Mesorhizobium sp. BR115XR7A
CCAAGACACTGAGCCGCTTTCACGTATAGCAGACTGATACTCCTGTGGCCTTCAACCAAGATGAGCGCGCTTCTTGCCATTGGCTGTTGACTCCGACCTTGGGTTCTGTGCGGCAGTCCGTGCATAAATTGGCATCAGCTTTTGTTAGCTGTGCGTGACTTCAGACGTTGCGGTGAAGGTACCATTGTCAGCGATCTGCGGTCGTGAAGATTCTGTAAAATAGTTTAAAGGACCTTTTGCCACATGTAGTTTGGGGATGTGGTACGAAGCGTCTTGATGAATTTCGGAGGGAGCAAGGCCTGGCCTGCTCCGGCGCGCAGCCGCCATCCCTTTGGCAATGGAGCCTGCCCGGGACTCACATTGGGGACGTGAGATCGGCAAGCTCGGTCATGTCAAACTTAAAACCCTTCGTTAAGCTAGCCGCCTTGATGCACGGCGATGAGGTTTTGGCGGCCTGAAGCGGCGATGTGGTCGCTGTTGGGCGCTTTTCCGCGATCCTCGTCAGGCGCCGGCGATGATCCGTCGTGATGGCAAGTGGTTTGCAGGTTGCGGTCGGCGGATTCGTTTCGGGCGTCTGCGCCCCATCGTTATGTCGCGAGCCGCGGAATGCGATCGAGGACGATGCGCAGGATGCGTTGGTCGGGGCAGGATGTCGGCAGGTGCAGGCGGATTTGCGTCTTCATCTCGATCACCCGCGCAGCGGATCTTGATGATGCGCAAACGCAGCGTGTCGAATTGGGCGACGCCAAGCTGGAGCGTTTCCGCATCGCAGCGCGCAGGCCGGGCGCCCGCATCCTCTCCGTAAAGCGGCTGTGGCCGCGCGAACGGATGTAATACAGACCGGGCGATACCCCGAGCGAAATTCCGGCCTCATGGCGGGCCTGCGGCTATCTAAAAACCAGATGACCTCGATACACACACTGAATTTGACCCAAGCCTATCGGCAACTGAAAATCCACCGACAAACCAAATAGAAAACAACCGCAAATCGGAGGAGACGATGAGCTTATTTGGTGAACAGGCGCATCAATGTTGGCTAGTTGCCGTCGGCGTGCGGTCATCCGTAGCCCGACGGGCTTCGGCGTGATCCTCGGACAAGATGCGAACGTTGATCGACTGTGGTGACGGCTGAAAGGTGACCATTGAACCTAATGTGACGTCGTTCTGCGCCGAGGCCGGGATCAAAGTTACGGCAGGCGCCCGACGAGGATCCGATCGACAACGTCGAACTGCGGAAAACCGCTCCATCCAGCAGATAGGCGCGGATCGTTGCGCCAATAACTTAAGAGGGGAATGAAACATGATAATCACTCGACGCGAAATCATAAAGGCGGGTTTGGCCGCCGGTACGGCTATGTCGATCCCATCGGTCCTGCGGGCGCAGACCGCGCCAACCGCAGCGCGGACGGTCCGGATGGTCATGGGTGACCTCAGTGTGTTCGATCCGGTCGTTACGACGGCTAGCGTCACCTTCAACCATTGCTTAGCGATTTACGACACGTTGTTCGGCGCTGATTCCAAGTTTATGCCGCAGCCGCAGATGGTGAGCAAGTGGAACGTTTCCGACGACAAGAAGACCTACACGTTCGAGCTCAGAGATGGCTTGGGCTGGCACGACGGCTCCCCCGTCACCGCGGCGGACTGTGTGGCCTCAATCCGTCGGTGGGGCCAGGTGGCTCCCGGCGGGCAATTGCTCATGGCGCGGGCCAGGGATATCTCGAAAAAGGACGACAAGACCTTCACGATCGCGCTTCAGGAACCGCTGGGGATTCTACTCGACCTCCTGGGTTTCCAAGGCCCATTCATCATGCGCGAGAAAGACGCGAACCTTTCCCCCACGGAGCAGGTGACTGCGAACATCGGATCGGGGCCCTTTAAGTTCAATCAGGCTCTTGCGAAGCCGGGCGCCAGCTTTACCTACGATCGCAGTGACAAATACGTGCCACGTAACGAACCTGCCGACGGATTGGCCGGCGGGAAGGTCGCGAAGGTCGATCGCGTCATCTGGGAGAATATTGGCAATCAGCAGACTGCGTTGGCGGCCTTGCAAGCAGGTGAGATTGATTTCGTTGGGACGCCGCCAGTCGATCTTTTCCCGGTGATTGAGAGCGATCCCAACCTTGAACTGCAGGTTCTGGACAAGACGGGCCAAGATATGTTCCTGCGTATAAACTGTCTGCAAAAGCCGTTCGACAACGTCAAGGCGCGCCAAGCGCTGCTGCACCTGGTCGATCAGGAGGCAATTATGCGCGCCGCTTTCGGTGACCCAAAATACTTCCGATCCGTCACTTCGATGTTTGGAAACGAAACGCCAGCGTCCAACGACGAAAATACAGGATGGCACAAGACAGGCGGCGACCCGGAAAAGGCCAGGCAACTGTTCAAGGAGGCCGGATATGCCGGCGAGAAGGTCGTCATTCTCGATCCGACTGACTGGCGCGAAGCCGACAATGCCTCGCAGATACTGGTGGCGGCGCTGCAGAAGATTGGGATCAATGCCGAACTTGCGCCGAGCGACTGGGGCGGGCTTGTCGCGCGCCGCGCGAACAAGGGCCCCGTTGAGGACGGCGGCTGGAGCCTCTTCATGTCGTCCGAAGCTGAATGGATCCGCGGCAATGTCGTTACCGCAGTCACCCTATCCATGAATGGCGAAAAAGGTTGGTTCGGCTGGCCGCAGAACGACGAATATGAAACTCTCCGGGTCAAATGGGCAGATGTCGAAACGCTTGAAGAGCGCAAGGCCCTGGCCCGCAAGATGCAGCGGATATGGTGGGACTATGTCCCCGAGGTTCTGTTGGGTCAATATGTCACCCCAATCGCGCGCCGCCAGACCCTCACGGACCTCATCAGCATGCCGGAGCTCATCCCGATATGGAATATGCAGAAGGCCTGAGACACGATGGCCGCCTATATCCTTCGCAGAATGGTGTCGACCATCGCCGTTATGGCGATGGTCGGGGTATTCGTTTTCCTGCTTCTCAGGCTGGCGCCGGGCGACCCGGCGGCCATGATCGCCGGTAGGTTGGCCACGGCGGAGATGATCGCCGGCATCCGCGAAAAAATGGGCCTGAATGATCCTATGCCGGTTCAGTTCATACGTTGGGTGCGCGACATGCTCGGTGGAGATTTCGGGACCTCGATCTTTGCCGGGCGACCGGTTCTCGAGCTGATCTCGCAGCGGCTTGAACCGACCCTTTCGCTGTCAATCCTGACGATGATCCTTTCGGTCATGGTCGGAGTCTCTTTCGGCATCCTTGCCTCGTGGCGAACGGGCGGGCTCGTCGACCGCTTCCTCGCGGCCTTTTCGGCACTTGGTTATTCCGTCCCGGTCTTTGTCATCGGCTATTTTCTCATATACTTCTTCGCGATCAGGACACACTGGCTACCGGTCCAGGGATATGCGCCGATCGATGGTGGCCTCGGGCCTTGGTTTGTACACCTGATCCTGCCCACCGTGGCATTAGGCATTGGCTACATTGCATTCATCGCCCGGGTTACGCGGGCCAGCATGCTTGAGGTTCTGTCGGAAGACTATATGCGAACGGCCGCCGCCAAGGGCGCTTCGTCCTATGCCATCCTCTTCCACCATGCCTTGAGGAATGCCGGCGTCCCGATCCTGACCGTCATCGGCATAAGCTTCGCCTATCTGATCGGCGGAGTCGTCCTCACGGAAACGGTGTTCAACATACCCGGTATCGGTCGTCTGGTCGTCGATGCGATCAACAACCGAGACTACCCCATCATTCAGAGTGTGCTCATCCTGACTTCGGGTCTGTATGTCCTAATCAACCTCACAGTCGATCTGGCTTACACCTTAATCGATCCCCGTATCCGGTACTGATATGACGATTTTATCAGTTGAATACGTCCCTACGGGCCGCCTGCGAATATCTGACCTTCCCCGTTTGGCAAAGCGTCATCCGCTGGTCATTGCAGGCGGCGGTCTGTTGGCGCTTCTGATCATCCTGGCGCTCGCTGCCCCACTTTACGCCGGGAATCCGGTGAACATGGATCCGTTCAAGCGCCTCCAGCCGCCTTCCGCCGAAATGTGGCTTGGGAGCGACAATCTGGGCCGGGATGTGTTTGCGCGGACGGTGTTCGGCGCCCGAATCTCACTCATGGTCGGATTGATGTCGGCGGCGTGCGCGGCCATGACCGGGCTCCTGATCGGAATCATCGCCGGCTACAGCCGTAGCTTCGACAACGTCGTCATGAGGGTCATGGACGGCCTGATGTCGATCCCGACGATTCTGCTAGCGATTGCGCTCATTTCTCTGACAGGCCCCGGGATCGGCATCCTCATCATCGCCATCGCGATCCCCGAGACGCCAACCGTCGCGCGGCTGGTTCGTTCGGTGGTTCTGGGTGTTCGCGAGCGTCCCTATGTGGAGGCCGCGCTCTGCGGCGGCGCGCGCCTGCCGAGGGTGCTGTGGCGACATATCCTCCCGAGCACCATTCCGGCGCTAATGGTCCAGGGTGCCACTGTCTGCGCCAGTGCGATTATGACGGAGGCGGCACTGAGCTTCCTCGGCGCGGGCGTGCCGCCCGAGATTCCAAGTTGGGGCAACATGATCGCCAATTCGCGCTTGTACCTCGCCATCGCGCCATTGACAATCTTCGCCCCCGGTATCTGCCTTGCCGTCACGGTCCTTGCCGTCAACCTGCTCGGCGACGGCCTGCGCGACCTGTTCGACCCCCGCGCCAAACGGAGGCGCTAACATGCGGATACATCAAACCGCAGGGAACGATGTGCTTCTCGATGTCCGAAATCTGGAAACGCACTTTTACGGCGAAGAGAGCGTCACACGTGCCCTGGGCGGCATCAGCTTCCAGGTGAAAAAAGGCGAAACGCTCGGCGTCGTCGGCGAATCCGGATGCGGGAAGAGCGTCACCGCTCTCTCCATCCTTCGCCTGCTGCCGAAGCTGACAGCCAGGACTGTCGCCGGCGAGATCCGCTTTCACGGACGCGATCTTCTCGAGTTGTCCCATCGGGAGATGCGAAAGATCCGCGGCGACCAGATCGCCATGATCTTCCAGGAGCCGATGACGAGCCTGAACCCGGTCTATACGGTCGGCCACCAGATCGCCGAGGTGGTCCAGATCCACACGAAAGGCCCCCGCTCGGTGGCGATGGCAAAGGCCGAAGAGATGCTTCGTCTGGTTCGCATCGCGGACCCCGAGCGTCGCGTCAACAACTATCCGCATGAAATGTCGGGCGGCATGCGTCAGCGCGCCATGATCGCAATGGCCCTTGCCTGCTCGCCGGAACTGTTGATCGCCGACGAGCCGACCACGGCGCTTGACGTCACTATTCAGGCGCAGATTTTGCGGCTCATCCTCGATCTGAAAGAGCGCATGGGAACGGCAGTGATGTTCATCACACATGATCTGGGCGTTGTGGCCGAGACATGCCAACGCGTGATTGTTATGTATGCTGGCCGAATCGTAGAGCAGGCCAACGTCATCGATTTGTTTGCGCGTCCCGCGCATCCCTACACCCAGGGCCTCATGCGCTCGGTACCTGATCCGCGGCGCGGCCGACAGCGCCGCCTTCCGGAAATTCCCGGCATTGTCCCAAGTCTTCGCGAGCCCATTGTCGGGTGCAGTTTTGCGCCTCGCTGCCCGTTCGCGATCGATATTTGTCGCGAGAGGACACCCGTTCTTGATGATGTCAGGCCGGGCCACGCCGCGGCTTGCTGGCGCGCCGAAGAGGTGATGGGCGCATGAGCGATCCTTTGCTGAAAGTCGAGAATCTGACCAAGCATTATCCGCTTGGGGCGGGATACCTGAAGAAGACCATCCCAGTGATCCGGGCGGTGGAGGATGTATCCTTCACCGTTGATGCGGGCGAGACGCTTTGCATCGTCGGGGAATCCGGCTGCGGCAAGTCGACCGTGGCGCGGCTCTTGATGCGACTTGTGGAGCCTACCGGCGGGCGCGTGCTGATTGAAGGAACCGACATTGCTGGCCTCAAGAAGGACGCGCTTCGCGCTTGGCGGCGTCGTATGCAGATGGTCTTTCAGGATCCTTACTCGTCGCTGAATCCGCGCCTCACGGCCGGGCAAATCATCACCGAACCGGTCGAGAATTTTGAGCGCCTCAGCCGGAAGCAGCGTCAGGCGCTTGCCGCGGACCTTCTGCGAAAAGTCGGAATGTCGCCTGAGATGATGCACAGGCTGCCATCCGAATTGTCGGGCGGTCAGCGCCAGCGGCTCGGCATTGCACGAGCGCTGGCTCTTGAGCCCTCGCTGATCATCGCCGACGAGGCGGTCTCGGCTCTGGACGTCTCCGTGCAGGCACAGATCTTGAACCTTCTTCTGGATCTCCAGCAGAAGATGGGCATTGCCTTCGTCTTCATCTCGCATGACCTCGGCGTCGTGGAGCATATCGCGCATCGCGTTGCCGTCATGTACCTGGGCCGGATCGTGGAACTCGCCCCGAGCGAGGCGCTCTTCGCGAAACCGGTCCATCCCTACACCGAGGCGCTGATCGCGGCAGCGCCGGTGCCGGATCCGACGCGGGTTCGGCTGGAGGCGCCCGTCGAGGGCGAGGTGCCAAGTCCGATCAACCCTCCGAGCGGATGCGCGTTCCATCCGCGCTGCCCGCTTGCGGTCGAGCGGTGCCGCATCGAAGTGCCGCCCTTAGTACCGATGGCAGACGGGCGCATCGTGGCCTGTCATGTGCGCGCTCCGGCTACAGGCATGCCGCACCTAGCGCGTGCCTCGACCAATTCGTCGTTCACCCCTATGGCATAGCGCATACGTATTCACCCCAGCAAACATACCGAGCGCACGCGACACGAAGCCGAGGTCGTGCCAAGTGAAAGTAGAGAGATAGAGGATAAATTTATGGAGAAACATTTACACGAGAATGGTCGTTATCCGGTGCGACGGGCTGACGGCTATGATGCGATCGGCTCAACCGAAACAAACGTTGCGGACGGCTTCACGATGGTGGCAGTTGGAGACCTCATCGTCTCGCGAGCGCTGACTAATGGCCACCATCCCGGCTTTGGCGACATTGTCAAGATTCTTTGTAATGCCGATGTTACATTCGGCAACATGGAAACCCTGATCTTCGATATCCGATCGTTCAAGGGAAGTCCGGAGGCTGAGCACGGCGGTGCGTATCACATCAGCGTACCGGAACTGGGACCTGATTTGAAGGCGATGGGGTTCAACATCGTCGGTCGCGCGAACAACCACACACTTGACTGGGGTCTTGAAGGCATGCGCGAGACGAGCCGGGTGCTGGATGAGAGCGGTATCGTCCATGCAGGTGCGGGCGAGAATCTCGCACAAGCTGGCGCCGCTCGCTTTTTGGAAACCGCACGCGGTCGCGCGGCATTGGTGTCATTGGCTACAACGTTCGCGCCTATGGCTCGAGCGTGCGATCCCGCTGGCGAGGCTCCCGGCAGACCAGGGCTTAATGCCCTTCGTTTGGCCCAAAGCATCGTCGTGCCGCCGGAGATGCTTGAGAGTTTGAGGCGGGTACGTGATGCGTTGCCAGGCTACAAGGCGGGCGAAACGGATCCAAGCCGGGTCATGGTCGGTGGGGCAACATATAAGACAGGCAACAAGGCCGGCTACAGCTACGAAGCAGACCAGCGCGATGTCGCCGACATTCTACGAAACGTTCGCCGGGGCAAGCAGTTTTCCGACTTCTGCATTGTCACGAACCACGCTCACGAGCCTGGGGGGTGGAGCCAGGAACCGGCTGATTACGAACAATCGTTTGCGCACCAAATAATTGATGCCGGAGCGGACGCATACGTCGGACACGGGCCGCATCTGTTGCGAGGCATCGAGATCTACAAGGGCCGCCCGATATTTTATAGCTTGGGGAATTTCTTTTACGACGACCTCCGGACGCCCGCCGGGGCGGACATGTTCGAAGCTTACGGAAAAGACCCACGAGTCGATACAGATGCCGAGGTGACAGTTGACGAGGAGGCGAAAGGGTACCCGATTGGGGAAGGGCTGTTCTATGCGGCGCTCTCGGCCCCAGTGTATTATGAGAGTGTTGTCACCGTCAGCCGCTTCGAACAGAACCACCTTGCTGAATTACGTCTTTATCCCATCGAGCTCGGTTTTTCGAATAGGTTTGCCAACCGGGGCGTCCCCCAGCTCGCCCCCACAACCCAAGCAAAAGCTATTCTGGAGCGCCTAAAGAACCTCTCGAAGCCATTTGGGACCGAGATCGTCATCGAGAACAACGTTGGAGTGATCAGATTGAGTCCGACTTCGCCGTGATTACTCGGCTGGGCTGCGGCATCTAGTTCTGTCCTCTATTCCGAACGCTCAGAGTCGGTCAATGGCTGATTCTGCGCATCAAAAGACTGCCCACGGCTGCGTGGATCATGGCTTCGGAGACGTCGATGCGTCGTTCGTGGTCGCGCACGAGGCGGCGCCTGTGTGTGAGCCAGCCGAAGGCTCGGCCTCGCGTCTCTTGTCCATAAGCCCAAAATCGCAATTCGATCGCGCAGGCAATCAACCGGACTCTTACGCGGCAGGGGGAGCCACACATGATAAAATCATCTGATTTTGCAAATGAACCTCGCCAGGACGAGCTTTCAAGCTTGGTTGCAAAAGAGGTCCAGCGCGTTCTGGCTCAGCACCAAGAGGTTATGAAGGGAAGGAGTTCAATCTCATCGCACGTGGGGAATGGCAATATCGCTGCTCCCGATTTGCTTTCGGATTGCGAACAAGCGATTCATGACGATTTGACAGCCTTGGCCTCCAAGTTTGTTCACGGGCTCGCAGCCGAAGCAGCGCGACGTTTCGATGCCAGCGCTCGCGAGACGCCACCGCTCACAGCGCAAACCAAAGGCGCGCATGGGTCCGCAGTTTTAAAAGGGCCTGATCAGCAAAGCAATAGCTTGCGCATTGAAGACTGGGCAGGCGCGGTTGCAGGGCCCACCTTTCTGGAAGAACACTTCGGCATACCGCGGTCGACATTGCATTGGTGGCAACGGCACAACGACGTGGTCGCATTGCGGAAGGGCGCGCGCAAGCATGTGTTTCCCTTAGCTCAGTTCATCGATGGCAGGCCAGCGCCAGGGATACGACAAGTGCTCTCCTTGATCGCCAATCCCAGACCGGCGTGGCTTTGGCTGACCTCCCCTTCACCTCGGCTTGATGGCCGAATTCCCATAGAGATGCTCCGGCAAGATCTGGCTGCAGAAGTCATCTGTGCTGCACGAGACTTTTCCTCAACATGAAGTCCAGCTGACGAAACCAGCTGCAAATCAGTGCACCGCGTTGCGAGCCTGTGAAAGCCCAATTGCGGGTCGCGCACGCCACTACGCACCTGAGCAATCTATTTTGCAATCTCGTGCAACCTGTACAGCCTGTGTTGTTTGTATAGTTTGCACGAATTGTACAGTATATATCTGATTGTACGTGACATAATCGCAACGGTTGTTATACATAGATCTGCGCTGCTCAGCATATACCTTGCATTATTCACAATCACGAATAGCGTCAAACTCCGAGGAAGCAGCGCGATGCGCACTTTTTCGATCGTGGGGATGGGGAGGGATGCTGTCTTTCGGCAATGAAGATGCCCTGGCCCTTTTTTTAATCTTTTGAGTGGAGATCAAAATGAATATCAAGAGCCTTCTTCTCGGCTCCGCTGCCGGCTTGGCCGCAGTCACCGGCGCACGCGCGGCCGATGCCATCACCGTCGCCGAGCCGGAACCCGCTGAATACGTCAAGATCTGCGACGTCTACGGCGCTGGCTACTTCTACATCCCCGGCACCGAAACCTGCCTGCGCATCGGTGGCTATGTCCGCTGGGACGCGTCAGCTGGCCAGGAAGGTTCGTTCAACGAACGTCGTGCTGTCGACCATGAGGACGGCAGCATCAACGATACCTGGCACAAGAAGGCCCGCCTCTCGCTGAGGACCTGGACTGGTCAGGAAACAGAGCTCGGGACCTTGAAGACCTACACTGAAACCAAATTCAACTACTCTGACGGCAGTAACAGCAGTTCCCTGAACTTTGCCTGGATTCAACTCGGCGGGCTGCGTGTCGGTAAAGACGAATCGGCCTTCGATACGTTCATCGGCTACGCCGGAGACGTCATCAACGATTCGCTGGTTCCTTATGGGGATTTCGACACCAACGTCGTCCAGTACTATTTCGACGCCGGCAACGGCTTCTCGGCCGTGGTCTCCCTCGAAGAAGGCTCTGGCGTGGTCGGTACGATCGACAGCTACGTTCCGCATGTCGTTGGCGGCGTGAAGTATACGCAGGGCTGGGGCGCCATCACTGGCGTCGTTGCTTATGACAGCAACTACGAAGAGGTGGCCGGCAAGGTTCGCTTGGACGTGACAGCGACCGAGGCGCTATCGCTATTCATTATGGCGGGCTACGGTACGGACGACAATCTCAACGACCCTACCTATGCGATCCCTGCCGGCGACCGCGGCTTCTACAAGCAGTGGGGCGGCAACTGGGCAATCTGGGGCGGCGGCACCTACACCGTCAACGAGAAGACTGCGTTCAACCTCCAGGTGTCATATGATGAGGCCAAAGAATTTGGCCTTGCGGCGAACGTCGCCTACAAGATCGTCCCGGGTCTCACGATCACGGCCGAAGTTGACTGGGCTCATAACGACCACGACAGCAATGGTTACAACTGGACCGGCATCCCCGCCGGCAAGAGCAACGCCGTCGGCGGCATCCTCCGCTTCCAACGGTCGTTCTGACGGATCGAAGGATTGGATCATAGCGCTCGTCGCATAAGATTGCGAGCGCTAGACTCGCTCGTCCAGCCGGGGTTGGCTTAGCGGGATACCCAAAAAGGCTTTCGGCGGCTCCTTCCAAAGTGCTTAGGTCCGCACCTCCGGGATCGAAGCCTGCCGCCGATGCGAAGGGCGCCCTTGACCAAGGCGCCCTTCAATCTAATGCACGTCGCTCAAAAGTGGCTTCGGTTTTGAGAAAACGACATGCATGGAAACAAAGGCTTGAAGCGCGTCGCATGAGTGCGTTTCGACGAGACGCGCTTTAGAGCGTCGAGCATGAGGCGAGCCCCGTTTCAGAGGCTATTGCGGTTGAGTTGCGGAGGGTCAGGTTGATCGTGGCTGGACCGGTGACGCCGGAGCGGTTGCAAGCAACGCCAGGAAGAAGGCAAACAAAAGCCTCAGCCAGTTGAGCAAGAGGCTGAAGACGATATGGGGCGAGCGGCGAGGGTGTGGCATCCTTCGGCGCTCCAAGAACATCCAGCAGAAGGAGCGTCTCCATGTCGCAATCTTTTGACGCGAGCCGGTCCCTTGCCGCTCTCAAACAGGATAACACGATCATCGCCGTCATCGAAATGAGCAAGGCGAAGTGGCGGGTCGCCGCGCTTGTTCGGGGTCTCAAGCGCCAGCCGCTCAAGAAGCTCGATGCCGACGCGCCAGCACTGTTGAAGCTGCTGCAGCGCTGGCGCGACGAAGCCGGCCGGGCCGGGCACACGGTCAAGCGGATCGCCGTCGCCTATGAGGCGGCGGCGGTGGTCCCGCCGTCGCGTTCGATGGATGACAACCTCGCGGCTCGCGTTAACCGGGCGCACACCTGAAGCACCTGCTTGACGATGTCGGGCGGGTTCTGTTCAACCTCGTCCGTGTGGCGGGCTCTCGCTTATGTGGCTTCGACAGTCGCAATGTCGACAGCGCCCCATCTGGCTTCTAGATGACAACAATATACAAATTGCGTTTGACGCAAGCCGCGTGGCGATTAAGCTTGATTAATGAACACACCTAAATGGCCATGTCGAATGCCCATAAGGTCCATAGTTTTGAAATAGCAGATGCCGGGTATCGAGATTTTCTTCGAACTGTAAGAAGGAAGCAAAGCCGAGCAACCTTCACCACGATATATTTGAGGTTTGTTGAAGGTACCGATTCAACAATAAATATTCAGAGAGATGAGATTAATGAACTCTGAGACAATGGGCTTTACACCAGCCGTAGAGCTGGCTGAACTTGTCAGAAGCAAAAAGATTTCGCCTGTGGAGTATATGCGCACGCTACTGGCTCGCATTACTGAGCTGGAGCCCAAGATAAACGCCTTCGCTTACTTAGCGGCAGATCACGCTATGGATGAGGCGAAAAAGGCGGAAGGCGCGCTGATGAGCGGTGGGCGGATCGGACGGTTGCACGGCGTGCCTGTCACGATCAAAGATCACTCGATCACCAAGGACATGCCGACACAGCACGGCAGCAAGATCTACGCCGGGCATCAGCCGACCGAGGATGCGCCGCTCGTCCAGCGCCTGCGCGCAGAGGGCGCGATCATCATCGGCAAGACCACCGTGCCTGAGATGGGCTGGACCGGCGTCTCGCGCAGCCCACTCACCGGCATTACGAGCAATCCGTGGAAGCTCGGCTACAACGCCGGCGCTTCATCGGCTGGCGCAGGCGCTGCGGCTGCGGCAGGCTACGGTCCGCTGCACCAAGGCAGCGACGGCGCAGGATCGATCCGCATGCCCGCGCATTTCTGCGGCATCTACGGATTGAAACCAAGTTTCGGGCGTATTCCGAACTATCCGGTCCCCGGCAGTGACATGACGACCCACAACGGGCCTATGACACGAACTGTGGCCGACGCCGCGCTGATGACTGAAGTCATGGCCGGTCCGCATTCTCTCGATCATACGACGCTGGAGGCGGGGCCTGCCAGCTATCTGGGCCGCATGCACGAAGGCATAAAGGGCAGGCGGATCGCCTACAGCCCCGATCTGGGTTTTGCCCGTGTCGATCCGGAAGTCGCGGAACTGGTGAAGGCCGCCGCGGCACGCTTTACCGAACTTGGTGCAGTTGTCGAGGAAGTACCCACCCCGTGGGCGAAGGACGGACCGGAACTGATCCGGTTCTTCTGGTCTGCGCACCTGACCGGCCTAGCACAATACCTCCCGAAATGGGAAGCGGAGATGGATCCTGGGCTCGTCGCTTGCATTAAGCACTCTGAGAACGTCTCCGTCGCGCGCTACCAGGAGATGCGCTATCGGAAGATGACCTACGTCGCGAACATCCATCGCTGGTTCCAAGATTGGGACTTGCTATTGACACCGTCCGCTTCAGTCGCCGCTTTCCAAGCCGACAAGCTGATGCCCGATCATTGGCCGACGCATGCTTGGGACTGGATCATGTGGGCGGAGTTCTCCTACCCGTTCAACATGTCATGGAACCCGGCTGCAAGCGTCCCGTGCGGCTTTACTCCGGCAGGCCTACCGGTGGGACTGCAGATCGTCGGCAAACGTTTCGACGATCTGGGCGTGTTGCAGGCCTCGGCGGCGTTCGAACAGCTGCAGCCTTGGAAGGACAAGCGTCCGCGGCTCTCAACCAAAAATATGTAACTTGCCCACTGTCGTCGTCCTTCGGGGGGCGGGGAGCGACACTCCACACTTTACCTTCGATCTCGACGCTGCAGGCTGAGCACGGGCACCTTGTTGTCCCCAAAGGCGCGGATTGCGGAAGCTTCGCTTCCGGTCTTCAGTCGCAATAAAGGGGAGGGACCCGCGCCTTCCTATCACAGGCGGATGTCATGGCAATGAATAGAAGTCTAGCCAGACACTTGAGGCGCTTCTCGTCTGACGAGCTGAAACCGCCCGCGGATGGAATCTTCGAACCTCGCTGCTCGGTGCTGGATAAAATGAAGCAGGGAGATCCCATAGGCATCCTTCATCCGATGGATACGCTGTCGGCTGGTTCCATTGATATTCGCGCGCGCGCCACGCTATCGGTTGCGGTATAAGATCCGGAGCATATGTCGACGCCGACGAGGGGGTGGCGCTCCTTGCGAGACCGCTCAAACGCTGAGGATCGGGGGCGCCTTGCCATTGAGTCAGCCAATCGATTGTGCAGCGGCGAGAAATTAAAAGACGCCGCACCTCCTCCGAGGCCACGGGCGGCTCAAAGTCAAATTCAGTCGGTCTTCGCTATCATCTAGAAGCGAGATGGATTAGATGCCGCAACGGCCATGACAGCCGCTCAGAATTCTCACGCTGCTTGCAAAAAGCTCATGAAGCGGCCAGCTCGTTCTGGTAACAAGACTGACAAGACTCGCTCCTCTCCATCCCGTCAGCCCATAACATCGAACACGCTCTCGCAGATCGGAACCCTGAGCGGCAATCCTCGTCGCCGTCGCTGATCTCAAGACGCCCGAATCCTGCAGCGTCCGGGGAAGCTGTTGCCTTGCTCGGCTCTTTGGGCGCGCCATCACCACTTTCTGCAAAGCATAGCGCGATCGGTCGCCATCTGGTGCAAGCGCTAGTACGGGGAGTACACCCGTAAAGTCAACGGTGGGGAAAATAAGGGGCCGACTGCTCGGGTTTCCGAGCAAGGCTTGTTGGCCGCTCGATCAAAAGGGTCATTTGAGGTGGAAGCTCTCCTTTGTGTATTTGGAGGACCCGTTCGTCCAGTTCCTTGTCTGCTTCCGTGAGGCGATGGTTCAGGCGAAGATAGTCTGTCCAGGTCGGCGTGCGGAATGTTTCTATCCACTGCACAGGCTTCTGAAGATTGCGCTGCAGGGTCCATTGCCGAGCACCGACGCGGGTCTGCACATGCCGGCGCTCGCGCATGAGGTCCAGGAAAGCCTCGACGTTCTCTTCATGGATCAGATATTCGACCTTGACCACGATCGGGCCGCTTCTCGGCTTCAAATTGAGAGCGACAGCTGGGGCGTCGAATTCCTCCAAAGGATCGGGCTCGGACTCCCGGCGCTCGCGAAGAGGAAACAGCACGCCGGCTGCGGCGACGAGCAACAAAGCACCAGCGGAGCCCTCCAGCGCCCAGGTCAGGGAATGGTTCTGGGAAACCGTGCCCCATACCCAGCTTCCGGCAGCGATGCCGCCATCTATCAATGCATAGTAGATCGAGATGGTGCGTCCCACGACCCAGCGCGGGCTCGCCAGCTGCACGCTCACGCCAACGCCGGACCAGGCGGTGACCCAGCCCGCGCCGCCCAAGGCGAGTGCAAGTGCCGCCACCGCAATGGAAGAGGTCAGTGCCAGGGAAAGGGAGCATGCCGCGCAGGCGACGCACGCGAGCCTCATCAACCGTTCCTGCGATAAGCTCCGTCTGAATGTGCCGTTGGCGAGGCCGGCGAAGACGGCGCCTGTCCCGAAACCGGCCATCAGCGTGCCATAGGCGAGCGGTCCTCCCCCCAAATGATCGCGGACAGCCAGCGGCAGCAGTGCGAGTATGGCGATGCTCGCCAGGCCAAAGATGGTTCCGCGCGCGATCGCCGCCTTGATCTCAGATGACATCGCCGTGAAGCGCAGCCCGTCATAAATCGCCGTTTTCATCGACTCACGCGGGAGAGGTGAAGAGCGAACCTTCCACTTGCAGCGCCATACGGTGCCTAGCGGGACTAAATAGGTGAGGGTGGTCACTGTGAAGGCCGCCAGAAGCCCGAAGGAGGCAACCACGATGCCGCCGAGCGCCGGGCCCACGGTCCGCACAGTGTTGAAGCCGACGGAGAGCAGGGTCACGGCAGCCGGAACATCGCGGCGGTCTACGATATCGCCAACCGAAGCTTGCCAGGCGGGATCGTGGAGAGCGCCGCCGCATGCGATCAAAAAGCTGAAGCCGAGGATCATCCACGGACTGACAAAGCCCAGCGCCACAAAAGCGGCCAGCGCCACAGAGGCTATCACCATAAGGCAGCGGCCGGCGAACATGACCCCGCGACGGCTGTAATTGTCGGCGAGAGCGCCAGCGAACACGGACAAGATGAAAGCGGGCAAGTTCGATGAAGCCTGCACCAGCGCCACCATCAGATCGGAAGTCGAGATCGTCGCCATCAACCAGCTGATGGCGACAGTCTGCATCAACCAGCCGAGAGAAGACACCTGGGTGGCGAGCCAGATCGAACGAAAGGTCGGGTTTCTAAGCGGCGCAAATGTCGCCGGCGAACCTGCGCCCTCGTCTGCTCCCGCCATCCTGCGCATATTTCGGAGCGCCGCCTCTCGTCTTACGTATAGACTCGCCTGCGCGGAAGATGTGCAGGCGCAAACTGCCGCCATTTTGCAATTTCATTCCAGTCCAAGATTGATCAACTGCTGGCTTGCGTCAAATGCAGTATCCATAGCTGGGTCATCTAGCGGCGAGATGGCCCTAAGCTCCGCTTGCCGGCCCTACTGGGCGGCATGATCAGCGCCCTCGTCGCCCGCAAAGTCCGTCCGCACTGTCGGTTGACCCGCGCCAGCGGCTCGGCACATTGCGCCGAAGCGGCCCCTCAAGCCTCGCAGCTCATCGCCCGGCCCTGGACGTCTTCGTATAGGCCCAGACCCTGAACCTGCCTATCAATCTGCAAGAGGGGATCGGCATCGCCTTCATCTTCATCTCGCACAAGCTCGGCGTCTTGGAGCAACGGGCACCGCTCATAATGTCCGCCAGGATAAACCGCGGTAGCAGGCGATATGCTTCTTAGCCCTCGATCGGTGATGAAACGCTCCAGTATCTGCCCAAGCTTGACAAGATCCCTGAGGGGCTGGCCCGTGTGGCGGGCAAGCAGGCTGGCGGCCATTGGGTGTAGGCGGGGGAGCCAGCTATTCATCACGGTTCCCGTCTGAACATCGTGCAGCCACCAAGCCAGGCGGCGGCCATCTAAAAACGCGATGGCACCATCTGGGACATTATATTGGCTAATTGAACACCGCGTGGCGCATACTTCCAGAGCAGCAAAACGCGCATCAGCGATCGTAAACCCGGCGCCAGGTCGCCTGAATACTAGCAATAGGTTGAACAATGAGCGAAGCACCGCATCTTACCTTTGATAGCGATATGCCCGGCGTGAGCAGGGGGCATCTTGTTGTCCCGGGAGGTGCCGACCGCGGGGAGCTTTCGCTCCCTGTCTTCAGTCTCAATAGAGGAGAGGGGCCGCGCCTTCTTGTCACCGGCGGAAATCATGGCAATGAACTGGAGGGGCCGCTTGTCGCGCGACGGCTTATCGAGTGGCTGCCAGAAGCGCAAACCTGTGGAAGGGTCATCGTCCTACCGATGCTCAATCCATTAGCCGTGCAGGCATGGAGCCGCAATACTCCGCTCGACGGGTTGAATCTCAATCGCGTGTTTCCGGGCCGCGCCGGCGGGTCAGTGACCGAACGAATCGCGGATGCGGTTTCGCGCATTTTGTTGCCAATGGCCGACACGGTATTTGATCTGCACAGCTTCGGACCAACGTGGGATTTTCCACCGGCCGCCACGACGCACCCGATTGCCGATCTCGATCTCATGGCCAGGACGGTGAGAATGGCGGAAGCGTTCAAATTGCCCTTGACATTGGTCTGGGAATACAACGACACGGTTGGAATGTTCGATATCGTGGCCCAAAACCAAGGGAAGGTATTTGTTTGCGCTGAATTTGGCGGCGGCACGGTCGGCGCGGACAATCTCGCGATTTACGAGGCTGGAGTGCGCAACGCGCTCATCGCGCTCGGGCTGGTCGAGGGTAAGGCCGAGTATCCAACGTTCCGTCAACAGAAGTCCGGCCAAACACTCGAAACGCATCCGTCCGACGAGTTGAAATCGCCCGCACCGGGCATCTTCGAACCTCGCGCGTCGGTGTTGGATGAAGTGAAGCAGGGAGATCTCATAGGCATCCTGCATCCGATGGATTCTCTGTCCGTTGAATCCATTGACATCCGCGCGCCTGGAACAGCCATCGTCTTCGCCATACGATCGGGGGGGCATGTCGGCGTCAACGAATGGGTAGCGGCCGTTGCGCGCCCCCTGCGCCTCGAGTGCCACTAGCAGAACGAAATTTAATCCCCTCAGAATGAATCGAGTGACTGAATTGCAAATCAAAGACGTCCTCCTCACGCTTGGCAATGGCGCATTTTTCTATGACGACCAGGCTGCTATCAGGGCCGGGGCCTCGCAGGATGCTTTCATCTATGTTGGCGAACCGGTAACGCCCGGGTTTACATCCATTCGCGTTCCAGCATCGTCGCTCAGCGTCGGGCTTGTCCTCTCCGACGACACCGTTGTTTGGGGCGACATGATGGGCGTTCAGTACTCTGGTGCTGGCGGACGCGATCCATTGTTTGAAACTTCTCAAATCTCGGATTTGACCTCCCGGGTCGTGGCGCCTCGGCTTCTGGATGTTGATGTATCTCGTTACCTTGTGGCCTGCGCGAAGGTTCTCGAGCCTCACGAACATAAGCGGCTACCTCTCGCGATTGAGTATGGCGTCAGCCAGGCCCTGCTTCGAGCCGCGGCCTACCTCCAGCGCGCCACCATGGCAGAGGTTGTATGCGCTGAATTTGACTTGCCGCTGCCGACGCGCAGGGTCCCGATCTACTGCCAGAGCGGCGATGCTCGCGAAATCAATGTCGACAAGATGATTCTGAAGGCCGTGGATGTGCTTCCCCACGGCCTGATCAACTCACGGCAGAAATTCGGAATCAACGGCCAGACCTTCATGGAGTTCGTGAAGTGGGTTGCAAGGCGTACGCGCGAAATCGGCTGCCCGGGGTATCATCCGGTGCTGCATTTCGATGTGTATGGCTGGATCGGCCAGGAAATCGGCCTTGAGCCGCAAAACATCGCGGACTTTATCTGCCAGGTTGCAAATACCGTCCCGGATTTCACGCTAAACATCGAGTCCCCAGCGGATTTCGGTTCGACGCAGGCACAAATTGAGAACTATGCCAAGATCGTATCGATATTGGACAACCGGGGTTCCAATGCCCGTATTGTTGTGGACGAGCGATGCAACATGCTCGAGGATATCCGGCTCTTTGCCGAAGCAAAGGCCGCCCATCTCGTCCAAATCAAGACCCCCGATGTTGGCTCAATTGCCGACACGGCACGTGCCGTTCTTATTTGTAAGGAGAACCAAGTTGGAGCGTATGTCGGGGGGAGCTGTACCGAGACGGATCTCTCCGCCCAAGCTTCTGTCCACGTATCGGTCGCGACCCAGGCCGACATGATGCTCGCAAAGCCCGGTATGGGTGTCGACGAAGCATTTTCAATCGTTGGGAATGAACAAAATCGGCTGCTTGCGATGCTGAACCGTCGTCGGGCTCAAAACGAAAACGTTGGATGAAAGCACGGTGTAGCATGCAGAACTCTCTTGAGGGGATCACTGTCGTCGCCGTGGAGCAGGCCGTGGCCGCGCCTTATGCATCGTCTCGTCTTGCTGACGCCGGCGCACGTGTCATCAAGGTCGAAAGGCCCGAAGGGGACTTTGCCCGCAACTACGACAAGTTGGTGCGGGGACAAAGCGCTTACTTCGTCTGGCTCAACCGGGGTAAGGAGTCGGTCTGTCTGGACTTGAGAACTGAGGGGGACCGCGCCGTCCTGGACACGCTCATTGCCGGTGCCGACGTCTTAATCCAAAACCTGAAGCCGGGCAGTATCGAAAAACTGGGGTTCCGGTCTAGGGATCTCCGTCGGCGATTTCCGCGTCTGATCACCTGCGATATCTCCGGTTTCGGCGACACAGGGCCGTACTCCCATTTGAAGGCCTATGATCTCATCGTCCAGGCCGAAACTGGTCTGTGTGCGATCACCGGGACGCAACAGGGGCCCGCCCGTGTGGGTGTGTCGGTTTGCGACATCTCGGCAGGCATGAACGCGCATAGCGCCATTCTTCAGGCGCTATATCACCGCGAGGTCACTGGCGAAGGGACAAGCATCCAGGTGTCACTGTTCGATGCCGTCGCCGACTGGATGAACGTGCCGGTTCTTCAAAACGACTACAGCGGCTATCACACGGTGCGCGCGGGCGTGAAACACCCGTCGCTCGCGCCATATGGTGCCTATCGGTGTGCCGACGGCAAAGAGGTCATCTTTTCGGTTCAGAATGACCGTGAATGGGTGAATTTTTGCGAAAAGTTCCTGAAGCTGCCGAAGCTTATACGCGCACCTGGTTTCGCCGATAATATGGAGCGCCTCGGTCACCGTGCGCAACTTGATGAGATCATCGAACGGCGCTTTTCCAAACTGCTATGCCACGAAGCAATGCAGGAGCTTGAGGCAGCCGGGTTGGCATATGGCCGACTGAACGAAGTCGCGGATGTTTCAAAGCACCCACACATTCGCAAGGTGCAGGTCGGAACACCCGAAGGGACCATCGAGACGATCGCCCCCGCAGCGATCTTCAACGCTGAGCACCCTTTGCTGCGCCCTGTCCCGGCTCTTGGCGCTCATACCGAGGCTGTCCGCGAGGAGGTTCTGGGACGTTTGCGCGAAAGAGCCACATCGGCGTGAGCGTGCGTCTTGTCGGTAAGGCCGGTGCGCTCGCGATCTATAGGAGAGCGTGTGTACCACGGATCATCCAGCGAATCGGCGGCCCTGCGAGCTCGCTAAAATCGACCGCAGAGGCGACTCCATGATCAAGGACACCTTTCCGGCCATTGAAAGCCCTATGTCTGTACCCCGCTGGAGATCCCTGCTCTTCGTTCCCGCTCACGTTCCGCGCTTCGTTAAGACGGCCCATGAGCGGGGTGCAGATGGCGTCATACTCGACCTCGAGGACTCGGTCCCGCAAGACCGGAAGGACCAGGCAAGGCGTCAACTTCGTGGATCGGTGGCAAAAGTGGGTCGCAACGGTGCGTCGGTTTTGGTCCGCGTGAACCGTGGCCTGCGCGCGCTGGCTGCCGACCTTGAAGCAGCGGTCGTCGCAGGCGTCAATGCGCTTGTCCTTCCCAAGGTGGAATCGGCCGAGTGGGTGATGGAAGTCGCTGATGCCGTGACGGAACTTGAGCACGAAAGGAATCTTGACGCGGGAAGCATTCGGTTCGTTGCCCAGATCGAGACTCCGGGGGCATTGACGAGACTCGCGGCAATAGCTTCGGCCCATCCACGGATGGCCGCGATGGCGCTTGGTCCGGAAGATTTCAGCGCGGCCGCTGGCGGGACACCAAGTCCAGAGCTCCTTCTAGGACCGAACCTTTCGGTCTTGTTCGCCGCCCGTGCGAGAGGTCTGCTGCCTCTTGGATTCGTTGGAAGTATCGGGCAGTTTTCGGACACGCAGAAGTTCCGCGATGTCGTCATACAGGCAAGGCGGCTCGGTTTCGTCGGAGCGTTGGCGATTCATCCGACACAAGTTGCCATCCTGAATGAAGCCTTCTCGCCAAGCGCAGAGGAGTTCGAGTGGGCCCGGCGCGTGCTCGCGACCGAAAGGGATGCCGCGGCAGAGGGTAGGGGTGCTTTCGCCTTGGACGGCAAGATGGTCGATGCCCCGGTTGTCAGGAGGGCCCGTGAAATCATCGCCATGGGTCCAAAGGCCGAGTTGGGCGTTTGAACGGCTGATTAGCCCAGACTCGGACGACACGACACGAAGGTGCTCCACTTGCCTCGGCCGTGGATTGCCTGGGCGATTGCTGCAGTGCGGCACAATTATTGCTTTCTCGCCATCACTTTTCGAGATAGATACGAGGAAGCTGGGGAAGTGCCTCAGTTGGGCACTTCAAATGATGGAAATTAGGCAGTTAAAATACTTCGTCGGCGTAGTCGAAGCGGGCAGCTTCACGAAGGCTGCTGCGTTCCTCAATATTGCTCAGAGCGCTCTGAGCTTGCATGTGCGTCAGTTGGAGGAAGGCTTCGGCACTCAGCTGCTGATACGCGACAGGTCCGGCGTAAGCGTGACGGCGTCAGGAGCCAAACTGCTCGAGCGAGCGCGGGCGATTCTCAGGGAAATTCGACTCACCGAGGCGGAATTGACCAATACAGCCGCTTCCCCTGCCGGGGAGGTGACCATTGGCATTCCGTCGGGAGCCGCTCGCGTGCTGAGCGGCCCCTTGCTTGAATCAGTGAGAGCCGAACTGCCGAGGGTCTCACTAAAGATGATCGAGGGTATGACGGGACCGCTGGAGGAGTGGATGGCTGCTGGCCGCTTCAATCTGGCAGTTCTCTACCGCACAGCGGATAGTGTGGCACGAATGACGGTCCTGGCGCGCGAAGAGCTCTGTCTCGTGGTGCCATCAGGTGAACCGCCTTTCGAAGCTTCGATATCTCTGGCGGATCTACACGCGTTCCCGCTGGCGGTTCCCATGCGCAATAACAATGTCAGACGTTCGGTGGCTGACGTCGTCGCACAACACGGTTGCGCGCTGGACGTCAAGTTTGAAGTGGACTCGCTCTCAACGATCATCAACATGGTTATAGAAGGAAAAGCCCATTCTATTCTCGCCCCCTCAGCCGTTCAAAAAGAAGCCACTCAAGGGCTAGTTCGGACGGTCAAAATCGTCGATCCGGTGATTACCCGTTCCGTCGTACTTGCCGTAAATCCGAAAGATGAGCGTTCTGCGGCCGTCTCCGCGGTCCGCAAGCTCATCCCCAAGGTCGCCAGAGAATTAATTGAGAGTGAGGCCTGGGCAGCCGCGGCTCCTGACGCCACCTGAACTCTTCGACCTATTTGGAAACGCTATGTCTTCTTGCGGCCATCAGGATCAGATCGATCTGGATTCCAGATGGATTTCGGCAATATTCGATATTTGACCTGCCGCGACACTCGCGATGAAACTGGCTCAGGCGAGTTTAGCGGTTCGCTATCGAACGGCGATCGTACGGCAAAAAATTCACACAAGTGGAGCACGCGATGTCCGAGGCCAGGAGCTACGAGCTCTTCATCAACGGCAAATGGCGGGCGGGTGGTAGCAGAGTCACATTGCCGGTGATTAATCCGGCAACGGAGAAGGTAGTTGCCTCGGTAGCCTCGGCGACGGTGTCGGATCTGGACGAGGCCCTCGCTTCGGCAGAACGCAGCCGCAAGGCTTGGTGTTCACGGCCTGCAAAAGAACGTGGCGAGATCCTGGTAGCAGCCGCAAGAGTCTTGGCAACGCAGATTGAACCAGCAGCTAGGGACCTGTCGGCCGAACAGGGAAAGACGATTGCCGAAGCAACAGGCGAGTACGCGCGCGCGGTCGAAACGCTGGAGTGGAACGGTACGCACGCGGAAGAGCTGTCCGCGACTATTCCGTTGGGTCCGAACCGGATGATCGTTCCGGAGCCGCTCGGTGTCGTTGCTGCGTTCACGCCATGGAATTATCCGGCCGTGCTCATCACCCGCAAGCTCGCCCCGGCGTTGGCGGCAGGCTGCCCAGTGATCCTCAAAGGGGCTGAAGAGACACCGAGCGTAGCTGTCCATATCGTTGAATCATTGCGCCAAGCAGGTGTTCCGGACGGCGTGGTCAATCTGGTTTTCGGTGTGCCGGTGCATATATCGCGGCATTTGCTCAGTTCACCAATCGTGAAGGTCTTGACTTTCACCGGTTCAACCGCTGTTGGAAAACAGCTGGCCATGCTCGCGGCGAATAATTTGCAGCGCTGCATTCTTGAACTCGGTGGGCACTCTCCGGTTATAGTGTGCGAGGATGCCGACCTGGCAAAGGCGATACCGGCTATTTCGGAATACAAGTTCGAGTGCGCGGGCCAGAGCTGCAATGCGCCCAGCAGGATTCTTGTCGCTCGGACACTCTACGAGGAATTCCTATCCCGGATGACGGAAGCCGCCCGCAAGATCAGGATAGGCCTACCGGACGACCCTGCGACGGAGATGGGACCGATGGCAAACGCGCGGCGAATCGAGGCCATGCAGCGTCTGACCAAGGATGCGGTCGATCGCGGCGCCCACATCGAGACAGGTGGAACCCGCCTCGACGGAGCGGGCTTTTACTGGCCGCCAACCATCCTGACGGGCGTGCCGAAGGATGCCAGAGTGCTTCATGAAGAGCCGTTCGGACCGATCCTCACCGTGGCTCCGTTCGATACGCTCGACGAGGCCATCGGGGAAGCCAACGACACTGAGTATGGCTTGGCCGCTTACTTCTTCACGGACGCTGCCGATACGCAACGAAAGCTGACCAATAGTCTTTCGGCGGGCGCTGTCAGTGTGAATTACCTGAAAGGGGTTTCAGCTGATGCACCTTATGGAGGCGTCAAACAGAGCGGCTATGGATATGAAGGAGGCGAGCAGGGGGTACGGAGCTTCCAGATCCTGAAAATGGTGAACGGCCTCGGTTCATTTGGATGAGATCCGGTGGGCAGTAGAACACGGACCATCGCCGGCAAGGACATCATAAGGAGCGTGGCCGACGCCCTTCAGTACATCTCGTACTACCATCCTCCAGATTACATCCGCTCTCTTTCGCAAGCGTACGCGCGCGAACAGAGCCCAGCGGCAAAAAACGCAATAGGGCAGATTCTGCTGAACTCCCGCATGGCGGCCTTCGGGCGGCGGCCGATCTGCCAGGACACCGGCCTTGTGGTGGTCTTCGCAAAAGTCGGCATGGACGCCCGGATCAAATCAACGGCCAGTTTCGCAGAGCTCGTGAATGAAGGCGTCCGTCAGGCCTATCTCGACCCGGACAACCCCCTTCGGGCATCGATCGTTGCCGATCCGCTCGCCGGACGAGTCAATACTCGTGACAACACGCCGGCGGTCGTCCACGTCGACCTTGTACTAGGTAACCAGATTGACATCACCATTGCCGCAAAAGGCGGCGGGTCAGAGAACAAGGCACGTTTTACCACCTTGAACCCCAGCGCCTCCGTTTCCGACTGGGTGGTTGACACAGTCGCGACGCTTGGCAGTGGGTGGTGTCCACCCGGCCTGATCTCGATTGGCATCGGTGGCAGCGCTGAAAAGGCGATGCTGCTGGCCAAGGAGGCCATGAACCAGCCCATCGATATGGCGGAATTGATTGCCAGGCGGCCTTCAAGCGCGGAAGAGGCACTGCGGATTGAACTTTATGACCGGATTAACGCACTGGGCATCGGCGCCCAAGGCCTTGGTGGCCTGACGACAGTCGTCGACGTCAAGGTTGCGACCTATCCTACTCATGCCGCGTCCAAGCCCGTGGCGCTCATTCCGCAATGCGCCGCCAACCGGCACCTGAAGTTTACCTTGGATGGCTCTGGACCAATCATGCTGGAGCCGCCCGATTTGCGCGAATGGCCCGACATTGGAACGGACGAATTGAGTCCAGCCGGCGTACGAAGAGTGAACCTCGATGCGCTGACCAAGGAACAGACGGCGTCGTGGCGTTGCGGGGAAACGCTCCTTTTGTCCGGAAAAATGCTGACGGGCCGTGACGCCGCCCACAAGCGAATGGTCGAGTTGATCGACGCCGGCAAGCCGCTTCCGTTCGATCTGCAGGGGCGCGTAATCTACTACGTTGGACCCGTCCGCGCCGTGAGAGATGAGGTCGTCGGACCGGCCGGCCCAACAACGTCCAGCCGCTTGGACGATTTTACGGACAAGGTGCTCGCCGAAACCGGGCTTTTCGCGATGGTAGGCAAAGCGGAGAGAGGACGGGCGGCCATCGAGTCGATTGTAAGGCACAAAACGCCGTATCTCATCGCAGTGGGTGGGGCTGCCTACCTGATATCAAAATCAATCAAGTCAGCGCGGCTCATTGCCTTCGAAGACCTGGGCATGGAAGCAGTCTATGAATTCGAGGTGCAGGATATGCCTGTCATCATGGCTGTCGATGTTGAGGGAAACTCAATTCACAATTCTGGGCCTCTTGAGTGGCGCAAGCGCATGGCGGCGGACAGCATCGCACGCAACATCGGCGTTTGAGCCTTCCGACCAAGCTCGGTTGATCGGCGTCAATTCCATTGTCAACACGGCTTAAGAGCACAAGGTCATGAAGTCGAAGCCCAATCCTGCGCGCCTGGACGCTTGGGACTTCCGGATTCTCTCAGAGATTCAGTCAGACGGCCGGATCTCAAAAAGCGAGCTTGCAAAACGCGTTCATCTTTCGGCGTCGGCCTGCTCGGAGCGGCTCCGTGCACTCGAGACAGCAGGGATTGTCGAGGGGTTCTACGCGCGGCTGAGTCCGGCCCTCATCGGCGGCATGGTGTTTGTGATGGTGGAGGTCGTTCTGGAACGTCATCGCCTCGAGGACCAAAGACACTTTGAGACTGCGATCGGAGAATTTCCGGAAATCTTGGATTGCTGGGCTATCGGCGGGCGGATCGATTATCTGATGCGCGTCGCATCTCCTTCTATGGCTGCGTATCAGGATTTCATGGAGAGACTGCTGCAGGCAGGCTTGGGGATCGATCAATATTACAGTCTTGTCGTGACCAAACCAATCAAGTCCAATTCACCAATCCCCTTGTCCGCACTAAGGCGACGGTAAACGCCGACGCCTTCGTTTCCACGGCTTTTGATCCCCATTCCGCGAATTCGTCGGCGAAGGACGTGCATTCCCGCGAAACTGGAGAGGCGTTTGCGGTATGGTAATTGCTAACGCGGCCGGCCGAGTGCCCTCCGCCAATCCATCGCGAGGAGAGGACTATGCGGTTGAGTAATCTGGGAACCGAGCAACTCAGAGAGAAGGATCGAAGCTTCGTCTTTCATCCGTCCACGCATCTGGCCAAGCACAGCCGAGGCGAGACCCCAAATCGGATCATGGCCGGTGCGGAAGGCGTGTACATTTGGGATACCGAAGGCCGAAAGAGCCTCGACGGTTTCGGTGGGCTCTACTGCGTCAACATGGGATATGGCTGCACGGAAATTGCCGAGGCCATTGCCAGGCAAGCACACGAAATGCCGTTCGCCCATATCTATGCAAGTCAAGGAACAGAGCCAGTCGCCCTCTTGGCAGAGGCCGTGGTCGAGTATTTTGGTCAGAACATGCGAAGGGTCTTTTTCGGCCTTTCCGGCTCCGACGCCAACGAAACCAACATCAAGCTGGTCTGGTACTACAACAACATTCTGGGCCGCCCTGAAAAGAAGAAGATCATCTCGCGTCATCGCGGCTATCACGGGTCCGGGCTGGTCACCGGGAGCCTGACAGGCCTTGCCTTCTTCCATAATTTCTTCGACCTGCCGCTGGACTTGGTGCGCCATACCACGACGCCGCACCACTATCGCCAGGCGCATGACGGCGAAAGTGAGCAAGCATTCTCGAAACGCTGCGCGGATGAACTTGAAGCCCTTATCGTGGCTGAAGGCCCGGAGACCGTTGCAGCTTTTATTGGAGAGCCGGTGCTTGGGACAGGCGGTATCGTTCCACCCCCAAAAGGATACTGGACCGCTATTCAAAGCGTGCTCGACAAGTACGATATCCTGCTGATCGCCGACGAGGTGGTTTGCGGGTTTGGACGAACCGGTGAGAAATTCGGTTCCCACCTCTATGGCATGCGGCCGGACTTCGTGACCATCGCCAAGGGTTTGAGTTCCGCCTACCTGCCCATCTCCGGGTCAATCATTGGCGACCGCGTCTGGTCGATCTTGGAACAAGGAACAGAGAAGCACGGCGCCCTCGGCCATGGCTGGACATATTCGGGTCACACGCTTTGCGCTGCGGCCGCGCTCGCCAATATTCGACTCCTAAAGGAAAGAAATATCCTGGAGCATGTCCGCGATGTCGGCCCGTATTGGCATGCCCGCATGAATGCCGAACTGGCGGGACACCCCATTGTTGGCGAGGTTCGTGGTGTCGGAATCCTCTCCGCCGTAGAGCTGATGCGAGATCCAAAGCAGAGAATACCGTTTGAATCCGATCTTCAGGTCGGGGTTCGAGCCGCCGCTGCTCTGTTCGAGAATGGTGTCATCGGCCGTGCCATGCCACACGGCGATATCCTCGGCTTTGCCCCGCCTTTGATCATCACCCGGAAGGAGATCGACATAATCGTCAACGCAACCGCGAAATCAGTCGAGACGACCTATCGCGCGCTGAAGGCCGAGGGTGCGATATGAACATGCGAGTGCCGACGGAAGCGAGCCCCGGGTTCGACGCCGTCCCGGGTAAAGTGGTCCCTGGGAGGAACTTTCCCACGGACCAAACGCTTTGACGTCAGCCTGTCGCCCACGGTGTCCCATTGGTGAAGGCGGGTTGACAGCGCATTTCGCGCCGAGCCGACCGAAACTGCTGAACTTGAAGCCGTCGGATTCTAAGCATGCTTCGGATACCTTTGATCGCAAGCGATAACCAAATCAGTTCTGCCGCCGCTGTCCTGTTGCCCAACGACCAGGGTGTTTGTGCGGCGCGCCCTGCCGATGTACCTCCCCGCCGGCAGGGCGCCTTTTTTGACCCGCTGGATCTGGGTGGCCCGCTGGATCTGCGTGATTGTAGCGCCTCCGCAATCGACAGTTCGAGAAGGAGGTCATCTGCATATCCGGATGGCACATCGAGCTTCGATAATTCTTATACACCATGGCGACCGCCCACAATCGCAGCTTCGGACCCGCGGCTTACGGCAGCCGGCGTCGAGGTCGCATGCACCTCCTTTCATATGATCGAAGGTCCGGGGAGTAGTCACCGCGGTGAATTTTCTCCAGCGTCGAACATCTCGGGGGGCGAGTCCTCTCGCCGTAGCTGCCAAGAAGCCGGAAAGTCCCAGGTTTAATTGAAAACAGCCGCAGGAGAAAATGCAGCTCGTCTTCGAAACTTTGCTGGAACAGTTGTCTTTGAGTGTTGATGAAGTCGACTTCCATAACGCACTGGCCAGCGCCGCCGGCGCCTTCGACATTCCCGCATTTGCCTATCTGTCTCTGGTGTCTGATCGCGTCACAAAACCCAGGCTGATATCGAACTATCATTCTGGCTGGACGTCGCACTACTTGCGCCACCAATATGAAAGGATCGACCCAGTCATAGAATGGGCAAGGTGCAGCGAATATCCCTTTCAGTGGGGACCTGATTTCGGCCATGCTGGCATTTCAACGCGACAGCAACAGCTTTTCGATGAGGCTGCCGAATTCGGCATCTGCTGCGGACTGACGATACCACTTGTTGATCGCCGCGGCGGTGTCGCTGCGATGACCTTCGCGGCAGACAGGCTCGATCCGACCTTCCTGCGCGTCGCCGAGAAGTATGAGCAGGCGCTCGAGATTATGGCGATGTGCTTTCACATTGGCGTTCGCCGCAAGCTTTCGTGTGGTCTGGCGGTGGATGGTGTTTCGTTGACGCCCCGTGAGTACGAATGCCTGGAGTGGACGGCGAAGGGCAAGTCCGCCTGGGAGATCGGCTGTATCTTGGGAATCAAGGAGCGCACGGCCGCTTTCCATTTGGACAATGCCAAGAAGAAGCTCGGCGTGCGCACCAAAAATCAGGCAGTGACACTGCTGGCCTCCTCACGATCATCAATTCTCTGAGGGACAGAATCCCTCTTTGATCGACCTGTGCAAATGCACAGGCAGTCGCGGCATGAAGGTTCGCCTCCAATGGCAGGGTCATACCTGCGAGGAGACCATCATGATTGAGCTTATTGCGCCCGGCTGGCACGGCGCCTTTGCCTACGAACTTCACGAAATGCACCGCCTGCGCTACCGCGTCTTTAAGGAGCGCCTCGATTGGAACGTGAGCACGACCGGCGGCTTCGAGATCGATTCATTCGATTCCCTGAAACCGCACTATCTTGTGTTGTGCGATTCCGCCGGTCGCGTCGGGAGCGGCGTACGCCTTCTGCCCTCGACGGGGCCGACGATGTTGCGAGATGTCTTTTCGAGGCTGTTGGAGGAGAGAACGGCACCCGAGGAACCGAGCGTCTGGGAAAGCAGCCGTTTCGCCCTTGATCTTCCACCGTCTTCACCGAAGGGCAGTGGGAGTATTGCTGTTGCGACCTATCAACTCCTCGCTGGCATGATCGAGTTCGGTTTGTCGCGGCAGCTTACCCATATCGTCACGGTTACGGATTTGCGCATGGAGCGAATCCTGCGTCGCGCCGGATGGCCGCTGGCCCGGATCGGTCCGCCCCAGACAATCGGCACCACGTGCGCAGTTGCCGGCTGTTTGGATGTCTCAGAGGCGAGCCTTGCTGCGGTCCGCCACAGTGGCAGTCTTGGCGGTCCCGTCCTGTGGGCGCCAGTGCTCTGCACGGGCGCCTGACATGGCTATGATAGGTAATGACGCCGACTGGCCGGACTGGCAGGATGAGAAATCTTATCGCTATACGCGGCACCTGACGCGACGCGGCTGGGCCTGGGAATTCCTGCGGCGCAATCCGGCCTTCCAGCGTGACTGCAGGCACGCGCTTGAGCACGCAGAATTTGCAGAAAGGTGGTTCGAGGTAGAACTGGTGAGATCGTCGCTCGATCTCACGCAGTGGGGGCTCCTGTTTCGCAAGCTCGTTGAGGCCTGATGCGGCTGTGTTCTGGTGCTCCCGCCAATGCCCGCATGTCCTGCCGGTCATTGCGAAAAAGGCACTGTCGCCCGAAACGCTTTCGTTTGATCTCGCTAGATTGCCATGTCGGGCGGCACTCATGATCACGGCGGACGGTCGACAGCACGTCATGCTGCGAAATGCTCACCGGGACCTCCAACTTGTCGTGGAGGGCGCGGAGGTTTTGCGCCCCGTTCGGCTTTCCGTCGACGCGATCTGGCCCGCCGATCGAATGAGGCAGCACCTGAATGCGCTCGAATGCCTCAATGCTTTTCACGCGACTGGACAATTTCCCGACAGGCTGTTTCCCCCCGAAGCGCGCGCTAGCCGTCTGCGCTTTGTTCTTCAGGCGCTCGACGGCTCGCTAGGCGGGGCATCGCATCGCCAAATCGCAATGGCCCTGTTGGCTCGACAACGCGTCCAGGCCGACTGGACGGATCCGCGCAACCACCTTCGCGATCGAATCCGCCGTGCCGTCCGGCGCGGTCACATGCTCATGGATCGTGGCTATCGGGATTTCCTCGTCTAAGATGATTGGAATAGCTCACCTGGAGCCGGTCAGCGCGCGAACAGTTCTTTGTATCCAGTCGTAACCATCCAGTTTGCCCGATCGAGATGGCTGCGAACCGCCATTCGGGCGCGCTCAGGTTCTCGCATCGGATCGATGCCAAGGACGAGCTGCGCCATCTCGTCTTCGCTGGCGTCGTCGGCGGACGCGTCCAGGAGCCTCATATAGATGGTGAAGTGCTCATTGTCGTAAGCGGTCAGGCTGTCCGACCATGGGACTTCGTCTTGGACTTTGCGTTTCATCGCGACCCTCTTGCCGGTTTGGGGTTTGTTGTGATCGGGCACGGCTTCTCCTCGGTTGGCTCACCATAGCGAATAGGAACGATCGTTCCTAGAACGATAGTTCCGGTTCTGGTCCCTATCTCGCCATGGACCTCACGGAAGTCATGGCGATCAACATGCGTCGTTTGCGCCATGATCAGGACCTGACGCAGGAAGAATTGGCTGCCCGCGCAGAACTGAGCATGCGCTATGTGGGCTCGATCGAGCGTGCTCGGGTTTCCGCAAGTGTCAGTGTGCTTGGCCGGCTCGCAAAAGCGTTTGACGTTGATCCTTGTGAGTTGATTAGGCCGCCGCAGTAACAAAGGCGATCAGTCCATCCCGGATTGCCGAAATCCATCTGGATGACGCGCAACCGCCGCCCATGAACTGAGCCCGCTTTTCTTCGACATGGTCTCGACCATACAGTTTGCTCCATGGCGCGGTTTGCCTTGTGGATTGCAAATATATCCTAAAATGGGATAATCCGAAACTGGGATTAGTTGATGAGCCGGTTCCCTTCTGGCCGGTTCATCTGATGCCGAAATCCCTTCGATCGCCCCGCCAACGCCGGCTGCTGGAACAGCTGATAGCGGCGCGCAAGAACAAGGGCTTAACCCAGGCCAAGGTTGCCGAAGCGCTTCGCCGCCCGCAGTCTTTCGTGGCCAAGTATGAGGGCGGTGAACGTCGCATGGACGTCATTGAGTTCCTCGATGTAGCGGAAGCGCTCGAAATCGACCCTTGCGAGGTTCTCGCACGTGTGCGTCGCTTGCGTGACCGATAGCTTGTGCTGCTTGGCAAGCGACAAGTCACCAAAATCGTAGCCCTGGATTTGCTGCCCCGGCGGCAGATGGTTCGGGCACATCGATGGCATAAACTCAATGGCTTTGACTTGCTGACCTTCGCATGGAGAGCGCAAGCTGGTCTGACGAAATGCACGCAGGATCAGGGAGAAGGCCGGCTTGACGCAGGAGCAGCTTGCCCAGATCTCCGGCTTCAGCCAGCAGTACATCAGCGGGCTGGAGAAGGGCAAAAGGAACCACCATCGTCAGGCTTTATGAACTGGCACAAGCCCTCCGTGTCAGCCACATCGAAGGGGTGCGACCTAACTGACCAGGATAAGCGCTATTTGGAAATGGCGCCAACGCGCCGCGGACATTTCGACCGCATCCACCATGTAGATGATGCTGCGCACACTCGGATAGGCGAAGAACGGCACGACGTGCTGCCAGTCGCGCCGCCAGCTCTGAGTGATCGCCGGGTGTCGCCGGCCTCGAAGTCCTGCAGAGCCTTCATGCCGGCTTAGCGTCCGCCCCCGGCAGAGGGCGCTGAGCGTCGGCACAACGGCTTCGCGACCTTCCGCGACACGAACAGATGACGGATCAGGTGCACGATACAGGTTAGCACTGTCGCCTAGGTAGAGGTGGCGCCGCTCGCCTCCCTGTTGGCCAAGCAGTTTGCCAGCTTGCCGTCTTACCAGCCACCTCGCCAGTCTCGTTGCGTTCTTGTTTAGGCCTTGCAACAGATCCTTCAAGGAAATTTATGGAATCTTTGCGACCACAAATCGCTGTCAATGGTACGCTCACCACAACTTTCAAGTTCAGTGGTGGCAGAAATCTGATGTGGTTATGTTCCGCTGCCGAACAGCATTTGCGAAGAGCCCGACATGAAAAAGCGAGCAGGACGAGGGGTTCGGTTCTTCTATTTGGCGCCGTGCTGACCAATGATGATACTTGTCGATCGCCTGATGACAGCAGCACATCTTGATCGCCTACGGATCCTGGGCCTTTGCGCGCATGCCGACCTGACTGTCCGCGAACTGGCGGAGATTCTCGATCTTCGTCGGGAGCGCGTCGCGCGACACGTCCGGATGCTGGCCAGAGCCGACTTTCTTTGCGGCAACGGACAACGTCCTTGGTCCTCATATCATCTCAATGCAGGGGGCAAGGACGGAGGGTTGGTTCAATTCCTGGTCGATCTCCTGCCCCACGACGATGGGTATCATAAGCGGGACCTGGAGCGGCTCGAGGCGGTACAGACGCGTGGTCGAAGGGGACTGCTGCTTAATCGTGAAAAGATCCGCCTAGGTGGGAGTGAGAAACTACCATGAATAACTCCGCTGACGTAGCCATCGCAGAGCCCGGCACATTCGGACGGTCTTCCTTGGTCCATGTCGATTGCCGCGTTCACGAACTGCTTCTACGACAGAGGCGGCAAGAGCGGACGATGCTCAAACTCATCGCATCTGAGAACTTTGCCTCCTCAGCCGTACTGGAAGCGACCGGCTCTATCTTCGCGAACAAATACGCCGAGGGCTACCCGGGTGCGCGCTACTACGCGGGAAACGAGATCGTCGATGAGCTTGAGACCCTCGCGATCGAGCGCCTGAAAGCGCTATTTGGCAGTGAGCACGCCAACGTCCAGCCTTATTCGGGCTCACCAGCCAACCAGGCGGTCTATCGCGCGCTTTTGAGCCCCCGTGACAAAGTCATGGGGCTGCCTTTGCCCGAAGGCGGCCATCTGACTCATGGGTGGTCCGTCAACTTTTCCGGCACTGATTATCAACGCGTCCCCTATGGGCTGCACGAAAAGACGCAGCAAATTGACTATGACCGCTTGCGCGAGACCGCCAGGCGGGAACGGCCGAAACTCATTTGGGTCGGCGGAACTGCCTACCCGCGCGTCTTTGACTACGCGGCAATGGCAGAAATCGCTGCGGAGGCGAACTCCTATCTCGTGGCCGACATTGCGCACATCAGCGGCCTAGTTGTCGCAGGAGTGCATCCGACCCCCGTGCGCCATTGCGATGTAGTCACCAGCACTTCTCATAAGTCGATCCGCGGCCCCCGTGGTGGGTTCATTTTGTCAAGGGATGAAGACCGTTATCAGCCCCTCTATCATCCGAAGACCAAACACAATCTGGCCAAACGTATAGACCGCGCCGTGTTCCCTCTCCTGCAAGGCGGACCGCATATGAATACTGTCGCCGCGCTTGCCGTCGCTTTGCAGGAAGCAGCAAACCCGTCCTTTCGTGTCTACGGTCAGCAGATCGTCAACAACGCCAAGGCTCTGGCCGAGGCGCTTCTGGACCGTGGTTATGACCTGGTCACCGGCGGCACTGACAATCACATGCTGATCCTTGATCTGCGGGGCCGGCCGCTGTCAGGGAAAGCCTATGCCGAGCGCCTGGCAAGGGCAGGCATTATTACGAACTTTAATATGGTGCCGGGCGACCCGCGCGACCCGGCGGTCACAAGCGGGATCCGCTTGGGGTCGCCGGCAGTGACGTCCATGGGCATGCGTGAAGGGGAAATGGTGCAGATCGCCGCTTTTATTGATCTGGTCTGCCGCCAGCCCGACGACGAGGAAGTTCATGCGAACGTGCGAAGGGACGTTGCCGACTTCTGCGCTGCGTTCGACGTCCCCGGCATCAGCGACCGGTAAGACCGCCCCAGTCCAGAAACTCCCACCCAACTCCAACACTTGAAGCGAGGACATTCCATGACCAGGCAGTTCGTGTTCTCTTCCGAATCCGTCGGCGCGGGACACCCCGATAAGATGGCAGATAACATCTCGGATGCCATCCTCGATGCCATCCTCCGCACCGACCCGAAGGCGCGCGTCGCCTGTGAAACGTTGGTGAAGACAGGGATGGTCGTTCTGGCTGGAGAGATCACCAGCCACGCGGAGATCGATTACACTCAAGTTGCCCGCGATACGATCCTCGATATTGGCTACGACGACGATGCCATCGGCTTTGATGGTCGACGTTGCGCCGTCATTCTGGCTCTCACCGAGCAGTCGCCCGACATAAGCCAGGGCGTTGATGAAGGACGAGGGCAGGATCTCGAGCAGGGGGCGGGGGATCAGGGCCTCATGTTTGGATTCGCATGCAACGAGACGGATACATTGATGCCCTTGCCGATCCAACTCGCTCACCATTTGACGAAAAGACAGGCGGAGGTCCGGAAAACAGGACAGCTTGGCTGGCTGCGTCCGGACGTGAAATCTCAGGTGTCCGTACGCTACGAGGGTCTCCGCCCGGTGGCACTGGACACCATAGTCCTGTCAACGCAGCATGACGGGGCGGTCTCCCAAGATACAGTCCGCGAAGGCGTCATTGAGGAGATCATAAAACCGGTCCTGCCGACCCATCTGGATACTTCGGAGATCAGATTCCTGGTCAACCCAACAGGGCGGTTCGTGGTCGGTGGGCCGGCCGGCGACTGCGGCCTCACTGGACGCAAGATCATCGTCGATTCCTACGGTGGAACGGGGCGTCACGGCGGCGGCGCCTTTTCGGGCAAGGACCCATCCAAGGTTGACCGCTCGGCAGCCTACGCCGCCCGGTATGTCGCGAAGAATATCGTTGCCAGCGGACTTGCGGAGGTCTGCGAGGTTCAGCTTGCTTACGCGATCGGCGTGGCCAGTCCGGTTTCTGTCATGGTCAATACCTTCGGAACCGCAAGGATTGACGAAAAAAGGATTGAGTGCCTTGTTCTTGAGCTTTTCGATCTCCGACCGAAAGGCATCATCAAGATGCTTGATCTCTTGCGCCCGATATACCGCAAGACCGCGACATACGGACACTTCGGCCGTGAAGAGCCTGAGTTCACCTGGGAGAAGACGGACAGAGCCGACGACTTGCTGCGTGAAGCAGGACCGGCAGCTGCGTGAGGGCCGCTGGATCAAGCGCATGCGGCAACCCATTTCAACTCGCTAGACCCGCGCCTGGCCGGCATAGCAGAAAGCCGGTGGGTAGTTGGCGGAGACATTGATGCCGGATTATGACGTGCTTTGCATCGGCAATGCCATTGTCGACATCATCGCCCAGTGCGACGAGGAATTCCTCGAGACCAACGGCATCATCAAGGGCGCGATGAACCTCATCGACACCCATCGCGCCGAACTACTCTACAGCCGCATGGGCCCGGCGATCGAGGCCTCCGGCGGCAGCGCCGGCAACACGGCGGCCGGCGTTGCCAGCTTCGGTGGACGTGCCGCCTTCTTCGGCAAGGTTTCGAACGATGCGCTGGGCGAGATTTACGCGCACGACATCCATGCGCAGGGTGTCGCCTTCGACACCAGGCCGCTGGCGGGTCTACCCCCGACGGCGCGCTCGATGATCTTCGTCACCCCCGACGGCGAGCGCTCGATGAACACCTATCTCGGCGCCGCCACCGAGCTCGGGCCGGAGGATGTCGAGGCCGACAAGGCTTCGGGTGCGGCGGTCACCTATTTCGAGGGCTATCTGTGGGACCCGCCGCGCGCCAAGGAGGCGATCCGGCAGACGGCGAAGCTCGCGCATGCCGCCGGCCGCGAGGTGTCGATGACACTGTCGGATTCGTTCTGCGTCGACCGCTACCGCGACGAGTTCCTCAAGCTGATGCGCTCGGGCACGGTCGATATCGTCTTTGCCAACAGCCACGAGATCAAATCGCTCTACCAGACCGCCTCCTTCGACGAGGCGCTGGCGCAGATCCGCAAGGACTGCAAGATCGCCGCCGTGACCCGCTCGGAAAAGGGCTCGGTCATCGTGCGCGGCGACGAGACCGTGGTCATCCAGGCGACCGCGATCAAGGAACTGGTCGACACCACGGGTGCCGGCGACCTCTATGCCGCCGGTTTCCTGCATGGCTACACGCAAGGCCGCGACCTGAAGACCTGCGGCGACCTTGGCTCGCTGGCGGCCGGATTGGTGATCCAGCAGATCGGCCCAAGGCCACGGCAGAATTTGCGCCGCGAGGCCGAGCAGGCTGGGTTGTTGTAGGGGGCGTTAATGACGAGCTGCCCGTCTGCCCTCCTGGGGGCTGTGCGGAAAAGTGCGCGTAAATCGAAATGTCGGATGCGCATCCGCGTGAGACGGCAGCCCGCGGCATATCATGATCGAAACGTTGATGGCGTTGTCGCCCTCCAGTGCGAACCTTCTGCCGTGCGATATAGGGAAGCGTTTCGATCGGCAGCTCGACCTGTCGCATATATTGCTCACCCGCCATCATCGACCGCGTGTGGCAACAGGTCGGGATCGTGATGCGATCGAGCGGGTAAGCGGCCAACTGGTGAATTGACATGAACGCATCGCCCGATTGAGATTATCCCGCCGGGAGCGCAGTGCGTTGTTCAAGCCAGTCGGACGATCATGGGCAAATATAAGGACCATCGTGAGCCACGCCGGCATCGTCATGACGATGACGCGGCTTCTTTTACGGAACGGCCTTCCGAGCCAAGCTACTTTCAGCGTCCGTCGATCGTAACCGCGGACCCTGTCGACGCCGAAGTGGTGTGGTTCAACACCAGCAAGGGTTTTGGCTTTGTCAAACTGCCGCAGGGCATCCAGGCCTATCTGCACATCCGGGTGCTGGAGGCGGCCGGGAGCCGCGGTGTTTCCGAGGGAACGCGTCTCAAGGTCACAACGGAAGAAAGTCCAAGAGGTGGTCATCAGGTCGCGCAAGTGCTGGAGGTCGGCGATCAGACCGCGAGAACTCAGCTACATACGCGTTGCGCTGGAGAGTCCACCGCCGGGACGAGTGCCCAGTTGGAGAGCGAGGCCACGGTCAAGTGGTACAATCCTGAAAAAGGCTTCGGCTTCATTGCTCCTGAAAACGGTGAGAAGGACATCTTCGTTCATGCCACCGCGCTGACCCGCTCGGGACTGAGCATGCTGATGGAGGGCCAGAAGGTGTTTGTCCAATGCGGTCAGGGCAAGAAGGGCCTGGAAGTTCGGAGCATTCGCCTCGCTTAGCCAAATGCGTTGGCTCTACCGAAATCGCGGCTCAACAAATAAAAAAGCCCGCTGCCGGGAGGAGGTGGCAGCGGGCTCGATTTCGAATGAGACGCGGGAGGAGGTGCGCCCCATTCAGCGTCGGCACCACATCTGGGAGGAGTAGATGGCCGACAACATTATCATACCGATCGCCGCGGATATTGCAACGCACAAATTTTATCTCGCGAGTGCGAAATGATGCCGGATCCGCTTAGCCGATCCTGAAAAACTGCGGTCAGGCTGCGGCTTTCTTGCCGGCACGCTTGGCCGGTGCCGGCGTTTCCGGTTCCTTCGGCTTGCGGCCCAGACCCATGGTCTTGGCCAATGCCGAGCGCGCCGCAGCGTAGTTCGGCGCCACCATGGGATAGTCTGCCGGCAGCTCCCATTTCGCGCGATATTCGTCGGGTGTAAGGCCATAGTGGGTAGCCAGGTGACGCTTGAGCGACTTGAACTTCTTACCGTCCTCAAGGCTGATAATGTAGTCGGGTGTAACCGATTTTCTGATCGGTACGGCAGGCTTGAGAGCTTCCGGCTTTTCTGGTGCGGCCCCACCAGCAGTGCCTTTCAATGCGATGTGGATCTGGCCGATAAGCCCAGGCAGTTCACCGACGGGAACCGGATTGTTCGAAACATAGGCTGAGACGACATGGGCGGTGAGTTCGATGAGGCTGTCAGCTTTGCTCTCGGTTTCTTCGGTCATAAAAACGCTCCTGCGGGCTTAGACTAGGCGGTGAGAATCACTTCGTAGCTTAATAGTGACGACGGCGTTTGATAGCAACCAAGCCATTGCATGATGTGTTGGCGGATCGCTGCACGCCCGGCCGCGGTCGCGGATCTCCTCTTGAACCGTCATCGCCCTGACAACACATTGTGCCATGGTCGCCGTGTCGATGCGGCGCCTCTTCACCGCAAATTGGCTATTTAGAAAGTTGGGAGAAACCAATGAACGCTGAGGCTTTCAGCAGCCCCCTTTTTGTGAAACGCGCAACCCACATCATCCAAGAGATTGCCGGCCTTGCGGATGCAATCGATTTTCTCAACGAATGGCCGGAAGACCGCAGAGACCTGATCCACGAAGCCGCCCTGAGGGCATGCTACGATGCATACGATGGGCGCAAGCCGGTAAGCACGGCGCGCAATGCCTTTTTCGGCTTTGCGAAGCGGGTCGCCATATTGGAAGATGCAACCTCCGCGATGCAGTGGATCGCCGCCTGCAGATCGGGCAGTGGAAAAGTGCAGGTGTAGACATCGACGACATGTTTGAGACTGGCGAGGCGCGTCAAACAGTGCACTATGTCCAGGTTTCACAGCTAGACCACGCGAATGAGAAGCAGTTCCTCACCATCGACTGCACAACCGCAGATCGCACGCAAGCTGACCATGGCCGGACGCGCCTCATGGCGATCGCTTGCCCGCCAATGGCCAGGCTCAATGGCGCAGGTGCAGCGGTCGCGTTCGGCTGAGTAAAGAAAGGCGGCCCGGGCTTTTTGCCGAGTAGTGGCTGTGGAGGAGGGGATGACCGGGTTGATCAGATTTGAGAGGCCAGTCGTAGTTCAGCTTAGCCGCCGCAGCTCGGAGCGTGTCGTGTTCGACGTCAACGACGCGGCCGCTATCTTGCTCCGGGATCTGCATCATGCGACCGATAAACGCAGGATAGCGATGGACACCTGTCTGCAGGTGTTACGCGGTAAGACCCATCCACCAGCCGCTCGACGAGCTTTCGTCGCAGCCGCACTTGAAGCACGCATTCTGCGCAGCGATTGAGATTTGGGACGCCGCTCGTGAATTTCGGCCATCTGCGCATCGCGATTGAGCGCGGTCCGAATACCTCTGCCGGCATCCGCCAGGAGCAAGCCAACCCCGCTCTTTCCGCGACGGCTTTCCTGGTCCGGCGCCTGATCTTCCACCATCAAAACACAAGGGTCCGCCAGCCAGCTGCGGCCGCTCGGCTTCGCCGTCGCGGTGATCGTGATTGCAGCCAGAGGAGACGGAGCCATCGAGCGGGAATTGGCCCGCTGCAGATGGCGGAGCGTCGATGCCGCTTCAACAGTCTCCGGAAGTGCCGTTTGAACCTTCCCCCAGCTTGGCCCTGCATCCGATTTCCCGGAACACGCTCCGCGGACCGGCGGCGCGTGATCGCCAATGCCTCTCCCGATGGTCGGGACCGGGGTTCGGCGACCAAGGTCGGGGAGATGATAGTGACACTGGATTATCCCAATACGGAATAATCCGAAACTGGCTGGCGGTGAGCCGCCTCGTTTCTGGCCGGCTCATTTGAGACCGAAGCCTGCTTCGATCGCCAGCCAACGCCGGCGTCTGGAAAGCTGACTTCGACGCGCCGTAACAAGGGCCGCGGCCAGGCCAAGCTTGCCGAGGCGCTTCGTCACGGGCAGCTCGATTGCCTTGGGTGCGCCGGATGGACTCACCCCAAGATTGCCCGGTGTGTGGCGTTGCCGCTCACCGCCGGCGAGTGGCACCGAGCCCTACGCCGTCCGCGCTTTTTCCCGAATTGCGCGTGCTGCAGCCACCATGTTCACCAAGGCAGGGCGGACCTCCTCCCATCTGCGCGTTTTGAGACCGCAGTCGGGATTCACCCACAGTTGGCCATCCAACAATCGATCGCGCGCAAGCATGATAAGGTTGGAAATCTCGCCCACTTCCGGGACTCGCGGCGAGTGAATGTCATAGACACCAGGACCGATCTCGTTCGGATACTTGAAGGTTCGAAGCGTATCGAGCAGTTCCATCTGCGAGCGCGAGGTTTCAATGGAGATCACATCGGCATCCATTGCGGCAATCGCGTCCACGATATCGCCGAACTCGGAGTAGCACATATGGGTGTGGATCTGGGTCGCATCGCCGACCGCCGTTGAAGCCAGCCGGAAGCATTCGACGGCCCAGTCGAGATAGGCCTGCCACTCGGCCTCGCGCAGCGGCAAGCCCTCGCGCAGTGCGGCTTCGTCGATCTGGATCATCCCGGCGCCGGCCTTTTCGAGGTCGCTCACTTCATCGCGAATGGCGAGCGCGACCTGGCGGCAGACGGCTGAGCGGGCAAGGTCGTCTCGGACGAAGGACCAGTTGAGGATCGTCACCGGGCCGGTAAGCATGCCCTTCACCGGCTTCGGCGTCAGCGACTGGGCATATCGCCACCAGTGTACCGTCATCGGCTGTTGTCGCGACACATCGCCAATGATGATCGGGGGGCGCACAAAGCGCGAGCCATAGCTCTGCACCCAGCCGTGTTGCGTGAAGGCGAAGCCGCGGAGCTGCTCAGCGAAATATTGCACCATATCGTTGCGCTCGAATTCGCCGTGGACCAGCACGTCGAGTCCGATCTCTTCTTGCCAGCGAACGGCGGCTTCTATCTCTTTTTTCAGGAAGGCCTCATAGTCGACGTAACTCAGCTCGCCCTTGGCATGGGCTGCCCGCGCCTTGCGAACCTCGGCTGTTTGCGGGAAGGAGCCGATCGTCGTGGTGGGGAAGGATGGCAAGCCAAACGTGTCGCCCTGAAGCTTGGAGCGCACGTCGAATGCGCTCTTCCGGCGCGTCATGGCGACCTTGATGCTGGCGACCCGACCTTCGACGAGCGGATCATGCACCTTAGCGGATGTCGCGCGAGCGGCGGCAGCCTCAGCCGACGCCTCTAGTTCGGCGGCGACCGCGTCCCGGCCTTCGGCCAGCGCACGGGCGAGCACGACCAGCTCGTCGGTCTTTTGCGCCGCGAAGGCGAGCCACGATTTCACATCCGCATCGAGTGCCGTCTCCATGTCCAGGTCGATCGGCACATGCAGCATCGAGCAGGACGGGGCGATCTCCACGCGGTCCCGCGGCCAACCGGCGACGATCGGCTTGATGCGGTCAAGCATGGCAGGCAGGTTCGCGCGCCAGACGTTGCGGCCGTCGATCAGCCCGAGCGAGAGCACAAGGTCCTTCTGCGCGAGCCGGCCGACGGTCTCCAACTGCTCTGGAGCGCGCACGAGATCGACGTGCAGTCCCGCCACGGGCAGAGAAATCGCGGTCTCGAGATTGTCTCCCAGCGATCCGAAATAGGTAGCGACCATGATCTTCAACTCCGGTGCTGCTTTTGACAGCCGGCAGTAGGCGAATTGGAGCGCATCCCGTTCGTTGGGAACCAGATCGACCACGAGCGCCGGCTCATCGATCTGCACCCAATCGGCTCCCGCGAGCTTCAGCCTCCGCAGGAGCTCCTCGTAGACGGGCAGCAGCCGTGGCAGGAGCGCGATAGGGTTGAAACCTTCCTCAGGTGACTTCGCCAACTTGAGAAAGGTAACCGGTCCAAGCAGGACCGGGCGCGTGTGGATGCCGAGCGCCTTGGCCTCGAGGAAATGATCGACCGGTTTCGCCGACGAGAGGGCAAAGCTCTGATCGTCGGTAAGTTCCGGCACAATGTAGTGATAGTTGGTGTCGAACCATTTGGTCATTTCCATCGCGGCAAGGCCATGCCCGTTGGCCGCATGCTCGTCACCGGCATGTCCGCAATCAGCGGCCTGATCTTGGTTGCCGCGCGCCATGGCGAAATAGGTATCGAGTGGGACCTCGCCGTCAGTCCAGACGTATCGTGCCGGCACGGCGCCGACCATGGCGACGGTGTCGAGCACATGGTCATAAAGCGAGAAATCGTTGGACGGGATTTTCGACACGCCGCGATCGTGCTGCTCCCTCCAGCTGGCGGCGCGTAGCGCCTTCGCCGTCGCGAGCAGGTCGGCAGCGGGAGATTTTCCGGACCAGTAGCTTTCAAGCGCGAATTTCAGTTCCCGCCGTCGACCGATACGCGGCACGCCGAGCGTTGCCACAGGAATTTGTTGAGAGACAGTCATGCCATACCCCGATGGTTGGGGCGTGGGGACAAGGAACGCGCGAGCAGGCGGCACGAAGCCGGGCTACTGCGGCCACCGAGACACCCCGCCCGTGGACGTTGTTCGTCGTGGCAGGTCTCCTGGCTCGCGGGTCAAAGCCTCTGCCCGTCTTCCCGAGGCCGTTCGCCTCAGTGACACCAATGGGCTTGGCTCGCCGCTAACAGTTGCGGGGGCAGCGCCGGCATCGCACCGGCTTCCCTCTTAGCTCCGCTACGGCAGTGCCGCGCGGAGAACCACGACATGCGCACAATCACAGCAGCTTCGCTCCTTGTCAATACATATAACGAGATGTTTATGTGATGATGCGAATAGTGCCCTTGCGCTGATCGGTCTCTTTCGCCCAAAGCCGCTTACGATGCCGCCTCTTATCAGTGCAGGCTCGGAGAGATCCTTGTCCCCATCGGCGACGCCGGATCAGATCGAGGTCGCCGGGCTCAAGAGCGTAAAGTGGGGCGAGGCCGTCACGGTCCGCCGGGAATCCCGGTATTTGTTCCCCGCTCGGCTTTGCTCAGCGTGCTTGCGCACTCGCCCATCAGCACGCTGATAACATGTCCGGAAGCGGAAAGGAGAGGTGGCGCCTCAGGTCGGCGGACTGGGGCTGGGCCGCCAGCGTCTCGAACAACTGCGCGGGGATCGCCTCGACCTGCTGCGCGAGCAGCTTCACCCTGCGATTGCTGAAGGCCGGCGCCACGATCGTGCGTAACCGGGCATGCTCGCCCCCCTCGTGCGAGACCAGCCACCCCGGCGAACCGAGAATCACCGAATCCGGGGTGAATGCGGCACTCTCTAAGCGACGGAAGGGCGGAAGCTGACCGGCAGGCGCTGCGGGCAGCGAATGACGTAAGACGGCATGTAGACGACGTCCTCCGCAGCGATGGTCAGCGCCAGATCCTCCAGCCGCCCGAACAGCGCGGGGAAGGCGCAGCGCAATTCCAGGCGCGCCAGCGCAGCGCCCAGGCAGGAATGCGGCCCCTCGCCGAACGACAAATGCGGGTTGTGCCGCCGGGTGACATCGAATCTGTCGGCGCCAGGACCGAAGGCCTTTTCGTCCCCGTTCGCCGCATCGAACGCCATCAGGACGGCATCGCCGCGGCGGACCATGCATCCGTCGATCTCCACGTCCTGGGTGGCATAGCGGAACGGCAGATTGGCCGCTGAGCTGCCCCAGCGCAGGATCTCCTCGATCGCCTGTGACCACGGAACTTGGCCGCTGCGCACCAGGTGCAGTTGCTGCGGATGCGTCAGCAATGCCAGCACGCCATTGCCGATGACGCCGGCGGTGGTCACGAAGCCCGCAGAGAGCACCATGAACAGCATGTCGATGAGCTCGGTGTCGGAAACGAGCTCGCCTTTGTCACGCGCGACGATCAGGGCCGAAGCCAGATCATCGCCGAGCTGGCCCCGCTTGAGCGCGATCAGGCGACGGAAGAACTCCGGGATGCGCTGCCGCGTCTGTCGCACCTCTTCGGCTGTGGCGGAGGTGTTGGCCAGGCTGTAGGTGAGCGCGACGATCTCTTCGCGCTGTTCGTCCGGCAAACCGAACAGTTCGGCGATCACGTTGGTGGGCAGCGGAGCGGCGAACTCGCACATCAGATCGGCACTGCCGCCGCGCTGCGCCATCTCGGCCAGGAGTCGATCGACGCATTGTTCGATCCGTGGCGCCAGCAAGGCGATACGACTGGGCGCGAAGCTGCTGGACAGCAGGCCGCGCAAGCGCCGGTGATCGGCGCCGTGCGCCGTGGTCATGTTGTCCACTTTGCATATCCCGATCAGCGGATGATCCTCGGGAATCTCGCCGTCCTGCAGCGCCCGCCACTGTCGCCAGTCCTTATTGAAACGCTGGTCGGAAAGCATCTGCCTGAGCGTCTGGTGACGGGCTGCCGCCCAGGTCACCACATCGCCTGGCAGCGACACTCGCGCCATCCCCCCCTGCCGCAGAATCGCAGAAGAAAGACGATCAAGTTGCGTGGGAGCGGCCGGCACACCGATCACGTCGCAATGATCGTTTTCTACACGCATGCCAACAACTCCTTCAAGACCATCGCGGGTCCACTTCTCGGCACGGAAGATCCGCGCGCGGACTTCGAAAAGTGCCCCCCCCAGTGTGCTTCGTCCTCAGAAGCGGTAGGTGAGACCTGCGCCTATCAACCAGGGATCGAGCTTGGCCTTGCCCGTGAGCTTGGCGCCGGCGACAGTGACGTCGAAGTCGGGCTTGAGGAAAAGCTTCTTCACGTCGAAGTTGACGCCCCAGTGCTCGTCCACCATGTAGTCGAATCCGACCTGCAGCGCGGCGCCGAATGTGTTCTTGACCTTGAGATCATCGGCGCTGCCGGCTTGCTGATGATAGAAGATCGTATAGTTCACGCCGGCGCCGATATAGGGCTCGAAGGCGCCGAAATCGGTAAAATGATACTGCAATGTGAGCGTGGGCGGCAGCAGCCAAACCTTGCCTACCTTGCCCAGCCCGCCGATCGCACCCTGGCCATCGATGTTGGCATAGGTGGTGCCGAGTATGAGTTCGGCGGCGATGTTGTCCGTGAAGAAATATGAGATATCGAGTTCCGGCGTCACGGTGTTCGAATACGAAAGACCGGAGCCGGGCACCGCATTGACATAGCCCGAATCCTCGGTGATCACCCCCAACGCACGCAGGCGGATCTGCCAGGGGCTTGGCGCTTCCGCGACGCAGGCTTCTGCCTGCGGGACGCTCGCGGCTTGCCCAACATCTGCCGCGCCGGCCTGTCCCGCAACGATGAGGACGACAGCCGCTGTCATTGCCCGCGCCACGCCAATTCGCGCTCTCGCCATACTTTTCTCTCCTTGATCTTCAGAAGCGACGCACTGCGCCTTGATTGAATCCTGCTCGCATCAATCGAGATTGACGGAGCGCTCATGCGGGATAGCCCCCGCATGTGTCGTGCCAAATGAGAAAATCGTTGCAGAACAATGCGGTCACTCCGATAGCGCTGTGTCGGATGTCCGACTTCGTCGAAGATCCGACAATGAGTGCAGCCGTAGCCGCCCCTGGGAGCCGTTCGTCAACATCGGCCGGCAGTTCGTTGGCACGCTCGTCCTCGGCTTCGAGTTTTGGCGTATTCTGCGTTCAGCGCCTTGATCGGCGCCTGCTGCTCGGTCGTCAGGCCGGGGAACGTTCCAGCCAGTTCGCGCAGTCCGTGGGCGTATCCGTAAGGCGTCTCGACCGCGGCCGATATGGGCGGGAAATCCTTTGGCAGCATGCGCCAGCCGCCATCCGATCGGGCCATGTAGCGGAACGCGTTCAATACCACGCGCCGCCCGGTCTTGGCCGCGCCCGGCAGGAACGGTTGTATCCGCGACCATTCCTCATCCGTCAGATCGGAGAGGATAGCGCTTGGTCTTCTTCTCGATATCGGCCATCCGGCCACGCGTCGCTCGGGTCCACTTCCCAAGCTTGAAACACGATTAATCCCGCCAATCCGCTGCCCGCCCTGCAGCAGGCCCCTCTTCGGGCGGCAATTAATCCTGCTTCGGTTTGAAATTCGCGACGAGAGCACGATATCGTTGTGACGACCGACCTGGATTGATCCATCAAGTGGCCGATACCGCCGTAGAATGCGACGAAAAGGCGCGTGGCCGTTCTGAACCTCCGGGCCGGCCGCCGCGCAATCGTGCGGTGATGAAGCACTCCGATGTCCTTGGTGGGCTCGATTACCTGGCGGCGGACTATCACCGGCAGGATTTCTCCAAGCATATCCACAACGAGTATCTGATCGGGCTGATCGAGCGAGGCGTCCATGATGTCTGGTGCCGAGGTGAGGTTTGGCACGCCGGTAGCGGCACCGTCGCGACCTTCGCGCCCGGCGAACCGCATTTCGGGGGCGCTGGTGACGATCTTGGCTGGAGCCAGAAGATCTTCTACATGCCCGAAGGCCTTGTCCGGCAAGTCCTTGAGGACAGCAGCCAAACCGAACCCGGAACGATCGACTTCAAAAGCCCGTTCCAGGAGAATGCCCCAGTTGCACACGGCCTCAGCGCGTTTTGGCGCCTCCTTGAACATGAGCATAGCTCGGCACTGGAGATCGAGGAGCATCTGATCCGCTTCCTGCGCCGCGTTTTCGCACAAGTCGGCGGGTCGCGCGTTGCTGGGCCAAAATTCGTGCCGCCGAGGTTCCGCGACGTGCGTGACTTCATCCATGCCCACTTTGACGAAGTCCTGCAGCTCGCCGCCCTGGCCGCCCTCGCCGGATGCTCCAAGGCGACGTTGATCGATGGCTTCAAGGCGCATTTCGGGTTGCCCCCCACCCGCTACCTGATCCAGGTCCGCATCGACGAGGCGCGACGGCTGCTGAGGCGACGTCAGCAGGTCGCCGAGGTCGCCGTCGCGGTAGGGTTCGCGGACCAGAGCCACCTGACCCGGCACTTCAAAGCGGTGTTGGGGGTGACGCCGGCGCGTTACCTCTCCGTTTGAATATCGTTCAATAAAGCGCGCGGCGAACCGTCTAGCTTGGACGCTCAATGGATGAAACGAGCGTCAAGACCATGAGCGACAGCAAGCAGACCCGCCCCCGCGGCTTCACCAGCGACAACATCGCCGGCGTCTCCCCCGAGGTGATCGCAGCCATCACCGCGTGCGCGTCGGGTCAGGCGCTTCCCTACGGCAACGATGAGCTGACGCATACCGTCGAGCGCCAGCTCGCCGAGGTGTTCGAGCATGCGGTCGACGTGTTCCTCGTTTCGACGGGGTCGGCGGCGAACGCGCTGGCGCTCGCGGCGATTACGCCGCCATGGGGCAGCATCCTCTCGCACGCCGACGCACACATCAACCGCGACGAGTGCGGCGCGCCGGAGTTCTACACCGCCGGTGCGAAGTTGGTGCAGCTTCCAGGCGAGGCTGGCAAAATCGCCATCGACGCCTTGGCGGCCAATGCAACGCGCATGGTGGGCGATATCCACTCGGTCCAGCCCTCCAGCGTCAGCATCACGCAGGCGACCGAGATGGGATCGGTCTACGCGCTCGACGAAATCAGGGCGATCGGACATATCTGCCGGTCAGCGAACCTGCCGCTCCACATGGACGGTGCTCGCTTCGCCAACGCCCTCGTCACTCTGCGCTGCTCGCCGGCCGAGATGACGTGGAAGGCCGGCGTCGACCTAGTGTCGTTTGGCGCCACCAAGAACGGAACGTTTGGGGTCGATGCGGTCGTCTCGTTTCGCAGAGATCTCGCGAGCACGATCGCCTTTCGCCGCAAGCGGGCCGGCCAGTTGAGTTCCAAGATGCGCTTCATGGCGGCGCAAATGGACGGTTATCTGAGGGACGGTGTCTGGCTTCGCAACGCGGTCCATGCCAATGCGATGGCATCGGCGCTCGCGCGGGGGTTGGCCCTGGTGCCAGGCGTGAAAATCCAGCAGCGGCCCGAGGCCAATATACTGTTCTGCCGACTTCCCACGTCCCTGATCCGGGGGCTGCTCGACATGGGATTCCGCTTCTACCATGATCGCTGGGAGCCCGGGATCGTGAGGTTCGTCACCTCTTTCGCGACGACCGAGGCCGACGTGTCCGACTTGATCGGCGCGGCGACCAGCCTCTGCGCACCGGTCGGCTCGGCTCGTGTTCCGGCTGGCGCCGAATGAGTTGTGGCGACCGTCGAGCGCTCTCGCCGCCCGTTACGGATGTCCTCTTTGCTCGACTGCATTGTCCGAGCGTTCTGGCCGCACGAGCATCTCAGGCTGCATCTTTTGTCTCAGGCCCTTTTCGACTTGCAGCTTCATCTTACCTCGGCAAGGGGCTTCACCGTGCAGTTGCGATGTGACCGGGTTGATTTTTTGTAAGAAGGTCCCCTATCTGCGCAATTGACCTCAAGTCATCCGTAATCCTGCATGCTTGTAATATATATTTTGCATTCTTTTATCATATTTTCGATGAAAAATGCTGTTCACTCGTCAGAGTTACTTAAAAGAGTGAGTCGGATCTGCGCGGATAGCAGCGTGACTCGGGATTTTGACCACTAGCAGGAGAAAATATGCCTTCCATATCTACGCGCCGCGCCAACGCAACGGACGCAGGGACGGTCGTCCGTTTTATTCACGCGCTACTCGATGAACTCACTGGCGGGAAAGCGCCCGCGCCCGACGACGTGAGACAAAGCGCGCAGATAATGCTTGCCGACGCTGGCGTGGTCGCCGTGATCGCAAGTGCAGATGACGAGCCGGTCGGCATCATGGTGCTGAATGAATGCACGGCGATCTATGCAGGAGGTAAGTTCGGCTATATTTCGGAGCTGTATGTTCGACCCGAAAAGCGCTCCAAAGGGATTGCCCCTCATCTGCTTGAGGTCGCCTCGCGGGAAGGCCGTGCGCGTGGTTGGAAGCGACTTGAGCTTGCAGCGCCCAGGCAACCAAAATGGAAGCGCACGCTCGATTTCTATCTGCGCAACGGGTTCGAGGAACTCGGCCCTCGGCTCTATCGGATTATCTAGACTAGAGAGTTTGCTATGGGCTGCTCAAAGCAACCTGCACGATCTCAGCGGATTGAGGTCCGGCGTGGTCGCTGCCTGACGCTGCAATCGTACCAGCATCGTCATCGCAAATGTGTGCCTCGGATAATGCAGGGTTCCCGTCACGCCGGCCGCCCGGAACGCATCGGCAAAAACCGCCGTCAATCGGGTCACGTCAACGGCGTTTCCTTGAGTGTTGAGGAACAGAGCCGAGGGCGGCAATTTCGCCACCTACAGGGGCGCTGCATAGACGACCGCACCTGACGTGCACCCGGTTACGCTGCGTATAGCCGACGATGATTCCTATGAGGGTAGTCCCATGAAATTGTACGCGAAAGTCTTTGGTGGAGCGGCAGCGTTGCTCGCTGCCTGGCCGGCGATGGCCAGCGACGCGGTGGCGAGCGAACCGGCGCCCTACAATCCCAATTTCTCTTTCGTTGGCGGCGTCGGCGTCATCGACATCGAGGCCAACGAGCTAGTCTATCAGGCTCCCGGCAGCGGCTCGAAGCTGAGCCACCTTATCTGGGAAAGCACCTCTGCGGTCATTTCAGCCGAGATGACGGCGCGCAGCGAGGCCGGCTGGACCGCCAAGCTTTCCGGCCAGATCGCCTTCAGCGGCAACAGCTACATGGAAGACTATGACTGGATCCCGCCATTCTCGACCAATGATGGCTGGAACGACTGGAGCGACCGTTCGCGCCATTCCGACACCGATCTTGATTACTTCTATTCGGCAACCGTCGCGCTCGGCCACGATTTCCAGGTCAGCGACCAGCTGCTGATCAACGTCAACGGTGGTTTCAAGTACACCTCGGTCAAGTGGACTGCCTATGGCGGCTCCTATGTCTACAGCGTTGCCGGCTTCCGGGATTCGGTTGGCGACTTCCCAGGAGACGCAAAGGCCATCAGCTACCAGCAGAAATTGCCGGTCGCCTTCGCCGGCATCGATGCGACCTATGTCCAGGATCGCTGGAACTTCGGCTTTGCGCTGAAGGGCGGCACGACCTTCTCCGCCGGCGCTACCGATCATCACTGGATGCGTGACCTGCGCTTCGAGGATGATTTCGAAGCGGCGCCGGTTCTGATGGTCGGCGGCAGCGTCGGCTACCAGTACAACGAGCGGACCAGCTTCTTCGTCTCCGGTTCCTACGAAAAGGTGTTCACCGCTCGCGGCGACTACAACACCTATGACATTGCGACCGGCGCAGAGACTGGCGGCGAAGACGACTGGATCGGCGGCGATTTTGCCGCGGCGACGGTGATGGTCGGCATCAAGACCTCGTTCTGATTGAACGAGTGCGACCGGAACGCCAAACCGATGTCCGCACGGCGCAGAAATCTGATGCGCCCGCGCGCCTGACGGCGCGTGCCGGGTGCTCGTGAACCGAGCCCGCTTTTTCTTCGCCAGGCTCCGGCGGTCTCGGCCATCCGGCTTCGCCCCCTGGCGCGGGCAGCCTGTCGGCTGCTGACGGTCGCCGCCCTGTCGGCCGGCGCGGTTTGTTCGTTGGCCGTTCCCGGCGGCGCGGGGTGGGCGGCACTCCCTTCTAGGCCCGCCGCGGCATCCCGCAACCCTTCGCTTCGCTTCGGGTCCTCCTCTTCGTTCCGGTCCTTCGGATGCGGTCCGCCTCCGACGGCGGGCCTTTCCGGTCGCGTCTCGCCGCCCACCCCGCTTCCGGGGAAAGGCGCGGGATTGAAGAGCGGAGGACCAGACGATGCGTGCAAAACACCAGCGTTCCGGCAGCCGAGAGGCTGGCGCGGGCAGGGGCGGGCGCCCGGGCGCCAGCCTTTATCAGGAAATCACGGACCGCATCATTGCCGAACTGGAGCGCGGCACCGTGCCATGGGTCAAGCCATGGGGCAGCGCAAAGGCCGACCTCGGCCTGCCCAGCAACGCGGCCACCGGGCGCCGCTATTCCGGCATCAACATCCTCATCCTGTGGGGCGCCGTCATCGAGCGCAGCTATCCCGGCCAGAACTGGCTGACCTTCCGGCAGGCGCTTGCCCTTGGCGGCAATGTCAGGAAGGGCGAGCGCGGCACAACAATCGTGCATGCCGACCGCTTTGTCCCAAAGGGCGAGCAGGAGCGCGCCAGGACAGACGGCGACGAGCCGCAGGCGGTGCCTTTCTTGAAGCGCTTCACCGTCTTCAACGTCGCGCAGTGCGACGGCCTGCCCGCGCACCTTTACCGCAACGTCGAGCCGCTGCCCGAACGCGAGATCATCCCCCAAGCCGAGGCGCTTATTCGAGCAAGCGGCGCGGATTTCCGCATCGGCGGCGATCGCGCTTTCTACATGCCGGGCAGTGACACCATTCAGGTGCCGCCGCAGCCCGCATTCTTTCAGCAGATCGACTATTACCGCACCTGCTTCCACGAGCTTGGCCACTGGACGGGCCACCCGGCGCGGCTGGCGCGCGACCTCTCCAGCGCCTTCGGTTCCAAGGCCTATGCGCGCGAGGAACTGGTTGCCGAAATCACCGCAGCCTTTGTCTGTTCGACCCTCGGCATCGAGCCGAGCGTGCGCCATGCCGACTATATCGGCGCATGGCTGACGATGCTGCGCGAGGACAATCGCGCCATCTTCCGCGCCGCCAGCCTTGCCTCCAAGGCCGCCGATTTTCTTCTGGGCTTCAACGCCGAGGCCCAAGGCGCGCAACAAGACGAGATCGCGGCATGAGCGCGCGCGATCCCGACACCCTGCAGACCGAACCGAAACCGCGAGCAGACGCTCATTCCCGGTGTCCGGCCGCTCACCACGCGCGACCGCCTTGCCCTTTGGCGGACGCGCCGATGCGCCCGCGCGCGGCGCAAAAGCCGCTCGATATCGGGCTGTTCGATGACGCCAGAAATCAACTCGAACCGTTTTGAGAGGAGTTTCCCATGATCCTGATCACCGACGAGCTTTGCGCCCGGCTGCTCGCCAATGGCGCAACCGACACCGAAACCGACCATGTCCCGGTGGTCAAACTGTTCGATCCGACCGGGCCAGCAACCTGGCTTCTCACTGAACTCGACGCCGACGGCGACACCCTTTTCGGCCTTTGCGACCTCGGCTTCGGCTTCCCCGAACTCGGCAGCGTCAGCCTTGCCGAGCTTGCAAGCGTCAAGGGGCGGCTTGGCCTCGGCATCGAGCGCGACCTCGGCTTCAAGGCCGAGTTTCCGCTCTCCGTCTACGCCCAGGCAGCGTGCAGCGCCGGCCACATCACCGAAGCCGAGCGGTTGCTGCGACAGGCGGCAGAGGCCCTTGGCAACGCCCATTCCAAGCTTCCGCCCGACACGGCGGAACAGACGCGCCGCTAGGCGCGAAAACCGTCCCGCCGCGCCGGCTTGCAGCCTCTGCGGCGGGAAATCCCACCCCTCAACCAAGGAGACAAACCATGCAACTTGCCCACATTCCGCTTGATAAGCTCAACATTTCCGCGCTCAACATGCGCCATTCCAAACGCGCGCCCGACGTGTCGGATATCTTGCCATCGGTTCGCGCGCGCGGCGTCCTGGTGCCGCTTCTGGTGCGGCCCAACGGCACGCCGGAAAGCTTCGAGATCGTCGCCGGCCGGCGCCGCTATTTCGCCGCGAAGTCGCTCGCCGACGAGCGCGGCCAGCGCAATGCCTTGCCCTGCGCCATCATGGAGGACGGCGACGACGCCGACGCGCTCGAGGCCTCGCTGATCGAAAACTTCGCCCGGCTCGATCCCGACGAGGTGTCGCAGTGGGAGACGTTTTCGCGGCTGATCAGGGAAGGCCGCACCATTCCAGATATCGCCGCAACCTTCGGCGTCACCGAGCTTCTGGTCAAACGCATTCTGGCGCTCGGCGATCTTCTGCCCAAAATCCGCGAGGCCTATCGGCGCGAGGACATCGACGCCGAGACGGCGCGCCATCTGACCATGGCCTCCAAGGGGCAGCAGAAGGATTGGCTGGCGCTTTATGCCGACCCCGAGCAATACGCGCCGCAAGGCCACCAGTTGAAGCAATGGCTGTTCGGCGGCCAGTCGATTTCCACCAAGATGGCGCTGTTTGCCATCGAGGACTATCCGGGCCTGATCGTCTGCGACCTGTTCGGCGAGGACAGCTATTTCGCCGATGCCGACCTGTTCTGGCAAAAGCAGAACGAGGCCATCGCCGCCAAACGCGATGCCTATCTGGAAGCCGGCTGGCCCGAGGTGGCCGTGCTCGAACCGGGCCAGCATTTCCAGTCTTGGGACCACGAAAAGACGCCGAGGAAGAAGGGCGGCAAGGTCTTCATATCAGTCTCGCATCGCGGCGCGGTCGAGTGCCATGAGGGCTGGCTGTCGCGCAAGGAGGCCCGCCGCGCCCGCGCGCAAGGCGAGGGCGGCGAGCCCGACGAAACGCCAGCCAGGCCGTCGCGGCCGGAACTCACCGGGCCGATGCAGAACTATGTCGATCTGCACCGCCACGGAGCCGTGCGTACCGCCATGCTCGACCATCCGGATGTCGCGCTGCGCCTGATGGTGGCGCATGCCATCGCAGGCTCGGGCCTGTGGCAGGTTCGCCGCGAGCCGCAGCGCACCGCCAATGAAGCGGTGGCGGCAAGCATTGCCGCGTCCAGGGCCGAAGCTGTATTCGCCGAAAAACGGCGCGCGGTGCTTGCGCTGCTTGGGCAGCCCGACGAGGAGGGTGCGATAGCCGGCGGCAATGGCGACGCCTTTGCGCTTGCCGCCGTCTTCGCCCGTTTGCTGGCACTTTGCGACGATGACGTCATGCGCGTTCTCAGCCTTGCCATGGCCGAGACGCTCGAAGCCGGCAGCGCCATCGTCGAGGCCCTCGGCAACCATCTGGGCATCGACATGGGCGCGTGGTGGCAAGCGGACGACGCCTTCTTCGACCTGCTGCGCGACAGGGAGATCGCCAATGCAATGCTGGCCGACCTCGCCGGCAAGCCTGTCGCCGACGGCAATGTCGCCGAGAAGGTCAAGACGCAAAAGAAGATCATCCGCGATTGCCTGTCGGGCGAGAACGGCCGCGAGAAGATCGACAACTGGCTGCCCAACTGGATGAAATTCCCGGTCGAAAGCTACACGAAACGCGGCGGCTTCCGCACCGCCGATCAATGGGCGAGCGTCCAGCCGCTGTTCGTCCGCCAATAGCTGCCAAGCCGGGCGGCGGCTCTTTCTAAGTGCCGCCGCCCCGTTTGCCTGCCGCTGGAATATTGGCTGATGCGCACGGCGATCCGAACAGCTTTTGCCACGCACAAGGCTATTGTGCGTTGCACAAAATCCGACGCGCGCCTAAACGTCCTTCCGTTGCGGGAATCGGGCTTGGACCAGCGGCGAGGCAGTGAGAACCGATGCTTCGTCGATATCATATTGCATTCATAGCTGAGGACCTTCATGACCCTTTCGAGCCCTGACAAATCCGGCGCCGCCAGTCTCGAGGCCATCGCGCGAAACGGCGGCGTGCTGCGCCGCATCGCCGTGCGCATTCCGACCTATCTGTCGGACATTCGCGAGAACCCGGCATGGCTGCCGATGTTCGTGCTCGCCCGCACCATGCCGGCGCGCCGGATGCACTGGCGTGGGGCAAAGCCGGTTCGCGTGTCGCAAAATGCCCACGACACCATGTTTGCCGGCGTCGATCGCCAGGAAATTGTCGAGGCGCTGCGGTCGGACGGGTTGTTTTGCGGGCTCGTCCTGCCGACTTCCATCCATGAGGAGATCGCCGCCTTCGCCCGCTACACGCCTTGTTTCGGCAATTTCGATCGCCGTCTCGAATTCATGGCTGAGGACCATGCCGAGGCCGAGAAGCGTTTCGGCCGCTCGCTGCTCAGCGGCCACTTTTTCGAACACATCCTCGGCTGCAAGGCAGCGGTCGCCATCCAGAACGACCCGCTGCTGCTCGACATCGCCGCGCATTATCTGGGCGCTCAGGCGAAACTGATCACCACACGGGTGTGGTGGAGCTTCCCGACCGGCCAGGCCTCCGACGCCGACAAGAACCGTGCCTCGCTCGGCAAGTATCATTTCGATCTCGATGACTGGAGGATGCTGAAATTCTTCTTCTACCTGACGCCGGTCGACGAAGGCACCGGCCCGCATGTCTATGTGCGGGGCAGTCATAACCGCCGCGCCATCAAGCATCAGCTGACGCTGCTTGTCGGCCATCCGGCGCAGGAAGTTCTCAAGGTCTATGGCGATGACAGCCCCGTCACGCTGACCGGCGAAGCCGGCCTCGGCTTCGTCGAAGACCCGTTCGGCTTTCATATGGGCACCGTACCGTCGCGCACGCCACGGCTGATGATGGAAGTCGGCTTCGGCGTCTCGCCGCCCTCGCGCCGGCGCTTCCATGGCGAGCCGGTTATTCGCTGATCTCGCAAAAGTCCTGAAACAGCCTTCCCCAGATCAGACGCCTGGTTCTTCCTTGGGCTGGCTGGTGCCATGGCGTCGTCATGGGATCAGCTGGCGCATGACGGGACTGGACAGATACTTAAGGAAAATCAGCCAGTTACGGGCCTGGTGCAAAAATCGCACACGAAAGTTCTGCTTCTCTCGCTTTTTCGTTCCCACGATGAAGCAACCGACAGCCCTTTTCGGACGCTCTTCTGCCGACGATATTGACCGCTTCAATGCTGCCGGCGGCGCTCGCCAGTCGGACGACGACGTTTGAATGCTCTTTCGCTAGGGTGAGCGCCCTGAGCCAATCATCATGCTGCCGGCGAACCACGTACCGGCGGCTCAAAACGACGTATTTTGGGCTTTCCGCGGCGCCCTCCTAGCGTTCTCATTGACAGGAGAGACATCGAATGATGGAATGTCCTTGGTCCTAGGACAGAGGACAAGCTGCAATGATTGGAATGAAAAGTCAGGATATCGTGGTGCTTCTGAAGCTCGTGAGCTTGCAGGAGCAAGGAGAGTTCGCGGGCCATGGGGAACAGCGTAGGGGCTTTGCGGGCGAGGACCCCTTCTCTGTTCGCGGGCTGGAATCCCTAACAGGTATCAGCAAGACGGAGATCAACGCCTCCTTAAAGCGCAGTCTCTCATCGGGGTTGGCCATTAAAGACCGGGATACGGGACGGGCCAATCCTCACCGCCGCAATCTCTATGAATTTATCGTCCACGGCCTGAAGTTCGTGTTTCCCGCGAAGGCAGGCGCGATGACGCGCGGTATTCCGACGGCGTTCGCCGCGCCGATGCTGAAGGGGCTATTGGTCAGCGGAGGCGAGTACATACACATATGGCCCTATGCCCAAGGGCGGGACATGGGGCAGTCGGTTGCACCTTTGTTCAAGAGTGTGCCTGAAGCAGTCCAGAAAGATGAACGGCTCTACGAATATCTTGCTCTCGTTGATGCCATCCGGCTCGGCAATCAGCGCCAAGCGGGCCTGGCTGGACAGCGGCTTTCGGAGAGGTTCCTGAAAAAATGACGGTCCGAGGCCAATTGCTCCTGATGCTGCAGACGGTGGCGGAAGCTTTGGGGGAAGACTTCCGGGAACGGCTGGTCTTTGTCGGCGGGTGCACAACCGCTCTTTTTATAACAGACGAAGTGACCCTTGAGGATGTGAGGGCGACTGACGATGTCGACCTCATCGTCGATCTTGCCGGTTATGGAGAGTGGGCGCAGTTGCGGGAAGAATTGAGGCAGCGAGGTTTCGCTGAGTCCCCCGAGGACAACGTCATCTGCCGGATGCGGCTGCGGGACCTCAAGGTCGACTTTATGCCGGACGATGCCGGCATACTCGGCTTCACTAGCCACTGGTACGCAGCTGGGATCGAAACGGCAGTAACCCATGAATTGACCGATACGCTCAGGATCAAAAAGCTTTCCCCGGAACTATTTGTCGCGACAAAGCTGGAAGCTTATCTCGGGCGCGGCGCAGGTGATCTGTTCATGAGCCGTGACATGGAAGATATCCTCCTCATTGTCGACGGGCGGCCGGAGATCGTGGACGAGATTCTTGCTGCAGAGGCCGAAGTCCACCGGTTCATCGCCGAACAGTTCACAGTCCTGCTTCAGAACGGCGACTTCGAATATTTCCTTGAGGGAAATGTCCGCGGCCCGGCAGGGCGGACCGATATAGTGCGAGACCGGTTTGTCGCCATTAGTCGTGGCGCCGGTTGAAGAGGATGGTGGCAGCCAGTGCAGGAGCACGTGTGATGATTTCGTTGAGGTCGGCAGCAAGGGCGTGACGCTCGAATACGAACCGCACTTCGGTGGCAATGCCTGGGTGACGCGGGAGCTCAAGGCGGCGGGCAAGGTGACGCTGAGCCGGGTCTTCTTCTTCCGCAGTTCCGACCTCGTGGCGGAGACGGCGCACGGTGCCGCTCACGACGACGAGGCGGACGAGGACGATCGACCGCTCTATCGGTTTCGGTTCGCGACCACAAAAGACGGATATCACCGCATTCCCGGGCGGATCCTGGGGATCGACAACGATGTGCTGATCGTCGCGGAGGGGATCGCGCCGGACCGGAAGGTCTTTGTCGCCGAGCGCAATATCAGCATCTTTCGGCGCATTGCAAAGCTGAAGCCCGGCAGCGAAATCGTCGTTGGCGGCGACCGGGTCGACAGCATCGCCGTCGAGGCCTTCGGCGAGCTGCTCGAGATACGCCTGTATCGTGGCAACAGCGTTCCGACCAAGGAGCTGTCAGGCACCATCATGCAGGCCGAGAAATACCTGTTCCACCTCTCCAAATGGGGCGTTGAGGGGGAGCGCGAACTGTCGAAGCGATACGGGTCAGCACTTCCCGCCGGCCTCCAGATCCGGGTGACCAATCCCAAGGCGCTGCTTCTGCTCGGCCGCGATCGCCGAACGGACGGCACGGGCGGGCTCACCGAGAACCAATCGTTCGACCTGGAGGTGATCAAGCGGAAATATGTGAATATGATGGACATCGTCCCCTACGACGATCTGCTCCGCCGCCTCGACAGAATCATCGTCTCGCTGACGGAGCGCGCGGGCTCGGCCGGATTGGGGCAACGCGCTGACAAGCGTGGCACAGACCGGCGGGATTCAACCGACAGGTGCGCGGGCGGCGGGGATGCGTCGGGAGCTGATGCGTGCTGAAGGGCGTTTCGACCTCTTTTGCTCGGCGGAGTTGAGGCATGTTCGCGGGCACGAAAGGAGACCTCGTCCATGAATGCCCAGGAACTTCTCGACAAGATTAAGGAACTGCCCAACAAGCCGGTCGATGTGCCCACGCCGCCGGCGATCGAGCTCGTCGCCATGGTGGTGCGCTGGGGTCGCCATCTCAAGCAGTGGAAAGCCACCACGCTCGCCGACTTCGCGCGTGTCTCGCTGTCGACGGTCGAGCGCGTCGAACGCGCGAAGAAGGTAAGCGACGAGGCGCTCGACCGCATCGCCCAAGCGCTCGGCCACGCGCCGGGCGCGTTCACCACGCCGCGCCTGCCGATCGGTCCGGACAAGGCGGCCGAACAACACCTCGTCGAGGCGTTTGGCCATCTCGAACCGGTGGCGGTGTCGCCGATGAAGACGCACAAGGCCATCCGCGATGCCGCGAAGTGCGACGCCTATCTCATCCACCGTCCCGGCGTGCCCGACACCCATGACGACCACATCGCTAATCTCGGCGAATGGCTCGATCTCGCCTCGTTCATCCTCTCCGACATCGTCGAGGAGCCATTGTCGTCGGGGCGAGGGCGGCGCCAGCTCTACAATGACATTCTTGCCGCGGTGTCCGAGCTGGAGCGCCGCGGGCTGACGGTCCTGTCCGGTGTCATGGCCGCGCCCCAGCCGGGCATGCCTGACTGGAAGGTCGCCATTGTCTCGGTGACGCCGCGCCTCACCGATCCCGGCGCGCCGAGGCGTCGTCGCGTCCTGGTCGACCGCCGGACGGTCGCCGTGACGCCGGGCTGGCTCACCGACGATTAGGCGATGAGGGCGAGGCGCTCGGTGATGAACTGGGCGATCTCAGCGGGATTGAAGCGTCGCGCGTCGACGTAGCCGTCGGTGCGGAACACGCCATCGACGGCGCCGTCGTCGACGCGCACGTACATGACGCGCTGCTCGTCCCGAGCCATGATGATTTCGCGGATCGCGCGGAACTCGACGCCGCACCAGTCCTTGCGCTGATAGTCGGCGCCGATGAAGACTACGATGAGCTTGGAGCGGTTGCGATAGATGTCCTGCAGCAGGGTGTCGAGCGATGGCCGGGCAAGCTGGGAGACGTAGTTGTTGTCGTAGAAATAGGCGTTGGGGCCGAGACTCGCCTCGAGCTCGCGGGCCACCTGCTCGACCAGCCCGCGGGCTTCGCCGGGAAACGAGAGACCAACATCGAAATGGTGCTGGGTGATGTCGACGGCGCGGCTGGCCTGCCGCGTCCACGAGGGCAAGGCAATGCCCCGCGCAGCGTGCAGTTCTTTCGGCAGGTTGACGTCCTTGATCGCCCAGTGCGTGCGATTCATCTCCCATTTGCCGATGTCGAGCTCGAAGGCGAGGGCGTCGAAGTCGGCCGCGCTGAAGGACGATAAACGAGCGATCTTCGCCGCCGCCGCCGCGCACGCGCAACGCGCCGTAGACTATCTGTTGCGCTTCAGCGCCTCCGAAGCAGCCGCCGCGTGAGCGGCGGCCTTCTGGACCGAAGCGTCTACAGCATGCGACGGCTGGCCATCGTTGCCACGCCGAGTGTCACGTTACGCGTCGGCGTGGGTATCGGCGCGCAAGAGAACATCGTCAAAAATAACGCCGGCCTCATCGCTTATGGCTGACAGGGCGACTTGATAGCGTGCATACTCGCCGGGCGCGAATTCCACTCCGAACCGGTCGACGACATCCTTTTGGGAAAGCCTGAAGCCGTAGGTGCGTAGCGACCGGCGCCCATTGGTATCGCGCGTCGAGACCGCAACCACTTTCCAAAAGACAAGAGGATACTGCACCGGGCCGGTCCCGAAATCTTCGGATGGATCGTTCGGGTGCAAGATCGGACCCGCTATGATGCAGGCGCGCGTGTCACCTGATTGCAAGTCGCGTTGAATGTGGTTTTCGAAACCGCCCCACAAGCCTTGAACTCCCGGCCATTGCTTTCCCGGTTGGGAGCGATTGAAGGCCGCGTGCTGCGGCGTGCAATTTGAGAAGTGAAACGTGTCGGAATTGGCAAACTCGATTTCCGTCGGCGCATCACCCCAGGCATTGTCTTCCCTACGCACGATATGACCCCGGTCGATCTGTTTGGCGGGCGCGTAGATGTCGGGATCGCCCAACTGGTATTTCTGGGGAATTCGCGGGTCAAACACCCAACGATCTTGACCGAAGAAGGCGCGGCCGCTGGAGGTCCTTTTCGATGCATCGTAATCGACATTCACCGCCGACCACATCTGCATGCGCCGGGAAGCGTTCATCGCCAGGCTGAAGTGATGGTACTTGAGCACGACGATCTGGCCATTCTCCTTATACATCTCCTGGTCCCGCTCCTGCGAAATGCGAGGCAGCGGCACGGTGATATCGTTTTCGAGAAAGTCAGGGTTGTAGCCTTCTCGATCGTCGTAATTGGGGTCGAAGCGCAGTGCTTTCTCGAGCGCCTCGTCTGTCGCGACTGCGGCCGTCGCCTGTGGAAGCTGTGATGCCGGCACACCGCTACCAACGAAAATCGTCACTGGTCCGGAAAAATTCATGGTAACGCCGCCCATCACGTTTCCTTTCGTGTTTGCGAAAATTTTGGAGGGATCAGGTAACACAGGACTAAGGGCTTCTGGCGCGCGAGGCGTCGCTAGCTTCGCGACCTCATCGGTAGGATCGGTCGTGTTGGCCAGCAATTCGTCCAAAAGATGCTTGGAGGCGGGCGTGGTCGGTACAAGCCCGCCGAAGGCCTTTACCAACGCACTTATGCGCACACCCTCATTCGCGATCCAGTCTATCCCGTCATCCGGCTGGCCAGGTGACCATGCCGAACCGTCCTTATTGAGAATAGTATTGCCACGCATTTTTGGAATGGAGGCGTGGTGCAAACCGACGACCTCCCACATTTCCGAATAGCAGGCCGAGCCCGACGATCCTTCCTCGGTGTCGGTCTCGTACCGGAGGAAACCGTCCTCCCGCAGCTCGAGCAGCCGGCAATTCTCCATCGCATAGCGTTTTGGCCCGCCATCAGGATATTCGATCATCCGGATAGGCATTCCGGGCAGGATCTTTGACCGCGATCCGTTGATCGCCAGGAAGTTGACAGAGGAGAGAAGCTCGCCGGTGATTGCCTTCGGCTTCACCGCGACGAGCGCGAAATCGAGATCCTCCGCCGAGAAGAAAAGGGCGTCCGGATCAAACTCGAAAATGATGCCGCGGGCGACACCTGATGCCGTCTCATCATGAAGAAAATTTGCGCCGGTTCCTCGTACCGAGCCGGGATCCGGAAACACATGCCAGTTTGTCAGAAGAACGTTAGGTGAAACCATGAACCCGGTCGCAAACCCGACCGGGTCGACCTTCGGATCGACGTTGGCCACGATGCGGGCGACCGGCCGGCCAGCGGCTCGGGCAGCATCGTCTGGCGGCAAGGTGTACCAGTCAAGGGTAGGCCCCATCTTCCGCTCGACGAACACCGGAAGACGGCCTTGTGCCTTCAGTTCACTCGCCTGATCAAAGCTCGAACGGCGAGCGTCGTAGCGCGCCTGTTCCGAAGGCGTCACTTGCGTCGTCGCGGGCGTTGGGGGTTGCGCTTTCCATCGTTTTGCAGCCGCAATCATTACCGCGCGGCGGCGCTCGTCGAACAAATTAGTCGTAACCATGGGAGATTCCTTCCTCCAAGGAAATAGGGAAAGTCTAGCGGACTCTATTTGATGATAGTGATTAAGAGATTCTACGTTAAACGATTAAACTTCAACGGATGAATAGTTCAAACGATTTAATATTTAAGCGGCTAACAGATTTGCAAACGATGGTCATTATGAACTCGCTCTTCCTCTATAAATTTCTAAAAAAATCCAAACCTCCTCTTACGTCACTATGCAACAAAGAGTAATGTGCGGTCAATGTGAAGAATAGAGTTCTATGGCGGGATCGCTTGTTCGGCTGTCTTTGGCGGCAGGAGCTTCGGTGCCTGCCTGCGCATAGGGGGACCTGAAGGTCATTCGATCACGTAGAGATCACAAAGCGGTGACTTTCAGTGCCGCCGCTTCAACGGGTGCAGAGCATTCTTGGGGGAGATGTCCATGACAGCGCGTACCAGACCGGACACGAAGTTGCGTGTCGCTCACTTTGCCGCCGCCGCTCGTCGGTTCGCTCCGGGCCTTCTCATTTTGGTTGGCGTTTCGGGCTGCGAAAAAAATCTCTTCCAGGCGCCACCCCATGGTGGCACTGCCGATGTGCCACCGGCACCCGTGTCGGACAGCGTTCTCACGCTGTTGGCGCAAATCCCGTACGAGACGCTAGTGCAAGCAGCCCAATCGAAGATACCGCAATCCGTTCCAGTGCAAGGAGATGGTCAAATCGGATGTGTCGGTATTCCTCATATTAATCCCGGACACGTGGGACATCATACTGAGTGCCGTTGGATCGGTGTCCGTATTTGCGCTGAAGTACCAGATATTACCGCTCCGAGCCTTGGCACTACGAACCAATGCGCCGAATATCATTGGCACGCTGACATCAAAACGGATGGCCCTCTTGTCGTGGCCCAGGCGGGCAATGGCGTTCACGTCGAACAGCCGCTGTTTGTCAGCGGTCAGGCCGGCGTAGGCGGCGACCTTGCCAAACTGCTTTCGCTTTCCGGAAAGAACTTCGAGGCTCGGCTGGTCCCCGGCGTCGATCTGCAGCTCGACATGAACGATAAGTGGTGCCCCGTGCTCACGGGAACCCCGACCGGCAGATGGGTGAGCAGTGCTTCGGTGGAAGTCGTGGGCAAAAACTGTCTCGGCTTTGATTTTGGGAGCCTAGGCCACCCAGAGGTCTGCGCAGGGCCAATCAATCTTGGACTGGCTGACGTGTTGAACGGCCAGATCAATGACCACCGCGCCAAGATACAGGATGCCATCACCAAAGCTCTGCCTTGTGGTGCGCTTCGGTCAAAGGTTGAGGCCCAATGGCACGCCATTGCGATCAAGATCGACCGCCCGGATAGCACGCCCGTCTATCTCAACATCGTCCCCACAGCGGCGAGCTTTTCGGGCCTGGTCGGTGAAGCGCAAGGCATGAAGATGACCGTGCGTGTCGCAGCAAAGACCAGTCTTGCCGCAGAGCCAGTTGCCACACAGTCCCTGTCTCTGCCGCCATTGGGCAAAACATCAGCCGATCGAAGTCAAGCCGATATCACCGTGCAAGCAGCTGCTCCCTACGGATTGCTATTGGACGAGCTGTCAAAGAACCTTAAGGGTCGCGATTTTCAGCAGCAGACACCGGCCGGCGCCGTCGATGTGAAGGTCGAGGATGTTGACCTCTATCCTAGCGCCAGCTCTGTCGTGGTGGGCTTGAAGGTACAGGCAAAGCTGCCGGGCGAGTTCCTGAATACGACCGGCTGGGTTTACCTCTCAGGCCTACCCCGCGTCGAGAAAACTGGAACAGCGATCTCCATCAACGAATTGCATTTCGCGACCGTCCTGGACAACGCTTTCTGGAAGGCTGCACAATCCCTGTTCGAAACCCAGATCCTGGCAGATTTAGAGGCTCATTCGAGAGTCGATCTCAACAAGCAGTTCAACGACGCGTCCGATGAGATTTTGAAGGCCGTTCACAATACCAACGTTCCGGGATTGAAGATTTCCGCTGACACGCCGTCGATCGAACTACTCGATATCACTGTCGGGCCAAAAAATCTGATTGCCAGTGCGCGCCTCAAAATGAATTTCGATATGGCGCTATCAGCTGATTTAGTAGGTCAATAGCCCGTATGCCGAATGAGTTGCAATCTCACGAGTTGACGATGCATGGGTGCAAATAGGCTGTCGCTGACCAAGGCCAGGGACGGCCCACCAAACGAAAAAGGGGTGCAAATGACGCAATCGCAACTTAGCAAGGTTTGGTTTGTGTTCAGTGCGCTGCTTCTCTACTACACCCTGAATTCTTGGGTGGTAGCGCAAGGCGGGGAAGAGATTTTCGGTGCAAAGCTGGTCATGAAGGCGAGGGTGCCTGCAGTAATGATCGCAATCCCGATATGTTCGATTTTGCTCGCACTAACCTCACTTGTTGGACGCGTCTATGCCCCACGCGGCGGCTCGCACTGGCATGCGCGGATACCGGTTGTCGGCTTCGACGCGATCGAGACGGGCTCGCGAGAAGGCCGCGTCTATCAAGGCGCGATGATTGTGGTTTTCTCCGTGCTGCCCGCGATCGCGCTGGTCTATTTCTGGTGTACGTTTCTCTCCGCGACGGTAATGCTGAACGACGGCAAGAAGGACCCAGGCGCCAGCCTTTGGGATTGGTCGGAGCTCCGGACGCTGAACGATCCCGCTCGTATCTGCACTGAATTTGACAAGGGGCTCGACAAGCCGTGTATCGGCAGCGCGACGGTGCTGCCGGGCCTTGAGCCAACAATCTTTGGCGCGCTAACCCTCGCGGGCATTATTGCGCTCGCGATGCACTGGCGTGCTGTGGCGATGGGTCAACGGCATGAGGCCTCACCGATCACGACCCAAGGCAAGCAAGAGTCAGCGGATTGAAACTGTCAGTCAGTTGCGGGCGACGAAAGAGGCTTGCGGCTCAGCAATTCCAGCAAGGCGACCTGGCCGGTAACGGCAGATCCGGCAACCCACGCCAGCATCACCCACTCGGAAACGGACATGCCGCCGGTTTCTGTCCGACAAACTGTCCGCAGGCGTACATGGCGGCAATGGGGATGCTCACGGCGATGACAAGAAGTCCGATTGTTGCAAAGAACACCATCTCTCTCATCCCCGCCGCCTCTACGGCGTTTGCACTGTAGCCGCATCTTGCCCAGCGCCATCAACAGAGTGTCTCGCAAGCAATTCCGTCGCCATCGCGATCCAGCTTGCCGCCCCATGGACAGTTGTTGAGATACCATTGGGCTTCGTCGCAAGAGCTGATTTGCGAGCATGTCCGCCGCGGTTGGCATGAAAAGCTTTGCGCTACCTGTGGGCGGCTGCTGATGCCGAGTGGCTGGCTCGACGGCCTCGCATCACCGGCGTGCACAGCCCGCCATTCCCAGGGCGCCTGAAACGTTCCGAGCCAAAGACCGAGCTTCGCGGCCTCCGCCTTCGCCTGCTGCGCTGAATAGGCCCCGTGGCTGTAGCGGGGCCAATCCAGAGCCTGGCCGTGCTCGACCATCCAGGAGGCGACGCTGACGCCATCCGCGCGCTGGCAATCACCGACAAACCGGTGATATCGGTCCCAAGTTACGAAGGTGCAGTGCACCGGCCTGGAGGCCGCTAGAAATGCGTCCAGTGCGTCGGCTGAGCGGCGCCCGCAGGAATAGTCGAATCCCTTGGCGTCGCTGCAGTACTGCTTGCTCTCCGGCGCGTCGATGCCGTTAAAGCGGATCCGCTGGCCATGGACTTCGATCGTGTCCCCATCGATAACGGACGCGACGCCAGCGATCGGCTCCGGCTTCGACCCGAACCAGTTCGAAACGCCAATGTCTGGTATTCGGTCGGTGTGCTGCATGGCTGATTGCGTGGCTAAGGCGGTAGCGGCAGCCACTGTCAGAAAGACCAGTTTCAACGGCACGCTTGCGCGACGCCAGGCGCGTGATCGACCCACGCCATTGCCCTTGCGCCCCTGACCCGAGCGATTTTTGTAGCGAGATTTGTCCAAGCTATTCTCCCCATCACTAGAATGCTATCAAATTTGGCGCTGGTCTAGGTTTGGCGGGTGACAAGGGTTGAGAATCTTTCTGTATGGCCGGGCGCTGATCGATCGCGTTAACACAGTGTGTCAATAACTCTCTGGAGCAAACGGTAGCGGCCTCAAAGTACGCGGATGCGAAAGACCATGGCCGGCCCGCGCTGGTTGCAAGGAATCGCTCCGGGGACCGAACCACTACTTTAGTTTGCACGCAGCGCGTCGATGTACTATCGAGCACATTCAGAATGGGTTTTTTGCATTCTGCTGGGTGGGGCAAGCCGGATATGACAGACGCCGATTGCGGGATTGCTGCGCGCTGAAGCGCGCGGCGTGCCGCAAGCATGTGTTTTCCAGGGTTGGATCGTAGGGGTAAAGACGTTGGTTGCGAGGTTTGAAGCGCTCGAGAAGCTGCGCAATCGGATAATGGAAGCGAACCACGACTATAGGGTGGGGGCAGACATTTTCCCGAGTCTCAACGTCGACAAGATTGCCCGGGATATGGACCTCGACGATCAGGGAACGGCGCATGGCGAAAAAGACCAGCCATCGTCCTCGTCCAAGGCCCTCGACGAGGTCGAACATTCCATCGTCGAAAGGGTGCAGGACGAGAAAAAGGCGGCCCACCAGATCCTTGAGGATCAGCTTCACCTCTTCTCCGGCCGCGTTGCGAACCTGGGCCTTGAGGAGCAGTTCGGCCTCCTTCAGCAAGCCAATACTTCAAGCCTGTCCGACTTCAAGGGAGAAATAGCGGTCGGTTTGGATACCCTTCACGCCAAGCGAACCGACCTTCACGAGGCAACCACGGAGCTTTCCAGCTTCCGCAAGAACCACCGCTTGGAACGCGTTGCCAGGCTGCAGCAAGGAACAGCCCATCTTTTCAGGGTGGCACTCCTTATTTTCCTCCTGCTGGTCGAGACGTATCTCAACGGATCCTTTCTGGCCAAGGGCAACGACCAAGGCTTCCTCGGTGGTGCCACGGAAGCATTCGCCTTTTCCTTCGTGAATATCGTGTCCGCGTTGATTTTCGCCATCTTCTGCGTGCGCTGGGTGACCCATCGGTCTTGGGGAGGGAAGCTTGTCGGAACCGTTTTCATCCTGCTCTATGCCGCTATTGCACTCGGGATCAACTTGCTGCTTGCGCACTATCGTGAGGTCAGCGGAACGCTCGCCGACGGAGCTGGCAACATTGCGGTCCAGAGAATGCTCCATAACCCGCTCGGGCTTGAGGAGGTGAGATCGTGGATGCTCTTCCTGGTCGGTCTGCTCTTTTCTATCATCGCCTTCATCGACGGCTGGTTCGTTCTCGATCCATATCCAGGTTATGCCGGCGTGGAAAAAAGGCGCCGGGAGAGACGGCAGGATTACACCGATACCAAAGCCGACCTCATAGACCGCCTCATCGAATTGCGCGACGACCACAATACCAAGGTCGAAGACATCTTGAAGGGGCTAAGCAGCCGTAGGAGAGAACACGCTGCAATCCTATCCAGCCGTGCGCGGCTTTTGGCTCTGTTCAATGAACATCAAGAGCAGCTCGAGAGGAGTTGCAACCAGCTGCTTTCAAAATACCGCGAAGCAAACATTCGGGCGCGCAAAACTCCCGCTCCAAAACACTTCTCCCAGCCCTTTAAACTCCAAAAGACCAAGCCCATTGTCCAAAACGATGGTGAGATCAAGGATAGCGATCTTGCTTCATCAATTGCCGCGGCCCAGCAGGCGCTGAACGAGCAGATGCTGCAGGTGGGCAAGGAATGCGAGTCCGGGATCGAAAAGTATCGCGACCTCGACAAGCTGTATCCGGAGACGCTCGATGGCCAGGCCTAGAAGCCGTCGCAGGGCAGGGAGCTCGCGCGGGAAAGGCGTTGGAGCGATTGTCGGAGCAATCCTGCTTGGACTTGCCTCGCTCGCAATGTTTTCCGGCTACGTCTGGCTCAACGTAAAGGCCCGGGACGTGCTGGAAACAGACGCAAAGACGGGCTGCCCGACAAAGGCGGGACCGAACAGCGTCACCGCTGTTCTTTTTGACACCTCTGATCCCGTCCCGCAGGCGACCATGGAGGATCTTGCCAACAAATTCAGGCAGATTGCCGGCTCAATCAAGCAAGGCGGCTACCTCTGGGTTGGCACCTTGACAGCGGTGCCTGGCGACCTGAAAGAGCTGTACGCGCGATGCAATCCGGGAGACGGCTCAACGGTTGACGTCTGGACCAGCAATCCCGGAAAGCATCAGAGAATCTGGGAAGAGGCCTTCGACAAGCCCCTCAAGGAACTGCCGGAGCACTTGCCGGCGGATAGCCAGGCTGATCAGTCGCCGATCATGGCTGGCATCCAGAAACTGAAGCTCAGCCTGTTCGACAACGGCATGTTCGACAATGTTCCAAAACGGTTGGTCCTCGTGTCGGACATGATGGAGAACACGCCCGCCTATTCCCAATACAAAGCGGGCGCCGACTACAACGCCTTCAAGAAAAGCCCAGCGAATTCGCGCTTTAGGACCGATCTTCTCGGCGCCGACGTAACCATTCTCTATTTCAACAGGCCGGAAAGGAAGTTCCCGTCCGTCGACCACGCCAATTTTTGGACGCAGTGGTTTTCGGAGAACGGGGGCAATCTCAGCGACTTTACAAAGCTGGAAGGGATGTAACCCATGGCCGCGCGTAGACAATCCTTCCTCGATACGTGGATCTTCCCGCAGGCTTTCTATATCGCGCTGACGGTAGGCGGGTGCGTTTTCATCGCCGTCACAAAGACCGCCGGCATAAGCCCCGTTATCTCGTCAACGGTGCCGATCGGCATCATGATCGGCTACTTCGCGTTTTCCTGGTACGTCGGGAAGTTGCGCGTTCACGACGAGCAGACAGGTGACAACCTCTATTACATGGGCTTCCTGTTCACGCTCTCCAGCCTGGGCACCTCGCTTTACCAGTTCGGCACAGACGCATCGACCGACGAAATCGTCAGGAATTTCGGCATTGCCGTGACGTCGACCATCACAGGCATCGCGCTGCGCATCTTCCACAATCAGGTCCGACGCGACCCCGCCGACGTGGAACGGGCTGCCCGTCACGAGCTCGCGGACATGACACGTCGCGTGCGCACCGAGATGGAAAGCGTAGCGCGTGAGTTCGCCGACTTCCGCCGGGTTTGCAATCAGATGTTGGAAGAAGGCTTCGACGAAATAGCCCGACAGGCGGAGAAGAACGGCGATCAGGTCCGACAGGCCTTCGAGGGTATGGCCGCCAAAGCGATAAAGCCCGTCCAGGAGACTTCGGAGAAGATAGCCAAAAGCCTCGATGACACGTTCGGCCGTATCGAAAGCAGGTTTTCAGGTGTCGCTGAAAAGGTCGACACAGTCGCAGCGTCGCTCGACACGGCGAATGCCTCCATGGCTGGCACGATCTCGAAGTTCGAGGCGCAGGCCGACATAGTTGCCGGGAAGCTCGCCAACGTGGTTATTCCGGACGAGGTCCTCAAGACGGATGTCGTCACAGTTCTCAAGGTGCTTGCAGCGTCTGTCGGAAGGTTCACCGAGCGGGCTGAGGCGCTTTCCAAAGAGCAGGGGGAAAGGACCGACAAGCTTTCGGATACCGTCTTGAGGATGGCGGCGCATCAGAAGCTCCTCCTGGAGAGGCTTGAGAAGCAGGCTGAGCAAAACGCCAGTACGACGAACCTGCTATCCCGCATCCTCGATCGCGATCGTGTGTCCGTCCCGCACGAAATTCCTCCGGTTGCACCTTTGCACGCCAATGAACCGTCTGTTGAACCTCCCATCTTCATCCCCATTTCGGCGGCAACTGCGCAGGGTGAGAAGCCAGGCGCAACGGCAACAGCCAACGGCGCTGATGCCGGGCAGCAGGCCTCCCAGCCGATCGTGGAGAAAGTCCAGCCGAGGCCGAGATGGTGGCGCTGAACGAACCCGGCGGAGCTTCGGTCGGCTACGAAAAGAAAGGCTATGCCCGCGGCTTGATCCTCGGGCTCACCATGGCCGAAACGATGCTCCTGCTCGTCTTCTGCCTGCTGTTGGTTGCAGGCGCCATTGTCGCAAAGAAGAAGGCCGAATTGGAAACTGCCCTTGAAAGGGTATCCCGCAGCGAAGCAGTGGTTCAGCAACTCAAGCAGGAGAACAAGAACCTGCTGGCCCAGGTTGCCGAGCTCATGGAGCGGTTCACTGGGCACAAAGTGCCTGATGAGGAATGGCGAAAGCTCGTCCTCGCCAAAAAAGCGATCGAGCAGATCGAGCAAAAGGGACTGTCGGCCGACGAAGCAGTTCAGCTGGCGGAAGCCACAGTCGCGGTCCGAGACAACAATCTCTCAGCCGACGACGTACGCAAGCTAGTCTCAGCAGATCAGCGTGCGACCGAAGCCGAACGGAAGCTGGCTGAAGCCGAAAAGGAACTCGCTGAAACGACACGGCAGCCTAAGGATCTGCCACCGATCATCAATCTGAGCGAAGCCAAGGGCTATTCCTTCGAAGTCAGCAGTGCCGAACTCAAACCGGCCTTTAAGGCCAAGCTTGAGGGCGCTATTGCCGAGCAGATTGCCGATATCGTCGCAAAATACGATGTCGATGTCGTCGAGGTCATTGGCCACACTGACGAGCAGCGATTGTCGAGGCAGTCGAACATGGACTTCGTTCTGGGGCGCGTACTCTCTGGGGATGAGAGCGTCAGCGAAATGGAGCCGGGTGATAATGCCGGGCTAGGCCTCGCGCGAGCGATATCCGTCGCGTCCGTTCTGAAAAAGATACCGGCGTTTGATCATTTGAACATCCTACCCATGTCAGGCGGCCAACTGATCCTGCCGGATGATCGCCTCACGGATGGAGCTCAGTCAGGCGACGCTCCAGAAAGGCGTCGTATCGAGATCCGAGTACGCAAGAGCAAGCAGAAGCTGGCCGCCGAGGGGCATCACGAAGGCAATTAATAGGCAAACCATGTTGAGCCAAAGCGTGGGTTGCCATCCACCGGAACACGAGTAGAAGCCCGCAAACTGCCGCGGTCCAGTGCCAGCGCGCCGCGCTTTAATTAGTCGGGCGCTCGCTGACGCGTTTTTTCCGCGCCGGAAGTCGAATGGAAAGCGCTTCAGGAAACCAGGAAATGCACTCCAGTCGTGTGATCACCGCTGCCACAATGCATGGTGTCCCCTATTTCTGATGCTACACAATAATAGGTCAGGGCGAGGAAATTATTGATGCATCGGTGACTAATATTAACCAATAATCAGAGTTTTATTGGCAACCTCTTCTGCTGGGTCCGATGACTGTGTCGGAGGGGATGTGTAATGAGTCTGGGTGCCGCAGGGCTCACGCCCATAACGCCTGCTGCTTTCATCAAGAAGTGGAGGAAGTCGGAACTTGGCGAGCGGCAGGCAGCTCAAGAACACTTCCTCGATATCTGCTCGCTGGTCGGCCATCCGTCTCCGAGCGATGAGGACCCGACCGGCGCGTTCTTCGCGTTCGAGAAAGGTGCGAACAAGCTCGGAGGGGGTAAAGGTTTTGCTGACGTCTGGAAGAAGGGTCACTTCGCATGGGAGTACAAGCGTAAGAAGGGAAACCTCGACGAGGCCCTCCTCCAGTTGATGCGATACGCGCCGGCGCTTTTGAGCCCGCCGCTACACATCGTTTGCGACATCGAACGCCTTCGCATCCATACCGCTTGGACGAACACCGTTCCGTCCACATACGTGATCACCCTAGATGACCTCGCGGAACCTTCAGCGCGTGAGATGTTGCACAACGTCTTCTTCAGCCCGGAAAAGCTGAGGCCGACCCGAACACGCGCGGCGGTCACCAAGGAGGCAGCAGACAAGTTTTCCGCGATCGCACTCCGCGTTCAGGGGCGAGGCACACCAGATGAGATTGCTCATTTCGTAAATCAGCTGGTCTTTTGCTTTTTCGCCCAGAGTGTCAGCCTGCTGCCTGATGGCCTGTTCACGAAGCTCCTGAAGCGATCGGCCCGTGCTCCTGAACGAGCCATGAGCTACCTCGACAAGCTGTTTGAAGCAATGGAGCGCGGCGGCGAGTTCGACCTGACCGACATCACATGGTTCAACGGCGGCCTGTTTGATGGTCGCCGAGCGCTACGGCTCGATGACGGTGACATTGGTTTGCTTGTCGCCGCAGACAGCCTCGATTGGGGCCTCATCGATCCGACGATTTTCGGAACTCTGTTCGAGCGGTTTCTGGACCCGGAAAAACGCGCCCAGATCGGCGCGCACTACACCGATCCAGAAAAAATTATGCGTCTTGTCGATCCGGTCATCCTGAGGCCTCTGAGACAGGAATGGGAACAAGCAAGGCGGGAGATTGTCGAACTCCTGAATGGCAATCGCAAGCCGCCAATGCGCAGGCAGCAATCCCGCCGGATGAAGCGGGAGGAAGCGGCCGCCGAAGTACGGTCCCGGTTCACGGAACGGCTGCGAAAGCTCCGCATCCTGGATCCGGCATGCGGGTCTGGAAACTTCCTATACCTCGCTCTCCAGGGTGTGAAGGATATCGAACACCGCGCCAACCTCGACTGCGAGATGCTCGGCATGCCCGCTCAGCTTCCGCTCGTAGGGCCTGAAATCCTGCGCGGCATCGAAATCAACATGATGGCGGCCGAGCTTGCACGCACGACCATTTGGATCGGAGACATTCAGTGGCAGATCAAGAATGGGATACGCTCGAAATCGATACCAATCCTACGCAAGCTAGATGCAATCGAAAGGCGAGACGCCTTGGTCAGGCAGGCCCAAGACGTTGATACAGCTCGTGACGCACAAGGAGACCTTCTTGCTGCACTGCAACCAGTCTCGGAAGATGCTGAAGCAGAATGGCCAGAAGCAGAATTCATCGTAGGAAATCCGCCGTTTGTCGGCGTGCGTTTGATGCGGCAAGCCTTGGGCGATCCAACGGTTGATCGCCTTTTCGATGTGTACGATGGGCGCGTCTCTCGCGAGGCTGATCTCGTCTGCTATTGGGTGGAGAAATCCCGCGCCGCTGTCGCAGCAGATCGAACGCGTCGAGTGGGTCTGGTCACGACGAATTCCATACGCGGTGGAGCGAACAGAAGGGTGTTGGATCGGATCATCGCCGAAAGCCGGCTATTCGAAGCCTGGAGTGACGAGCCGTGGGTCGTCGATGGCGCAGCCGTACGAGTATCCCTAATCTGCTTCGGCCACGGCGAGGACCCGTTGTGCCTCGATGGGAGGACGGTTGCACAGATAAACGCAGATCTTACCGCCGGCGTAACCGACTTGACCAAGGCGCGCAGGCTGTCTGAAAACCAGAACGTAGCGTTCATGGGCGACACGAAGGGCGGTGCCTTCGACGTCCCGGGTAGCTTGGCGCGGGCCTGGCTCTCGATGCCGATGAATCCCAACGGTAGGCCAAACTCAGATGTGCTCCGTCCATGGCGCAATGGAATGGACGTCGCTCGCCGCGGCCGCGACATGTGGATTGTGGATTTCGGCTGGGAGATGTCCGAGCAGGAGGCTGCCCTCTACGAGGCGCCGTTCCAGCACATTAGAGAGCATGTGTTTCCGGAGCGCTCAAAGAACAGGCGTGATGCCTACCGCGAGCGTTGGTGGCGACACGTGGAGCCGAGACCGGCTTTTCACGCTTCCTTGCAGGGCCACTCGCGTTACATGGCAACACCTCGCGTCGCAAAGCATCGGACATTCGTGTGGCTTGATCAAGCGATAGTGCCCGACTCCCGCATCTTCGCGTTTTCTCGCTCAGACGATGTCTTTTTCGGGATTCTTCACTCCCGATTTCATGAGGCTTGGAGCTTCGGAACTTGCTCGTGGCACGGCGTCGGCAATGATCCAACCTACAATAGTGCGGGGGTATTCGAGACCTTCCCGTTCCCCGAGGGCCTCACGCCGGATATCCCAGCTGTCCGATATGAAAAGGATTCACGAGCCATCGCCATATCAAAGGCGGCCAAGAGACTTGATGACATACGAAACGCGTGGCTCAATCCGAGCGACCTTGTCCAGATCAAGCCCGAGGTCGTGCCCGGCTATCCGGATCGAATCCTTCCGAAGGACATCGCGTCGGACGCAATCCTGCGTGACCGTACCCTGACCAACCTCTACAACCGGCGTCCGCAGTGGCTGGTCGACGCCCACTCGGACCTGGATGCCGCCGTTGCCGGAGCCTACGGTTGGCCTGCGGATATCTCTGAAGATGAAGCCCTGGCAAATCTCCTAGAACTCAATCTGGCGCGTGAGGCATTCAACGAGCACGCCAAATCCGGTCTGAAGACAAGAAAGCCACGTCGTCGTCCGACGCCGGAAGAGGTTCGACGTGCCCCGCAGATGAAGTTGCCCATTGCAGGTGGCCGCAAGTCCGTTGTCGGTCCGCAGCAATTGACCACCAAGGATCGCGAAAACCAGCCGACGTCAGCAGAGCGTCCGCGAAACACCAAACGCCGAACAAGCTGACCCAGGTCAGCCAAATTGTGCGAGACGCCCTTGCTCCAAGACCGATGATAGACCCATTCCAGTCATTTCCGTTACACCTCATCAAAAGCAGATCGAAGCCGGCCGCGCCTATGACCGCCTTCTCAAGCGCGGCACCCGGCCGAAGGCGCTCAAGGCCATCGTCGCATGGTTCAAGCGCCTGTGGATCAAGTTCATCGGTTAATCAGTGTGCGGCCGACGGCATCGCCTTTGCAAGCATGGATCAGGTTGACGACGCCGTCGGGAAGGCCGGCCGCGCACATTGCGCCTGCAACGAGCGGCGTCTGTTCGGCAGGTTTCAAGATCACGGTGCAGCCCGCCGCCAGAGCCGGTGAGATCTTGCGCGCCACCATTGAAGCCGGGAAATTCCATAGCGTGATCGTGCCAACAACGCCGATTGGCTGCTTGATCACCCAGCATGCCCCGGTCAGTCGAGGGCGGGGAGATCGTCTCGCCAAAGATGCGGTTGGCCTCTTTGGCTTACCATTGCAGATATGCCGCCGCATGCGAGACCTCCGACTTGGCTTCGCCAAGCGGCTTGCCAATCTCTGCCGTAAGAATGGCAGCAAGGTCGTCGGTATGGTCTTGATCAGCTGATGCCAGCGCCAGAGCATGTCCCTGCGATCCCGGGCGGTAAACGCCGCCCATCAGCCTGCGCGGTATAAGGCCTCGTCGATCGCCGAGCGCGTCTCCTCAGCGCCCATGTCGGGTAGCTCTGCCAACACTTCGCTAGTGGATGGATAAAAACCCTCGAACTTTCGCTAACCCAACAACGTGCCAGGCGTCGGCATGCGGTCGATAGCGCCGAACAGGTCGGGGAGTTTCAGATTCGCATCAGCGGCTGGCACCGAGGCATCCCGGCTTTCTCTTCAAACCGGCGGATGTTTTCTATTGGCTGCGTCAGGATGTGTAACCGCACTTCGCATCGGACCTCGAGCGACGGGGCCCTGGCGACCTGCCGACCGCGTTATGGAATAGGAACGACCGTTCCTGGAACGAGAATTCCTGTTCAGCGCCTTTCTCGCCCGCACGCCTGGCGGGGGCACCGAGCGTTGAGCCCTGCGACCTGATAACCGCAGCGCAGGCATGGCATCCACGCATCCGCGGAAAGCGGCAATTTGGCCTAAGCTTTGACGGCGCCCGCGCGCCTGACGGCGCGTGCCGGGTGCTCGTGAACCGAGCCCGCTTTTTCTTCGCCAGGCTCAGGCGGTCTCGGCCATCCGGCTTCGCCCCCTGGCGCGGGCAGCCTGTCGGCTGCTGACGGTCGCCGCCCTGTCGGCCGGCGCGGTTTGTCTGTTGGCCGAGCCCTGACAAATCTGGCGCCGCCAGTCTCGAGGCCATCGCGCGAAACGGCGGCGTGCTGCGCCGCATCGCCGTGCGCATTCCGACCTATCTGTCGGACATTCGCGAGAACCCCGCCTGGCTGCCGATGTTCGTGCTCGCCCGCACCATGCCGGCCCGCCGGATGCACTGGCGTGGGGCAAAGCCGGTTCGCGTGTCGCAAAAAGCCCACGACACGATGTTTGCCGGCGTCGATCGCCAGGAAATTGTCGAGGCGCTGCGGTCGGACGGGCTGTTTTGCGGGCTCGTCCTGCCGACTTTCATCCATGAGGAGATCGCCGCCTTCGCCCGCTATGTCATCCGACGCCGGTTGGGCCTCGACTGACCCAGATCAAGGCCACGCCCTTGTCGGCGTGGTTTGATCGATCAGTCCTACAAGGGAAAAACACATGGGCTGACCGACAGCCTGGTCGTCCCTCCATCATCTTGACAATCCAGATCATACGGCAGGCAAATGACGCTTCACCAGCCAGGAACCGACGTGAGAAACGCGCTTGAGGCGATGCGGGCAATAGATCACAGCGCAATCAATGCACGACATGCGGCTCGACTCCCCCAACATATCACCAAGAGAACCGACGCGCTGGCGGCACGCTGATGGCCGGCCGTGACGACAGCTTCGACATCATTGTCGTGGGCGCCGGGCCGGTCGGACTTTCCTTCGCCGCATCGCTTGCTCATAGCCAGCTCAAACTGGCGGTTGTCGAAGGGCAATCCCTGGAAAGACTGGCAAGTCCGGCTTTCGACGGCCGCGAGATCGCGCTCACCCACGCCTCGATTGGAATCCTTCGCGAGCTCGGCGCCTGGGATGTTATCTCCGCTTCGGACAAGTCACCGCTTCAAGGCGCACGCGTCCTCAACGGATCGAGCCCGTTTGCGTTGTGTTTCGATTCCCCCGGCGGATCCGCGGAACCGCTGGGCGTTCTGGTCCCGAATTGCCAGATCCGCGATGCCCTGTTCAAGATCATCCGCTTGCAGGGCCATGCCCGGCTGCTGTGCGGCCACTCGGTCGTGCGTGCAACAAACAGCCGTCAAGGAGCAATGATAACGCTCTCCACTGGCAGGCAGCTGAGCGCTCGGCTTCTCGTTGCAGCCGATTCGCGTTTTTCCGCCACCCGCAATCTGCTCGGCATCGGCGCCGATATCAATCGGCTTGGCAACTCGATGCTGATTTGCCGGGTGAGGCACGAGCGCCCCCACCACCAGATCGCGATCGAATGGTTCGATCACCATCAGACGGTGGCGATGTTGCCTCTCGCGCCAGGCGTGTCGTCGCTGCTTCTAACTTTGCCCTCAAACGAGGCCGACGGACTGCTTGCCCTCGACGACGAGTTGTTCCTGAGGGAGTTGACAAAGCGCTGTCGAGGGCGCCTCGGCAACATGAGCCTGGCAAGCCAACGCTACATCTATCCGCTGGTCACGACCTGGGCGCACAGGTTCCGGGCGCCGAGCGCCGCATTGATCGGCGACGCGGCCATTGGCATGCACCCGGTGACCGCGCATGGCTTCAACATCGGCCTCGGCGGCCAGAAGCAGCTCGCCCGCGGTATAGAGACCGCATGGCGCGACCGTCGCGACATTGCCGACCCCGACATGCTCCACAGATATGAAAGCCGACTGCGCCTGTCGGCGGCGCCGCTCTACCATGCTACGAATATCCTCGTCGGACTCTACTTAAGCGAGCATCCGGCGGCACGGCTTGCAAGGCATGTAGGACTGCGCCTCGGCCAACATCTTCCCTTTGTCCGTCATGGCATTGCGGCCATGCTGAGGCGGTGAACCGCAGTCGTCATAGGATCATCGTCAGCGTGCTGGCGTCTGGCGAGTTTGGTTCGATGTGAGCGGTCGCGGCTGCGCGGGATCATGCTTGATGAAGACGCGGCCGCTGAATGCCGCGAGCCTCTTCCATCGCAGATCGTCAGCGTGTCAATCGCCGTGTGTGTGCAGAATTCCCGACCGCCGCAAAGCGTTTGTCGGCCGGCGCCACACAGAAGTGGACCCAGCCACGTCCAATCCCGCCTTCGATGTGTTCAGCGCGTGGATGGTTGTCATCCAAACAATCAATTTTGCCAATCCTGCGGACCCTATTAGGAGCGTGACCGAAATCAAGTGCCTCGGCCCGCAGTACGCCCGACGAAAAAGCCTGAGCACCAACCACCTGGGCCTTAAGGAGCAACAGAATGCAACGACCCGAAGGCAGTGGAAATTGCTGCCGGGACGTTCTTCCTCATCGGGGTCTATGTCGCGCGTCAAGCGGACTCGTGTTTTGACATCGGGTCTCACGAAGGACCCCGCTTCTCGGAATGAGCGTGCCCCGACCCTACCGACGTCAGACGGCATTTGCAGCGCCGGTGATTGCTGCCTTAGCTAGGTGCGAATTTGACCCATAAAATCGATCATGAACTGCTGAATCGAGAAATGGCCGCAGACGACCCATGGCGGCTTGATGGCAACCCGTTCGAGCGGGAGCGCCACACCCAAATTCTCCGGTTGTCACTTGCGCAAGGTCGAGTCGCAAATGCGCTCGAAGTCGGCTGCGCTGCCGGCGCTTTTACGGAGCGGCTAGCCCCCATTTGCCAGCGGCTCACTGTGATCGATGTCGTCGAGCCAGCGATTACGCGAGCACGTTTACGCATGAAGGAGACGCCGCACATCAGCTGGATAATTTCCGATGTTCAACAGTTTTCGAGTGATGAGCTGTTCGACCTGATCGTCGTTGCGGAGGTTCTTTACTACGTCGGAGACCTCGATCAGATCCGCGCGGCAGTCCGCAACCTGGTAAGTCTGCTTGCGCCAGGCGGGCAGCTGGTTTTCGGATCGGCACGTGACGCCAATTGCCAACGCTGGGGGCACGCTGCTGGTGCAGAGACCACCATCGCCATGCTGAACGAATCGTTGACCGAGATCGAGTGCATCGAGTGCCGGGGCGCGTCGATCAATGAAGACTGCCTGCTGGCTCTCTTCCGAAAGCCGATTTCCGCTTCCTGATAAAACACTTGGAAACTGTGTGGGCTTCTGTGGTGTCAAGCTGACCCAATATGCGGACGTATAGAGCGCCCAATTGCAACAAGTAGCTGGATCCAGTTGATGGTAACAACTGCTGACTACATCCGGCTTCTTCATGCGGCTCGATGTTCTGCGCCGCGAGCCTCGAGGGGTTTTCGCCCGCTTCCACCTCAACGGCCCCAGACGTCGGCCGAAGCCTTTCCGGTCCAGACATCAGGTTCGGAAGCGGCGGGGTGACCGTTCCCCCACCTCTGCCATTTTGCGTAACGGCTTTACCCAATAAATGACCCATAGATACCCAGATGAAGCGAAGTCCTTATTTTGCATGGCTCCCTATGCGGGACGGGCTCTACGGCTGCCGCCACCGAACCTCAAAGGTGATCCCTAGCCGGGAAAGCGGCACTCCTCGTCGGGGGCCGTCGGTCCCGTGTCCCGCCTTATGCGGCGCTATGCTGACACTCCTACGGCTGCCCTTTTAACCGATCTCGTCGTTGCAGTCAGTCCCGCGTCCCGGCCCTTCGGCCGGCGCAAGTGCTGACGCTCCTTAGGCTGCCTTTCTGTGTGCGGCGATCTTTGATCCCTCGCACGGAATGAAGACTTAGGGGCCAGCTCCTTTGCGCACTTCAGGCCTCAGGTGCTCAAGCTGTGTGTTCCAGTCGGCCAAAACCTCAAACAATTCGTTCGAAGTAGCGCCATCCGGGCGCGCTCCTTCCCGCTCTCCAGGTGCTTTCACCGACAGTCCGGTTGACCGGCAACACTCGAAAGCATTGACCAGACGATTCCTGTTGGCGAGCGCGATAGAGCTTCGCGGAACCTGTTTGCCGCCGGCGATCCAGAGCTGCGCGATCGCCATGCATCATCGCGTGCGCCAACGGTCGCCGCGTTTGCTGACGCCTAACAGTCGGGCCGTCCTCCACTTGATCGCTGCTTCGGCACGGGCGCAGCCACGCGCTGGCGGCCGCTCTTGAATCAGGTTGTGTCACCGACAGCTGCCATCGGTGCCGCCGCTTATCGGGCCAATCGAGCACGACCAGAAGGTTCAGATCAGGGCCTTTGAAAGGCATGGTTTTAATATCCATAGCGTGGATGCTCGCGATCTAAACAATCAATTTTACCAATCCGGGAGGGTCGTTCATAGACCCATGACATGCACCGCCATTGCTCTACCGCGTGAGGTGCACAAAAGAACCCGAAAAAGAGGAAGTCTTCGCATGCGCCCTGACGTGCAGTGGAGGTTATGCTGGGAAAATGAGTTGCAGCTTCCCGATCACCTCGAACTCTCTGAGTTCTTCCGGAAGACCTATGAGCCGACCGGAGCCTTCAATGGAAAGCAATTCGAAGGCGGTCGAAGTTGGGCCGGTGCAAGGCCGGAACTCCGCGCAATCGGCTATGATGTGCACGGGGTAGCGGCTCACATGGGCGTGCTGCGCCGATACATCAAAGTTGGCGACGTTGATCTGCTGGTCGCTGAACTCGGTCTATACGGGGTGCGTCCGGATCTTGAGGGGCTGGGAATCGCCCATTCGATTAGCGTCATGTATCCAGTGCTGCAGCAGCTTGGCGTTCCATTCGCTTTCGGCACGGTTCGGCAGGCGCTCCGGAACCATGTTTCGAGGTTCTGCCGCAAAGGCTTGGCGAACATTCTGACGGGCGTTCGCGTGCGTTCAACCCTCCCGGACGTGTACTCCGATCTGCCTTCCACGACGCGAGTCGACGACGACGTACTCCTCATGGTGCTCCCAATTGGACGCTCGATGAGCGAGTGGCCGGCCGGCACTTTGATCGATCGGAACGGTCCAGAGCTATGACCGCGGATCTGGTATCCGCTCGCTTCCTCAAATTCACAGAAAAATCTGACATCTCATGACCCTGTTTGCCACAGCCAGTACTGTTGCCATCTGCTCTTATGCGCTACTGTCGACCGTCTACAAAACCGCGCAGGTGTTTTATACCCTGCCTACAAACGTACCGCCGACCTCGGGCGACCCGCCCGGCGGTGAGCCTTGGCCGAGCGTCGATGTCATTATCCCGTGCTACAACGAGGCGCCTCGCACCCTCTCGGACTGCCTGGCTTCCATTGCAAGTCAGGAATACGCCGGTAAACTGCAGGTCTATGTTGTTGATGACGGTTCTGCAAACCGCGATGCCCTCGTAGGTGTACACGAGGAATACGCGGGCGACCCGAGGTTCAACTTCATTGCGCTCCCAAAGAATGTCGGAAAGCGCAAGGCGCAGATTGCCGCCATTCGCCGCTCGTGCGGAGATTTGGTGCTGAATGTAGATTCGGACACGATACTCGCCCCGGACGTCATCACCAGGCTTGCGCTAAAGATGCAAGATCAAGCGGTCGGCGCCGCCATGGGCCAGTTGGCGGCTAGCAATCGCAGTGAAACTTGGCTGACGCGGTTGATCGACATGGAATACTGGCTCGCCTGCAACGAAGAGCGGGCAGCGCAGGCTCGGTTCGGTGCCGTCATGTGTTGCTGCGGTCCGTGTGCCATGTACCGGCGATCCGCGCTTGTTTCGTTGCTGGATCAGTACGAGACGCAGCGCTTTCGAGGGAAGCCGAGCGACTTCGGCGAGGACCGCCACCTTACGATCCTGATGCTGAAAGCAGGCTTTCGAACAGAGTATGTCCCGGAGGCCGTCGCGGCAACAGTCGTTCCCAACAGCATGGGTCCCTATCTGCGCCAACAGCTTCGCTGGGCCCGGAGCACTTTCCGTGACACGTTGCTGGCGTTCCAACTGCTGCGCGGCCTTAACATTTATCTCACATTGGACGTGATTGGCCAGAATATTGGCCCATTATTGCTCTCTTTGTCGATTCTGGCGGGGCTCGCGCAATTGGTAACGACAGGTACTGCGCCTTGGACGGCATGCCTGATGATTGCAGCCATGACTATAGTTCGCTGCAGCGTGGCAGCGTTTCGTGCGCGCCAACTTCGATTTCTCGGATTCTCGCTCCACACACTCATCAACATCTTTCTCTTGCTCCCGTTGAAAGCATACGCGCTGTGCACATTGAGCAACAGCGATTGGTTGTCGCGCAGCTCTGCGGCCAATGTGACAGACACTGGCGGCACCAGTTCAAAGCCGAACTTGGTGGGATCTGACGCAGCTTACAGCGAACAGCAATAGTCACGTGATCTCAGGTGGAAGAGTTTTGAGCCAGGACCAGAAACATCAAGTGTTGAAGCGTAAGTTGGGCCCAGAGGATTTGCGGCGATTCGAGACTCCTGCGATCGAACGGGAGTTTCACGGGCAGACAAGCGCGAAAAGCTCCGTGCCTGACTCTCTGTCGACCGTGGCAGTCGATTTTGCCGGCGTAACCAAGTCGTATGGGAACAAGATCGTTGTCGACGAACTGTCGTTCTCCGTTGCGTCGGGAGAGTGTTTCGGCCTCCTCGGACCAAACGGGGCGGGCAAAAGCACGATTGCGCGTATGCTCCTCGGCATGACATGCCCTGACGCGGGCACGATCACGGTGCTCGGCGTCCCGGTGCCGGCGCGCGCTCGGCTGGCACGCAGGGGCATTGGCGTGGTCCCGCAATTCGACAATCTTGACCAGGAATTCACCGTACGCGAGAACCTGCTGGTGTTCGGACGCTACTTCGGCATGAGCACACGTCAGAGCGAAGCGGTCATCCCGTCGCTTCTCGAGTTCGCTCGCCTCGAGCGCAAGGCGGATGCGCGCGTCTCGGAACTGTCCGGCGGCATGAAGCGATGCCTGACAATGGCGCGGGCGTTGATCAACGACCCCCAGCTCATTGTGATGGACGAGCCGACCACCGGCCTCGATCCGCATGCGCGCCACCTGATCTGGGAGCGGCTGCGCGCCCTGTTGGCACGTGGCAAGACGATTATCCTAACGACGCATTTCATGGAAGAGGCTGAGCGATTATGCGATCGGCTGTGCGTGCTCGAAAAGGGCCGCAACATCGCCGAAGGCGGCCCGCAGGCGCTGATCGACGAGCATATCGGATGCCAGGTCATGGAGATTTATGGTGGCGATCCGCACGAGTTGCTTTCGCTGGTCAAGCCACATTCCCAGCGCATCGAGGTCAGCGGCGAAACCCTTTATTGCTATGCGCCAGACCCTGACCAGGTGCGCACGCAACTGCAGGGGCGAGCAGGTCTGCGTCTTCTTCTGCGTCCAGCCAATCTCGAGGATGTTTTCTTGCGGCTGACCGGGCGCGAGATGGAGGAGTGAACGATGATTGAAGGTTTTGCGGCGGCGCTGCCGGCCAATGCGTGGAACTGGGTTGCGGTATGGCGACGCAACTATCTGGCATGGAAGAAAGTCGCACTCGTGTCGCTTCTCGGTAACCTCGCCGATCCTATGATCTACCTTTTCGGCCTAGGCACCGGCCTCGGCATAATGGTCGGCCGCGTCGACGGTGCGTCGTATATCGCCTTTTTGGCGGCCGGCATGGTCGCGGTAAGTGCGATGACCGCCTCTACCCTGGAAACATTGTACGCGGCTTTCGCTCGCATGCATTCTCAACGCACATGGGAAGCCATGCTGTATACGCACATTACCCTCGGCGACATCGTTCTGGGTGAACTGGCGTGGGCAGCCACCAAGGCCTTCATGGCCGGTACGGCTATTACCATCGTCACCGCAACCTTGGGCTATGCCGCCTGGCCGTCCGTCCTCTATGCGCTGCCAATCATTGCTCTGACAGGGTGCGTATTTGCGAGCCTCGCGATGATCGTCACCGCACTTTCGCCCAGCTACGATTACTTCGTGTTTTACCAGACGCTTGTCCTCACACCTATGCTGTTCCTGTCGGGCGCCGTTTTCCCATTGAACCAGCTGCCTGGCGCCTTTCAGCAGATAGCGCGATGCATGCCGCTGTCACATGCGATCGACCTCATTCGTCCGGTTATGCTTGATCACCCGATCAGCGGCATCGCCCTGCACGTCGGTGTGCTCGGCCTGTACGCGCTGTTGCCATTCTTCCTCTCGATGGCGCTGTTGCGCCGCCGACTAATGCGCTGACGAAAGAGAGTGAGATAAACAATGCGCTACGGACTTCGTGCTGCAAATAAAAACGACATCGCCAACGCAAATCGGCATCCAACCCAGGGTCTTCGTGGCATCCACTCAATCTCTCAACGTTATGGAACGCCCCGGGACCTCGATCACAGGATCTCATGTTGATCCAGGCGTAAGAGAATTTCTTTGAGGTTGGTGATGTCTGACTGGCGTTCGCGGCGGCGAACGACAACGCAGCCTGTGTTTTTGATCAAACGGCCTTGAGACAGGCCAATTCAGTCTTCCTGTACGATAAACGGAGAGCGAGATGCTGTGTCTAGGATTGAGCGGCGGATTAGACAAAGTCTATGAAAACCGATTCCAGATTGCGAATACATTCATGCACGATGGCGCTGCGGTGCTCGTCCGAGACGGACAGGTCATCGCGGCCGTAGAAGAGGAGCGCCTCAATCGGATCAAACACTCCAACAAGCTCCCAATCAGTTCGGTTCAATACTGTCTTTCAGCCGCTGGGGTTCAGCTCAGCGAAATCGATCATGTGGCGTACTACGCTACCGAAACCTATTGCAACGCCATGCTCGAAAACATGCTTGCTTCCGAGCCGAACGCCTCCATTCCGTTGGATGCCAAATTTTTGGTGCAGCAGCTGTTGGCGCAGGAGTTCGGTAGCGAGCTCGACCCTTCGCGTATCTCATTCGTAAGTCATCATCAGGCGCACGCCGTGAGTGCTTTTGCAATGTCGGGCTTCGAGCAAAGTCTGATTTTCGCGATTGATGGCTCTGGTGATTTCCAGTCGGGTCTTGTGGCGGTAGGATCTGGTGCTGAAATTTCGCAACTCGCGACTTTCCCAGAGAACAATTCCCTTGGGCTATTTTATCTCGAGGTGATCCGGTATCTCGGCTACGGCTTGTTCGATGAATATAAGGTAATGGGGCTTGCCCCCTACGGCGATCCCGTTCCCTATCGCGAGCTTTTCGAGCAGTTCTATGAACTGTCTGCAAACGGCGAGTATCGCGTCCACCTGGACCGCATCGGTCCGACTTTGCTTCGCACCATTCAGGTCCGGCAAAAGGGAATGCCATTCACCCAGCAGCACAAAGATGTGAGTGCGTCGTTACAGGAAGCGCTCGAACGCATCGTGTTTCACATTCTTCGGCATCATCGTGAGGCCACCGGGATGACGCGGCTGTGCCTGGCCGGCGGCGTTGCGCACAATTGCTCCATGAACGGCAAGCTGCTCTATTCAGGCCTTTTCGAAGACATCTTCGTGCAGCCCGCGTCGCATGACGCTGGCTGCGCATTGGGCGCTGCATTAATCGTGTCTGGTGAGCTGGGCCGCCCCGCGCCGCGTGCGCGACTGCAGGAGGTTTATTGGGGGCCGGATCTCGCGAGCGATCACGCTGTCGAAGAGGAACTAAAAGCATGGGCGGGGCACCTGGAGTTTGAACGCACTGAGGCGGTGGCGGATAGGGCAGCCGAGTGGATGGCCGGTGGCGCCGTGATCGGCTGGGTGCAAGGTCGTTCGGAGTTCGGGCCGCGCGCGCTCGGAAATCGCAGCATTCTTGCCGACCCCAGGCCCGCCACAAACAAGGACCGGATCAACGCCATGGTCAAGAAGCGGGAAGGGTATCGCCCGTTCGCCCCATCAGTGCTGGAGGAGGATGCGCGCGAATTTTTCGACCTCCCAGGCAGTGCGTGCGAATTTCCCTTCATGAATTTCGTGGTCCGTGTGCGCGACTCCAAGCGTGGTTTGCTCGGCGCCATCACGCACGTCGACGGTACGGCTCGGCTGCAAACAGTATCGCGCAAGGCCAGTCCGGCCTACTGGGACGTCATCAATGCCTTCAAGCAGCGCACTGGCATCCCAATTCTGCTCAATACGTCCTTTAACAACAATGCCGAGCCGATCGTGGATTCAGTTGCAGACTCGATTGCCACGTTCCTGACGACAGGGTTGGATGGACTTGTGGTCGGGCCGTTCCTCGTCAAAAAACGGGCCACAACGCTGGAGGATTGGACTGCGCTCGCGGTTTCATTGCCGCCTTATGTATCCCTGTATAAGGTCCGCGCTCACACGGCGCTGGATCGCCAGGAGACCGTCTGCGAAATCCGAACGGATCACTCCAGCCGTGACGGTGTGCGTATTTCACATGACTTGTTCGATCTGCTGACGCGGATCGAAGGCGAAGCCGTGCTCGCGGATCTCCTCGATACAATTACGCTGGATCAGGCCCAGCGCGAGGCTCTCACAGGAGAACTGCGACGGTTGTGGGAGCAGCGCCGCGTTCGCATGCGTCCCTCGCAAGCTGCTCGCGTCGATCAAAACTGATGCCAATCGCTGGACGACAGATAGCAGTTGCCGAAACACCGGTCCTTGTCGTTTCTCGACGGCGGACCCGGTTCGGTGACTGCCTATGTGTCCGGCATCAGCCTGGTGTTACGCATAGCGGACGGGACGTGCGAGCGGGCTGCGCCGCTCGCGGGATAAGGCGGCGGCCCTACGGCGCGCCAAGCCGGCATATTCGTCGTTGAGATGCTTTTTGGCCAAATGCGTTGGTGGGGCGACGATCATGTCTTAGCGCGGCTTGACCCTTCGCCTTCCAATTATGACGCCATTGCGGATTTCGCCGGCGCTTTCTTCAGGACTCGAGATCTGTTGGTCAAGGCCACCCGCGCGGTTAGCGTTGGCGATGCCCGACATCTGCTTTCGGGCAATCGCCTGATCGGGATGCGAGTCGAGGAAGGGGAGCTCACCCAACCCACGGCCGAATGCCCGTCGCGCGCCTGCGCGATTGCAAGCGCCGTGGTGCTGTGCCATTCCATGCGAAGCGTGAGAGTCCTTTTCAGCCCGCGCAGAACCAGGAAGGCCGACATAGTCGGGAGCGCCGCGCCGGTGATGTAGCGCACGGCGGTTTCGTACAGCGTGTGGAGGGGTTCCGCGTCGCCGAGGATTGCGCCGCCAAGGCTGCGACCTCATTCGCCGCGACACTTTCAATCGTGGGTCGAGTTCAGGAAGGCGCGTGGTTGAACGGCATTGGGAAAACCAGCCGGATCGTAGCCGGTGATGGATCGCGCGGGTAGCGAAGCCGAATTTGGCATCGTTCGCAGATGTGCCACTTTCCGGTCTTGGATTGCGGTCTCGGGCATCGGCTTCAGACGTGCTCTTGGCTTTCGGAAGGAGTGGCTGCAAACTGGTTGATATGGAATGTCCAGTTGGCAGGAAAAGAAATGGTCCAGTCTCCAGGTCCCGGTGCTTCAACCCGCTCGCATGGCATGGGGGCGCGCCAGATCTACGAAGCGCTTCGCGAGCAGATCCTCAGAGGCGTTTACGGCACCGGCAGCCAGCTGCCGTCCTCCCGTGGTCTCGCCGAGGAACTTGGAGTCTCGCGAACGACCGTCACCGTCGCCTACGAGCAGCTGGCCGCGGAAGGTTTCATCGACATCCGTCAAGGCGCGCGCCCTCGTGTCGCATCCTCACTCCTGGGACATGAGCTGACCGCCAATCCCCCAAAACGGTTCGGCCCGGTTCACTTGTCAAGCTATGGCGAACGGCTGCGTGGTACTCCGCGCTGGCCGGATTACCTGCCGAACACGCTGAAGGTTGATTTCCGATATGGCGTCCTGGCGCCCTCAGATTTCCCCGCATCGGTTTGGAAGCGCGCGATGAACGCGGCGATGGCGCAGCGGCCGGCACGGCTCGCCTATGACGATCCGTGCGGTTCGAGCCGGCTCCGCCAAGCGCTTCAGGGCTATCTCTGGCGCGCCCGTACTGTGCGCTGCGACCCCGAGCAGATCGTCATCGTCAATGGTTCGCAGCAGGGCCTCGATCTCTGCGCGCGCCTGCTGCTCGACCCCGGGGACAGCTTCGTCATCGAGGACCCCTGCTACAGGATGGCGCGCCAGGTCTTTGCCAGTACAGGTGCCACGCCCGTTCCCGTCGAGGTTGACGATCACGGCATGCAAACGGAGCAACTGGCGGGGGTCGCGGCCCGGCTGGCCTATGTGACGCCCTCGCATCAGTTTCCGCTCGGCGGCGTCATGCCGATCCCGCGGCGGCATCAGCTTCTGGAATGGGCGCGGGAGCAGGGCGCCTATGTCATCGAGGACGACTACGACAGCGAATATCGCTACGATATCAGCCCCGTTCCCCCGCTGCATAGCCTCGAGGATCATGGGGCCGTCATCTACCTCGGCACCATCTCAAAGACGCTCTCGCCGATGCTGCGGATCGGTTATCTCGTCGTCCCGGCGGAATTCCTGCAGGTTTTCGAAACCGCCAAGCAGCTTGCCGACCGGCATTCTCCGATGGCGGGGCAGGAGTCATTGGCCTCTCTGATCGAGAGCGGTGGCTATGAAAGCCATGTGCGCCGCGTGCGCCGCATCAACGGCGAGCGCCGGGAGGCATTGCTGACCGCCCTGAAGCGGAGTTTTCAAGGTCGGATCGCCGTCCAGGGGGCAGAGGCTGGACTGCACGTCGTCATATGGTTCAACGACCTGCCGCGATCGCGTGAAACGGCGTTGGTCGAAGCTGCCCAATACGCGGGTCTGGGTCTGCACCCGATTTCGCCGCTTTATCATCGGCAGTCGGGAGCAGGCGAAGCCGACCGCGTCGGGCTTGTCATGGGCTATTCCGCCCTGAGCATCCGGCAGATCGAAAAAGGCGTCGAGATGCTGCGCGACGTCGTCGCTCGACTCTGAGACGCTGACGGTTCCGCACGCGGGTTAGAACGCATTCGCGGCCGCTCATCATAAACAGTTCATCGTTGAAATAGTCGCGCGACCGGGCGACGGCCGCGCTCATGGCCGGCTGACTAAGGTTGATGCTGCTGCCGCCGTGAGGTTGCGCGCGATCCAAGCCTTTGTCTCATCTATCCGCAACGTGGATGCTTGTCATCGAAACAATCGATTTTGCCGATTCGACAGAACGTCCCATAGGAAGAATTCAAGGATGCAGCCCTAAGGAGATTGTCGATGCATGCGTTGGCTCCGAGGAGCATTTTCTGGTGTGGTCTGCGCCGAACATCAAGCGAGCCGATCCCCTTTTCGACCAGGTACATCGGTGATCGGGGCAAGCTGCATCGCGTCGGCTCTTCGCGACAAGCTCCCTCCGATAGCGTAGGCCCCTACCTCAAGGATCGGGGTTATGCCGATTGCGAATGGCCGACCGGTACAACAATTGACCGCAAGGGTTCGCAGCTATGAGACGTCTCGATGACAGATGGGAGGTGCAGAGTGAATGCGCTGACGGCACCGGGCGTCGAAGCGTCTATCTGACGTTTGACGACGGTCCAAATCCATGTTTCACACCACAGATACTCGATGTGCTGGCGCAAAATCGGGTGCCAGCGACATTCTTCGTCATTGGTGCTTACGCCGCAGAGCATCCGGATCTCATCCAGCGAATGATCGCAGAAGGGCATGAGGTAGGCAACCACACGATGTCTCATCCGGACCTGTCCAAGTGCGGCTTGGGCGAAGTGCAACGTGAGGTATTTGAGGCGAACCAGGCCATCATGCTAGCATGCCCGCAGGCCTCGATCCGCTACATTCGCGCGCCATACGGCGCCTGGAGCGAAGAAGTGCTCACTGCCTCAGAGATCGCAGGGCTGGCGGCCCTTCATTGGTCGATCGACCCAAGAGACTGGTCGCGCCCCGGCACCGACGCGATCGTCGATGCAGTGCTCGCCTCGGTACGCCCCGGCGCAATCGTGCTCTTGCACGACGGATGCCCTCCCGACGAGTCGACACGGAGCACTCAAGCCAGTCTGCGCAACCAGACCGTTATGGCGCTGTCCAATCTGATTCCTGCATTAGATGCCTGCGGATATGAAATTCGCTCGCTTCCAGAACATCACTGAAATGCGAGATCGCATGGACCTGCTTTCCCAGCCAGTACCTGTGTGGTCTCGCTTATGAAGGCTTACAGGCCGTTTACGCCCTGCGAACAAGCACTTCGTTGACATCGGACGAACTGGTCGGCTCCGACAGTTGGCTAAGCGTAGACGTCTGTTGTCAGCTGCTACGATGAGGACCCGCGCACGCCCTCGGCATGGCCCAGCACCGCCGGTAGGTTCACTCTTCGACGATTGTTTGAATGTATGGTTCACTTCGCGTTGGATCGATTTCATTGGGCTTGCCGCAGGCTCACATAGCGCGACCCTGCGGGATCGCTGGCTGCGTCGAAAAGGTTTGGCAAGCAATTCGCATACCGTGGACCGGCACCGGGGATTCCGGTGCTCTGATCCGGCGCGCGATGCCATCTTTCATCAACTGGACTACCTCAATAGCTTCTGACTGGCTGTTTCCAGCAGGCCAGCTTGCCGATACCTGACTTGGTAACGCAAGGAGTTTCGCGATGTACATCCCTCCCGCTTTCCGCGACGACGACAAGGAATGCCTGCGCGCGACCATTCGCGCGGCGCTGCTGGCGAACTTCGTTACCGTCACGGCGGAAGGGCCGCTCGCAACGCCACTGCCCCTCTTCCTTAACGAGAACGAGGGCGAGCACGGCGTGATCTACGGGCACCTGGCGAAGGCCAATCCCCAGTGCCGTGTTCCGCCGCTGGGCGACGGCTTGGCCATCTTCATGGGGCCGGACGCTTACGTGACGCCGGCATGGTATGCGACCAAGCGGGAAACCGGGAAGGTCGTCCCGACCTGGAATTACGTCGCCGTCCACGCCTATGGCCCGGTCGAGTTCTTCGAGGATGCGGGAAGACTGCTGGACGTCGTGAATCGGCTGACCGACCACCACGAGGGCGAGCGCGCCTCGCCTTGGGCCGTGTCGGACGCGCCGCCGGATTTTGTACAGGCGCAACTCCGCGGAATCGTCGGCCTGCGCATGCCAATCACGAGGTTGGAGGGCAAGCGCAAAATGAGCCAGAACCGGAACGCGGCCGACCGCGCTGGCGTGGCGGCGGGCCTTGCGGCGAGCGAGCGGGCATCTGACCGCGACGTCGCCGCTCTCATCCCAAAATAATCATGAACTTCGTCGGAATCGACCATCATGCCAGAACTGACCCCACTCGCCCTGTACCTCGCCGCGGCCTCCGTGCTCGCCATCACCCCCGGTCCGGGCATCTTCTACGTTGCCGCGCGCACGCTCGCCGGTGGTCGTCGGGAAGGTATCGCTTCCAGCTTCGGCACGGGGTTGGGGGGCATGATCCACGTCCTCGCCGCAAGCTTAGGTGTTTCCGCGATCGTGCTCGAGAGCTCGGAACTGTTCTCCGCATTAAAGCTGTTCGGCGCGGTCTACCTCGTCTGGCTCGGCTTTCGCACCTTTCAAGCCGCCCGCCTCAAGGGAGCGACTGGCGGCGATGACGGCGCCGCAGTGGGTCCAGTCGGACCCCGGCGGGCGTTTCGTGAAGGGGTACTGGTCGAGGCGCTCAACCCGAAGACGGCAGTCTTCTTCCTCGCCTTCATTCCGCAGTTCGTGAATCCGAGCGCAGGGCTCGTAGCTCTGCAATTCGCGGTGCTTGGCTCCGTGTCCATTGCGCTCAACACGCTCGCCGACATCGTGGTTGCCGTCGTGGCCAGCGGCATTCAAGACGGCGCGGCAGCGCGTCCCGGGTTGATCCGCCGCCTGAGGGAGGCGTCAGGCGGCGCGATGATCGCGCTGGGCGTCGGCCTCGCTCTGGCGAAACACCCTGCTGCCTGACTTTGAATCTGATCGATTGGGCATCTTTCAGGGTTGGCGGGTACCTTGCGAAAGCAGTTGGATGGCTGCGAGCCAGTTCGGTCATTGCACCTATTCAAGCCATGTCTCAGGAGGCGCGGCACCGCCGTTTGGGTGAACGTCGGCTCATAAATGAGAGAAAAACATAGCGTGAGAGAAACGTGAGTACGACTGCCTCGCCTCGCTCATGCCCATCATATCGGCCCTCGCTAATCAACGCACGGTAGAAGCCAGTCAGCCGAGAATGACGCCCGTTTCATGGAAGGAAAGCCAAGCCATGCGCCAAGCATCGCCCCGCTTTGCACTCGATTATATGGCGACGCCCGGACTTGACGTCAGGGCACTTTTCGCTTTTGCCCGCGACCAGGGCCTAACCGATGTCCAGATCCGCGGCCAACCGGGCAGCAATGCTATGGCACGCGGCGAGCCGGCGGCGGACGTCCGGTCTGCGGCCGCCGACACAGGCGTTGGGATTATTTCCGTCAATGCCCTCCAGCGCTTCAATGAGTGGACGCCCGCCCGCAGGGCCGAGGCGAGCAAGCTCGCCGATTATGCAGCGGCCTGCGGAGCCACGGCGCTCATGCTGGTGCCGGTCAACGGCGGCTCCTGGCCCGCCAATGTCGAGCGCCGGGGCGATCTCCGCGTCGCCTTGAAGGCGCTCAAGCCGATCCTCCAGTCGCGCGGTCTGATCGGTCTCATCGAGCCGCTGGGCTTCCGGACCTGCTCGCTTCGATCGAAGAACGAAGCGGCTAAGGCCATTGCCGCCATTGATGGCCAATCCGTCTTCCGCCTCGTGCACGACACGTTCCACCACACGCTTGCCGGGGAGGCGTTCTTCTCCTCCGAGCTGACCGGTCTCGTCCACATTTCAAGCGTGAACGATCCGATCCACTGGATTTACCCGGATCGCGTCCTAGTCGGTTCCGACAATGGCAGCCAGATCCGGGCGCTGCTTGATGGCGGCTATGGGGGGCCCTTCTCATTCGCACCGTTTGTCGACGCAGCCCACCCGCTGGACGACCTCGCAGGCGCAATTGCCGCGAGCATCGCTCTCTTCCGACACGGGCTATTGACGCGAGTGCCGGCGTGAGACGCGGGAGTAAATTAGGGCTGCTTAGGGCGCCTTTTGGCGTCCCCCGGAGAAGTCATTCGAGACGCCTCCTGTAGCAATATCTCTCGCAGCCAGATGCTTGCCGGATCACTGTTGTGAAGGGCGGGCCATTG
>NZ_JAIUHW010000021.1:0-87432 GCF_020165315.1 Mesorhizobium sp. BR115XR7A
TCTCCCCGTCACTATACGGGGAGAGGATGCCGGCAGGCAGGTGAGGGGCAGCGCAGACATCTCAGTATGGGCAAATTCCTGCGGTACCCAGATCCGGTGAACGCATCGCGCTTTCCTGTGGACCTCCGCCGCGTGTGAGGACGCGGTGGTTGGCGGGCCGCACGCCAACCCTTATGGTCGCCGCTCTTTTCGACGAGAGTGGGAAGACATGGCATCCGACATCAAGCGCATCGCAGCCATCATCGCGGCCGAAATCAAGGCGCGGCCGGAACAGGCGGCCGCGGCGATCGGACTGCTCGATGAGGGGGCGACGGTGCCGTTCGTGGCACGCTACCGCAAGGAAGTGACCGGCGGGCTGGATGACACGCAATTGCGCGACCTTGCCGAGCGTCTTGTGTATCTGCGCGAACTCGACGCGCGCCGCGACACCATCCTGGGCTCGATCCGCGAGCAGGGCAAGCTGACGCAAGAGCTTGAAACCAAGATCGCGGGCGCCGCGACCAAGGCGGAGCTAGAGGACATATACCTGCCCTACAAGCCGAAGCGCCGCACCAAGGCCGAGATCGCCCGCGAGCGTGGATTGGGGCCGCTGGCCGAAGCCATTCTCGCCGACCGCTCGCTGGTGCCCGCGGACGTCGCGCTCGCCTATGTCACCGGCGAGGTGGCCGATGCGAAGGCGGCGCTCGAGGGCGCGCGCGACATCCTGTCGGAGCAATTCGCCGAAAATGCCAATCTGGTCGGCAAGCTGCGCAGCTACATGAAGGAACGCGCCTTCCTGCGCGCCAGGGTGGTCGACGGCAAACAGGAAGCCGGCGCGAAATTCTCCGACTATTTCGACCATGTCGAACGTTGGGCGACCGTGCCAAGCCACCGCGCGCTCGCCATGCTGCGCGGCCGCAACGAGGAGGTGCTGTCGCTCGACATTGAGGTGGATGCCGATGACAGCTCGCCGGTGAAGCCGGTCGAGCGGATGATCGCCAACGCCTACGCCATCGGTGCCAGCCTGCCAGGCGACCGCTGGCTGATGGAGGTGGCAGGCTGGACCTGGCGCATCAAACTGTCGCTGCACCTGACGCTCGACCTGATGCGCGACCTGCGCGAGCGGGCCGAGGAAGAAGCGATCCATGTCTTTGCCCGTAACCTCAAGGATTTGCTGCTGGCGGCACCCGCCGGCTCGAGGCCGACGATGGGGCTCGATCCCGGCATCCGCACCGGCGTCAAGGTGGCGGTGGTCGATGGCACCGGCAAGCTGCTGGCGACGACGACGGTCTATCCGTTTCAGCCGAGGAACGATGTGCGTGGCACGCAGGCCGAACTTGCGGCGCTTATCCGCCAGCACAAGGTCGAGCTGATCTCGATCGGCAACGGCACTGGCAGCCGCGAGACGGAGAAGCTGGTCGCCGACATGCTGTCCGACATGCCTTCGGACGGCGGCCCGAAGCCGCTCAAGGTGATCGTCAGCGAGGCGGGAGCGTCGGTCTATTCGGCCTCGGCGACGGCTGCCGCCGAGTTCCCCGGCCTCGACGTGTCGCTGCGCGGCGCGGTGTCGATCGCGCGACGGCTGCAGGATCCGCTGGCCGAACTGGTCAAGATCGAGCCGAAATCCATCGGCGTCGGTCAGTATCAGCACGATGTCGACCAGTACCGGCTCGGCCGCTCGCTGGAAGCGGTGGTGGAGGACGCCGTCAACGCGGTCGGCGTCGACCTCAACACCGCCTCGGCGCCGTTGCTGGCGCGGGTTTCAGGCCTCGGCGCGTCGCTCGCCGATGCAATCGTCGCGCATCGCGATGCGACCGGCCCGTTCGCCAGCCGCAAGGATCTGCTGAAGGTGGCACGGCTTGGACCGCGCGCGTTCGAGCAGTCCGCCGGCTTCTTGCGCATCGCCAATGGCAGCGAACCGCTCGATGCCTCGTCGGTGCACCCGGAGGCCTATGGCGTGGCCAAGAAGATCGTCGCCGCCTGCGGCCGCGACGTGCGTTCGCTTTTGGGCGACAGTGCCGCGCTCAAGGCGCTCGACCCGCGCGTCTTCGTCGACGAGCGTTTCGGCTTGCCGACGGTGCGCGACATTCTGGCGGAGCTGGAGAAGCCCGGCCGCGATCCGCGTCCCGGCTTCAAGACCGCGACCTTCGCCGATGGCATCGACGAGATCAAGGATCTGAAGCCCGGCATGCTGCTGGAAGGGACCGTCACCAATGTCGCCGCTTTCGGCGCCTTCGTCGATATAGGCGTGCACCAGGACGGGCTGGTGCATGTCTCGCAGCTCGCCGACCGTTTCATCAAGGACGCGCATGAGGTGGTCAAGGCCGGCGACGTGGTCAAGGTGCGCGTCGTCGATGTCGACATCAAGCGCAAGCGTATCGCGCTCTCGATGCGTAAGGATGCCGGCGAGGGCGGTGCATCGAAGGGCGGGCCGCGCGACAATGGCGGCGGCAGGCCGGCGCCACGCGGGCCTACGCCGCAACGCCAGCCGGAGGGGCCGGCACAGCAAGGTGCGTTCGGCGCCGCGCTGGCGGACGCGCTGAAGCGAAAGTAGCTACCACGCCAGAACAGCCGGCTCCTTCTCAAGCTGGCCGAGCAGCCAGTCCCGGAAACTGGCAACCGGCGGATAGCCGCGCTTGTCGTGGGGGATGACGAGGTAATAGGCATTGCGGCTTTGCATCGGCTGGCCTGGCGCGGGCACAAGCTGGCCGCGCTGCAGTTCGCCCTCGATGAGGATCTGCGGCAAGAGCGCCACGCCGAGGCCCGCCATGCAAGCCTGGGCGGCGGTGGCGAACTGCTCGAACTGCATGCCAGGCCCGGCCGGCGCGCTCAGGCCCTGATGCTCGAACCATTCGCTCCAGGCCCCGGGGCGCGTCGTCATGTGCAGCAGCGGCAAACGGCCGATGTCGGCCGGCGTGGCGATGGCGCGGCCGGCGAGGAATTCGGGTGACACCACCGGTGCCACCGTCTCGCGCACCAGAAGCGTCGAGTCGGCGTCCGGCCAGTCCGGCAGGCCGTAGTGGATGGCGGCATCCAACCGTTCGCGGGCGAAGTCGAAGCGCCCGACGCGGGTGACGAAGTTGATGGTGATGTCGGGATTGTTCTCGACGAAATCGGGGATCATCGGCATCAGCCAACGTGTGCCGAAAGTCGGCAGGATGGCAAGATTCAAGATCCCACTATGCCGATTGCTCATCAATCCAAGGGCTGCGTCACGCAACTGGCCAAGCGCCGAGCGTACCGCTTCGGCGTAGATTTCACCTGCCGTGGAGAGCCCTACATTGCGGCTGTCGCGTTCAAACAGCTGCCGGCCGAACTGATCTTCCAAAAGCCTGATCTGGCGGCTGACCGCGCCCTGGGTCAGGTCCAATTCCTGGGCGGCGGCCGTGAAGGAGCCAAGCCGCGCCACGGCCTCGAAGGCGGCAAGGGCGCTGATGTTGGGCAAAAGGCGGCGTTGGACACTCATGATCCATTCCTAGCGCTCATTGATCGGTGAAGCAATTTCGTTTGATTTTTTCAGGCCACGAGCCGATAAGCCGGGCTTCACCTGTTTCAAGGATCGAGAAGCCATGGCCGACAAGAATGCATTCGTGTGGGAAGACCCGTTCCTGATCGAGGACCAGCTTTCGGAAGACGAGCGCATGGTGCGCGATGGCGCTGCCGCCTTTGCCGCCGACAAGCTCGCGCCGCGTATCGAGGAAGCCTATCTCAACGAGACCTTCGACACGGCGATCTTCCGCGAGATGGGCGAGGCCGGCCTGCTCGGCATCAACATTCCGGAAGAGTTCGGTGGCCTCGCCGCCAGCTATGTCACCTACGGGCTGGTGGCGCGGGAAGTCGAACGCGTCGATTCCGGCTATCGCTCGATGATGTCGGTGCAGTCGTCGCTGGTGATGTACCCGATCCATGCCTATGGCTCGGACGAACAGCGCAGGAAGTATCTGCCGAAGCTCGCCAGCGGCGAATGGATCGGCTGCTTCGGTCTGACCGAGCCGGATGCCGGCTCCGACCCCGGCGGCATGAAGACCCGCGCCGAAAAGACCGCCAGCGGCTACAAGCTCTCCGGCTCCAAGATGTGGATTTCCAACGCGCCGGTCGCCGACGTGTTCGTCGTATGGGCGAAGTTGAAGGGGGAGAACGGCAAGGACGAGATCCGCGGTTTCGTGCTCGAGAAAGGCATGAAGGGGCTGTCGGCGCCGAAGATCGGCGGCAAGCTGTCGCTGCGCGCGTCGATCACCGGCGAAGTGGTGATGGAAGGCGTCGAGGTCGGCGAGGACGCGCTGCTGCCCAACGCCAAGGGCCTCGGTGGACCCTTCGGCTGCCTCAACCGGGCCCGCTACGGCATTTCATGGGGCTCGATGGGCGCGGCGGAAGATTGCTGGCATCGCGCTCGCCAATATGGGCTTGACCGCAAGCAGTTCGGCAAGCCGCTGGCCGGCACGCAGCTCTACCAGAAGAAGCTCGCCGACATGCAGACCGAGATCGCTCTGGGGCTACAGGCCTCCTTGCGCGTCGGGCGCCTGCTCGATGAAGGCAAGATGGCGCCGGAAATGATCTCGATCGTCAAGCGCAACAATTGCGGCAAGGCGCTCGACATCGCCCGCCAGGCCCGTGACATGCATGGCGGCAACGGGATCCAGATCGGCTATCACGTCATGCGCCACGCGCAGAACCTGGAAACCGTCAACACCTACGAAGGCACCCATGACGTGCACGCGCTGATCCTGGGACGGGCGCAAACGGGGATACAGGCCTTCTTTTGATCCTCGGCTTCGTCATCCTAGGGCGGAGCAGTCGCGAAGCGACCTCGCGGAGACCCTAGGATCCATGCCGCGACACGGAAGCGCTGCTGCGCTGAAGGATGTGTGCACGGCCGAATCGCAACAGAATGACCTCATTCTGCGCCGCTGGTATTCTTCGATCAATGTAACGGCATGGATCCTAGGGTCTGCGCCGCGTCGCTTCGCTCCTTGCTTCGCCCTAGGATGACGACGGGAGAGGCGCTTCCACCAATCATCAGTGCTGGAGACGGTAGCGAGCAACCAGTCGAACCAGATGATATTGTCCGTTCGATAGCCGTTTAATTTAGGTGCACCGCAACATCCGCTTGGAGAATGGCGGCCAGATGTGTCAGGGTTCGGCTGATGAAACGCCGATCTCCGGGGCCCCATGGCAATTCTGGCAGCCGTCTACCACCTGACCCACTATAAATACGACCGGCCGGTGGTTCTCGGGCCCCAAATCATCAGGCTTCAGCCGGCACCGCATTCCCGCACCAAGGTGTTGAGCCATTCGCTCAAGGTCGAGCCGGCGAACCACTTCGTCAATCTGCAGCAGGATCCTTACGGCAACTTCCTCGCCCGTTTCGTCTTTCCGGAGCCGGTGACGGAGCTGAAGATCGAGGTCGACCTCGTCGCCGACATGACCGTCTACAATCCGTTCGACTTCTTCGTCGAACCGTCGGCCGAGGCGTTCCCGTTCGACTATCCCGAGGAGATCCGTGACGACCTCGCCATCTACCGCACGCCGGAGCCGGCCGGGCCGCTGCTCCAGGCGTTTCTGAAAACCGTCGACCGCAGTGCGCCCAACACGGTCAATTTCCTCGTCGATCTCAATGCCCGCCTGCAGCGCGAGATCGCCTATATCGTGCGCATGGAAACCGGTGTCTTCTCGCCGGAGGAAACGCTGGTAGCGGCCAAGGGCTCCTGCCGCGATTCAAGCTGGCTCTTGGTGCAGATCCTGCGCAATCTCGGCATCGCCGCGCGCTTCGTCTCGGGCTATCTGATCCAGCTCAAGCCCGACCTTGTCGCGCTGGATGGGCCGGCCGGCACAGCGGTCGATTTCACCGACCTGCACGCCTGGTGCGAGGTCTATCTTCCCGGCGCCGGCTGGATCGGCTTCGATCCGACCTCGGGCCTGCTCACCGGCGAGAGCCATGTGCCACTGGCAGCGACGCCGCATTTCCGCAATGCGGCGCCTATTTCAGGCATGGCGAGCTTCGCCAATGTCGAGTTCGGCTTCGAGATGCGGGTCGACCGCATCGCCGAGCATCCGCGCATCACCAAGCCGTTCTCGGATGAGAGCTGGCAGGCGCTCGACGCGCTCGGCAACGAGGTCGATGCCGCGCTCGCGGCCGGGGATGTGCGGCTGACCATGGGCGGCGAGCCGACATTCGTCTCGATCGACGATTTCGAGGCCGCCGAATGGAACACCGCCGCCGTTGGGCCAACCAAGCGCGAAAAGGCCGATGCGTTGATCCGCAGGTTGCGCGAGCGTTTCGCGCCCGGTGGCTTTCTCCACTACGGACAAGGCAAATGGTATCCCGGTGAAAGCCTGCCACGCTGGACGTTTTCGCTCTTTTGGCGCGCCGACGGCGAGCCGGTGTGGAGCGACCCGTCGCTGATCGCGCGGGAAGATAGTTCGGCTGATATCGGGCCGAAACAAGCCGAAAGCCTGCTGACGGCGATCGCCGGCGAACTCGGCATCGACACGTCCATGGTCAGCGAAGCCTATGAGGACCCAGCCGAATGGCTGCTCAAGGAAGGCAAGCTGCCCGAGAATGTCGACCCGTCGAATTCGAAGCTCGAAGATCCGGAGGAACGCAGCCGCATGGCGCGTGTCTTCGAACGCGGGCTGACCAAGCCGTCCGGCTATGTGCTGCCGGTGCAGCGCTGGAACAGCCAGGCCTCCGATCCGCGCTGGCGCTCGGAAAAATGGAAAACGCGGCGCGGCCGGTTGTTCCTGGTGCCGGGCGATTCTCCGGTCGGCTATCGCCTGCCATTGGGCACGCTGCCCTATGTGCCGCCGGCGCAATTCCCCTACATCGTGCCCGTCGATCCGTCGCTGCCGCGTGGCCCGTTGCCCGTGCGCGAAGCGATCTTGCCAGCGGCCGCTCCGGCAGAACTCGAAGGCGCCGACGAAATGGCCCGTCGCCAGCAGGCAGCCTCGTTCACGGCGACGACCGGCCAGCAGGAGCGCGTCGAGCAGGAGATCACCGAGATCGGCGGCGCGGTGCGCACGGCACTTTCGGTCGAACCGCGTGACGGCAGGCTGTGCGTGTTCATGCCGCCGGTCGAGGCGCTCGAGGATTACCTCGAGCTCGTCGCCGCGGCCGAGAACGCGGCAAAGGCAATTGGCCTTCCCGTGCACATCGAGGGCTACGGTCCGCCGCATGACCCGCGCCTTAACGTCATCCGCGTGGCACCCGATCCCGGCGTCATCGAGGTCAACATCCACCCAGCCTCCAACTGGCAGGACTGCGTGGCGACAACGACGGCGATCTACGACGAGGCGCGGCAGACGCGGCTTGGCGCCGACAAGTTCATGATCGACGGCCGCCACACCGGCACCGGAGGCGGCAACCATGTCGTGGTCGGCGGCGCCACGCCCAATGACAGCCCATTCCTGCGCCGGCCCGACCTGCTGAAGAGCCTGGTGCTGCAATGGCAGCGGCATCCCTCGCTGTCCTATCTGTTCTCCGGCCTGTTCATCGGCCCGACCAGCCAGGCGCCGCGCTTCGACGAGGCGCGCCACGACTCTCTTTACGAGCTTGAAATCGCGATGGCGCAGGTGCCGCATCCCGACCAGGGTGCCGCACCCTTGCCGTGGCTGGTCGACCGGTTGTTCCGCAACCTGTTGACCGACGTCACCGGCAATACGCATCGCTCGGAAATCTGCATCGACAAGCTGTTTTCCCCGGATGGTCCGACTGGCCGGCTTGGCCTTGTCGAATTCCGCGGATTCGAGATGCCGCCCAATGCGCGCATGTCTCTGGCGCAGCAATTGCTGGTGCGGGCCATCATCGCCCGCGCGTGGAAGAACCCGCTCGACGGGCGCTTCGCGCGCTGGGGCACCTCGCTGCATGATCGCTTCATGCTGCCGCACCATGTCTGGGCGGACTTTCTCGACGTGCTCGACGACCTCAAGCTCAATGGTTTCGAATTCCGGCCCGAATGGTTCGATGCCCAGCTCGAATTCCGCTTTCCCTTCTGCGGTGAGGTGCAGCATGCCGGGATCAAGCTGGAGCTCAGGCAAGCGCTGGAACCATGGCACGTGATGGGCGAGCAGGGCGCGATCGGCGGCACCGTGCGCTTCGTCGATTCATCGGTCGAACGGCTGCAGGTCAGGACCGAAGGCCTCAACCCGGAGCGTCATGCGATCGTCTGCAACGGCCGCATCGTGCCGATGAGGATTACCGACAACAGAGAGGTCGCGGTGGCCGGCGTGCGCTTCAAGGCCTGGCAGCCGGCCTCGGGCCTGCATCCGGCGCTGCCGGTCAACACGCCGCTGGTGTTCGACATCTATGACCGCTGGTCCGGCCGGGCAATCGGCGGCTGCGTCTACCATGTCGCGCATCCCGGCGGGCGCAGCTACGACACTTTCCCCGTCAACGGCAACGAGGCGGAGGCACGGCGGCTCGCCCGCTTCGAACCGCGCGGCCACACACCCTCGGGCTATGTGTTGCGCGAGGAACAGCCTGCGGAAGATTTCCCGATGACCCTTGACCTCAGGCGTCCACCAAGACTGTGATCTGACATGGCAAAGGGGAATCACAAAAGGGTGCGCGGCAAGCCGCAGGCCCATAGCCTGCTGGAGCACTACCAGCCGATCGACGGCGTCGTCGACGAGATGGTCGACGCGTCAGGCAATCCCCGTCCGGTCTGGAAGCATTTTGTCGAAGCGCTGGACGAACTCGGGGCCGAAAAGCTCGGCCAGCGCTTCGCCCGCGCCGACCAGTATCTGCGCGATGCCGGTGTCTATTACCGCGTCTACGACAAGGCGGGCGCCAACGAGCGCGAATGGCCGCTGGCGCATATTCCCTTGCTCATCGAGGACAGCGAGTGGCAGGCGGTCAGCGCCGGCTTGGTGCAGCGCGCCGAACTGTTCGAGGAAATTGTTGCCGATATCCATGGGCCGAACCGGCTGATCGAAAAAGGCATCCTGCCGGCAGGACTGATCGCGGCGAGCCCTGAATATTTGCGGCCCGTGGTCGGCAGCAGGCCGGCCGGAGGGCATTTCCTGCACTTCTGCGCCTTCGAACTCGGCCGCGGTCCGGACGGCCGCTGGTGGGTGCTGGGCGACCGCACCCAGGCGCCTTCGGGCGCCGGCTTCGCGCTGGAAAACCGGGTCGCCACCACGCGCGCTTTGTCCGACATCTATGGCGAGATGCATGTGCACCGGCTCGCCGGCTTCTTCCGCCGCTTTCGCGATGCGCTGATCGGCATGGCAAAGGAGAGCGACGGCCGCGTCGCCATCCTGACGCCGGGGCCACTCAACGAGACCTATTACGAACACGCCTATATCGCCCGCTACCTCGGCATCATGCTGCTCGAAGGCGAGGACCTGACCGTTTCCGGCGGCAGGCTGATGGTGCGGACCGTGTCCGGCCTGATGCCCATCAGCGTGCTGTGGCGGCGGCTCGATGCCGCCTTCGCCGATCCGCTCGAGCTGCGCCCGGATTCGCAGATCGGTACGCCGGGGCTGGTCGAGGCGATCCGGCAAGGCACGGTGTCCACCGTCAATGCGCTGGGCTCGGGCCTGATGGAGACGCGCGCGCTGCTCGCCTTTCTGCCCAAGATCGCGCGCGAATTGTGGGGCGAGGAGCTGCTTTTGCCCAGTGTGGCGACATGGTGGTGCGGGCAGGAGACGGAGCGCGCCCATGTGCTCGCCAATATCGACCGCATGGTGGTCGGCCCGGCGCTGTCGACAAGACTTGCCTTCGAAGATGACGGACAGACGAAGCTCGGCTCGGCGCTGTCGGTCGGGGAGCGGGCGGAACTGGTGGCGCGCATCGAACGCGACGGCGAGGCCTTCGTCGGCCAGGAGGCGGTGACGCTTTCGACGACGCCGGTCTATGTCGGCGGCTGGCTGGAACCGCGGCCGGCGAGCCTGCGCGTCTATCTGGCGCGTACGCCCGAGGGCTGGACGGTGATGCCGGGCGGGTTTGCGCGCGTCGGCCTATCGCTCGACCCGACGGCGATCGCCATGCAGCGCGGCGGCCAGGCGGCTGATGTCTGGGTGGTCAGCGACAGACCCGTGGAGCGCGAGACGCTGCTGCCGCAGGAGAGCGACAGCTTCAACCGGACGAGGCCCGGTAGCCTGCCCAGCCGCGCGGCGGAAAACCTGACCTGGCTCGGCCGCTACATCGAACGCTCGGAAGACACGGTGCGTATCCTGCGCGCCTATCACGTGCGGCTCGCCGAAACGTCCGATCCGGACATGCCGCTGCTGGCCGATATCAGGGATTATCTCGAACCGTTCGGCATCGATGTCGAAACGGCGATCCCGCCAGGGCTGATCGGCACGCTCGACAGCGCGGTGTACAGCGCCGGCCAGATCCGCGATCGTTTCTCGCCGGATGGCTGGCTGGCGCTCAAGGATTTGTCAAAAACGATCCATCAGTTCGCCACAACCGTGGCGCCCGGCGACGATGCGACGCGGGCCATGACCGTGATCCTGCGCAAGCTTGCCGGATTCTCGGGCCTTTTGCATGAGAACATGTACCGCTTCGCTGGCTGGCGTTTCCTCGAGATCGGCCGGCGGCTGGAGCGCGGCATCCAGATCGCCAGCACTCTGGCCCGACTGACCAGCAGCAAGGCGCCGGACGGGGCGCTGGACATGATGCTGGAGATCGGCGACAGCGTGATGACCCATCGACGGCAATATCCGGTGCAGGCCGGCCGGCGCACGACGATCGATCTCCTGGCGCTCGATCCGCTCAATCCACGCTCCATCCTGTTCCAATTGGAAAGGCTGAAAGCCGAGATAGGGCTGTTGCCGGCGACCGGCGGCGAGGGGCACATGTCGGCGGCGGCCAAGGAAATCCTGCAGCTCAACACGTCCATCGCCATCAAGGAGCCGGCAGACATGACGGTGAGGGCGTTGAACGATCTCGCGGGCGAAATAGGCGGGCTCTACAGCAGCCTCGCCAAAGCCTATTTCGGCTAGAAAGAGATGGCCATGCTGTACGACATCAGGCTTCTGCTCCACTACGACTATGCTGCCGCTGCTGGCGGCGGACGCCATCAGGTGCGCGTGCTGCCGTCGACCATTGACGGTGTGCAGCGTGTCATCGCCGCTTCGCTTTCTTTTTCACCGGCACCCAACGAACGGTCGGATTTTTCCGATTTCTTCGGCAACAATGTCACATCGATCGCGTTTCGCGACGCCCATGACACGCTCGACATCAGGATGAGCGCGCGTGTGTCGGTGGCGCGGCCCGAGCCAGGGCTCGATGTGTCGCCCGATCTCCGCCGCCTTCGACAGGATCTGGCCGCCGTGCGGTCGCTTGCGCCTGCCTCGCCGCACCATTTCCTGGCCGCCAGCAGCCATGCGGGCATTGATGCGGCGATCACCGCATTCGCGCAGGACAGTATCGGAAACTCGGCCGCGGGGACGGCGATGAACCTGTGCAATCGCATCCATCGCGATTTCACATACGATGACGAGGCGACCACGGTGCGGACCCGGGCCAGCGACGCCTTCCAGCTGAAGCGGGGCGTCTGTCAGGATTTCTCGCACATCATGATCGCCGGCTTACGCGGGCTCGGCATTCCGGCGGGCTATGTCAGCGGCTTCCTGCGCACCATTCCGCCCAAAGGCAAGCCCCGGCTGGAAGGCGCGGATGCCATGCATGCCTGGGTCAAGGTCTGGTGCGGGCGTGATGCCGGCTGGCAGGAGTTCGATCCGACCAATGGCATGCGGGCCTCCAACGACCATATCACCGTTGGTTACGGGCGCGACTATTCGGATGTGGCGCCCATCGTCGGCGTGCTGAAGACGACTGGCGGACAGGTCGGCGACCAGGCGGTCGACGTCATCCCGGTCGTGCTCGAAAAGGCGTGAAACGGGGTGCACTAACTTGCTCGGCGCCGCGAGTTCTCACAAGGATGGGGCAGACTTCTCAAACATCGATGCGGTCACTAGAGCAGCTCACCGGTTCACGGAAAAGGCAAGCCGATCCAAGTCTTTGATTTCGCGCAATTCCGGACGGAAAAGCCGTTTCACACTTTTCCTGTAGGTGCTTAGTCTGTATTCGCCTTAGGGGAGAATAGTCTTAGGCTGCCGCGCACAGGCATGAGGTTTGTCATTGAAAGCTGTCAGCGTCGTCATACCCGCCTACAATGCGGCGGCAACGATCGCTAAAACGCTGGCCTCGCTTGGCGGAGAGGCCGGGTTTATCGGCGAGGTCCTGCTGGTCGACGATCAATCGACCGATGGCACGGCCGATGCAGCCCGGCAGGCCGCGGCGCAATCATCCCTGCCTTTGCGTGTGCTGCCCGCCAGTTGCCGCGACGCCGGCGGCGCCCGTAACCTGGCGCTTGATGAGGCAGCCCATCCGTGGGTCTACCTGATCGACGCCGACGACCTGCACCTTCAGGGCGGCTTAAGCTCCTTGCTGTCGCAGGCGGAAAACCAGCCCAAGGCCGACATGATCGTCGGTGCCTTCCGGCGCAGGGTGAACGGCCAGGATCGGCAGATCAAGGTGCCAAACGGCTACACCGCTGCCTGCCTCACCAACGCCTCCGCCTACGTGAAGGGGGATATACGCTCGGTGGCGGTGGGCAGCGTGCTGGCTTCCCGGCGTCTCATCGGCGAGACCCGGTTCCCCGTCGGGCTCGCCTTCGACGAGGACACGCTGTTCTGGGCGCGGCTGATGAGCAAGGCGTCGCTGGTCATGATTCAGCGCCCCGTCATGATCTACGAAGTTTCAGCGGAGCGTTCGGACGATCGCTTCACGGTCAACCCGGTGCGGCGCTTCCTGGACTGGCGCCGGGAGCTGCGTACGCTCACCGATTGCGGCATCCCGATTTCGGCACTGAAAGCCAGGGAGGGCCTCGTCGCGCTCAAGATCGCCCGTGTCCATTATGCGCGGGGCGACCTGGACATGGCCACGCGCTTTCTCGCAATAGCCTCAGTGGCGCCGAAGCGGCGCTCGGAAGCCTGGCGATGCCTGCGCTACAAATTCAAACTCGCGGCGCGCCGCCGGCTGTCCCTTCCGCCGACACAGATGCAGCGCGCATTGTAGGCCCGACCGACGCCACCGGGATTGCCTTGTTTCCAGGCGGGGTGTGGAACCAGCGGTCAGCCCGCAGCTTATCTACGCATATTTCGTGTGGAGCTTACATGCTGCAGAGAACCGGATCGTCGCGGAGCCGATTGGCCGACGGTGATAGCGTACCCAAGAATGGAGCACAGATTTCCGCCAGGGATGCCGCGCTGACCTATGTCAGCGATGCCGAGCCCGGCATCCGCCGGCTGAAGGCAGGCAAGGGATTCGCTTACAAGGCACCGGACGGGAAAGCGGTCTCCGATGCCGACAGAGCGCGCATCGCGGCGATCGTCATACCGCCGGCCTGGACCGATGTCTGGATTTCGCCCGATCCGAACGGGCATATCCAGGCGACCGGGAGGGATCAGCGGGGGCGCAAGCAGTATCGCTATCATCCGCAATGGGCCGAGGAGCGCGACGGCGCCAAATATTCGAGCCTCGTGGCTTTCGCCGAAAGCCTGCCGGACCTTCGGCGCAAGATCGACAGCGACCTGCGCCGTCACGGCCTGCCGCTCGAACGCGTCGCCGCCGCGGTGGTCTGGCTGCTCGACAACACGATGATCCGCGTCGGCAATGCCGCCTATGCCCGCGACAACAAGAGCTTCGGCCTGACGACTTTGCGGGACCGGCATGTCGATATCAAGGGATCGAGCCTGCGCTTCGCCTTCAAGGGCAAGTCCGGCAAGGAGTGGAAATTGAAGCTGGTTGACCGCCGGATCGCGGGGATCGTTCGGGGCGCGCAGGACCTGCCGGGCCAGAAACTGTTCCAGTATCTCGACGAGGACGGCAACAGACGCCCTGTCCGCTCCGACGACGTGAACCACTATATCCGCGAAGCGGTCGGCGATGCGTTCAGTTCGAAGCACTTCCGCACATGGGGCGGCACCATCCACGCCGCGTCGCTGTTTGCACAGACGGAACTGCCTGAGAGCCAGGCACAGCAAAAACGGGTGATGAACAACGTCATCGACAAGGTGGCCGAACGGCTGGGCAATACGCGCGCGGTCTGCCGCCAATGCTATATCCATCCGCAGGTCTTCAAGGCTTGGAGCGAAGGACGACTGCTTGCCGAAATGGCGGAAGCCAACAAGCGCAAGCGATCCATCGAAGGCCTCGATGAGGAGGAAGCGCTCGTGTTGAGATGGTTGAAGACGCAGGAGGACCGATCGGCGGCAATCGGCGGCCGCTGAATCCGCGGCGTCTCGATTTTTTTATCGACGCCATGTCGGCATCGGCCCTACTGTTTCGTCCTTTGCTACAGAAAGGACCGTCCATGCTCTACGCCATCCTCTGCTACGCCTCCGAAGATGTCGTCTGTTCCTGGAGCAAGGAACAGGACGACAAGGTCATGGCCGACCTGCTCGGCGTTCAGGAGAAGTATGCCAACGCCGGCCGGCTTGGGCCCGTGGCGCGGCTTTTGCCGACGACGGCGGCAACGACGCTGCGGAAAGTGAAAGGTGAATCGCTGGTCATCGACGGGCCGTTCGCCGAGACCAAGGAACAGTTCCTCGGTTTCTACACGCTCGATTGCGCCGACCTCGACGAGGCCGTCGAATTCGCCCGTGAGCTCTCCGAGGTCAACCCAAGCGGCGGTTCTTACGAAATCCGCCCTGTATCGGTGTTCCATCCGACCAGGGTTCCGGCATGACCGAACTCGCCTGGATAAGCTCCGCGATCAGCGCTGCCCGCCCACAGGCGATGGGCGCGCTGCTGCGCTATTTCCGCGATCTCGACACGGCGGAGGAAGCTTTCCAGGACGCCTGCCTCAAGGCGCTGAAGAACTGGCCGCAAAACGGACCGCCTCGCGATCCGGCGGCCTGGTTGATCTTCGTCGGCCGCAACAGCGGCATCGACGCGGTGCGCAAGCGTGCCAAGCAGGCGCCGATGCCGGAAGAGGACCAGGTTTCCGATCTGGAGGACGCCGAAAGCGACATCGCCGAGCGGCTGGACGGAGCGCATTACCGCGACGACATATTGCGGCTGCTGTTCATCTGCTGTCACCCTGATTTGCCCGCAACGCAGCAGATCGCGGTGGCGCTGCGCGTCGTCTCCGGCCTCACCGTCAAGCAGATCGCGCGCGCCTTCCTGGTCGGCGAGAGCGCGATGGAGCAGCGCATCACCCGCGCCAAGGCGCGCATCGCGGACGCTGGCGTGCCGTTCGAGACGCCGGGCGCGGTCGAGCGCTCCGAGCGGCTCGCTGCGGTCGCGTCCATGGTCTACCTGATCTTCAACGAGGGCTATTCGACCAACAGCGGCGAGGCGCCGGCTCGCGCGCCCTTGTGCGAGGAAGCGATCCGACTTGCCCGGCTGCTGCTGCGGCTGTTCCAGACCGAGCCGGAGATCATGGGGCTGACGGCGCTGCTTCTGCTGCAGCACGCACGCGCACCGGCACGTTTTGACGATGATGGCGAGATCGTGCTGCTCGAGGACCAGGATCGAAGCCTGTGGAGCCGCAAGATGATCGACGAAGGGCTGGCGCTCGTCGACAAGGCGCTGCGCCATCGCAAGCCAGGTCCCTATCAAGTCCAGGCGGCGATCGCAGCGCTCCATGCGCGGGCCGAGAAAGCCGAGGACACCGACTGGGTGGAGATCGACCTGCTCTACGGCCTGCTCGAGCAGATGCAGCCGTCGCCGGTCATCACGCTCAACCGTGCGGTCGCGGTCGCCAAGGTGCGCGGACCGGAAGCGGCGCTGGCAATGATCGAGCCGCTCGAGCCGAGGCTTTCGGGCTATTTCCATTTCTTCGGCCTCAAGGGCGGGCTGTTGATGCAACTCGACCGGGGCGAGGAGGCACGCATTGCCTTCGATCGCGCCATCGCGCTCGCCAATACGGCGGCGGAAGCTGCCCATATCCGCATGCATATCGACCGTCTGATCAAGGACGGCGCCGTACGCACGCCGGCGAAAAAGGCAAACTGAGCCCCTGCGCCCGGTCGGCCCGAGCATCGCCTGGCTCAATCGTGCAGCCCGGGCTTGGACCATGCCGGGGTGGCGATTTTCCCCTGAAACAGGTAATGGCACGCCATGACAGCCGCTTCCAGCCGCGACGGCGCCGGGAAGACATGGCAGGCGTTGGCCCGCGCCCTACGAGCGGCGGGATTCTGAAAGGGACAGAAATGACGATAGCGAAGGAAACGGCCGAGCTTCTGGCGAAACTGGGCGTGGCCAAGGAGGCGCTTGACGGCGGCGACCTGATCGTGCGCAGTCCGGTGACGGGTGAGCGGATCGCGGCGCTGAAGACGATCTCGCCGGCCGACGCGGCAAAGACCATCGATGCAGCCCACAAGGCGTTCCAGTCCTGGCGGCTGGTGCCGGGTCCCAAGCGCGGCGAACTGGTGCGGCTGCTGGGCGAGGAACTGCGCACGCACAAGGCCGAGCTTGGCCGGCTGGTGTCGATCGAGGTCGGCAAGATCCCGTCCGAAGGGCTCGGCGAAGTGCAGGAGATGATCGACATCTGCGATTTCGCCGTTGGTCTGTCCCGGCAATTGTACGGCCTGACCATCGCCACCGAGCGTCCGGGCCACCGCATGATGGAAACCTGGCATCCGCTTGGCGTCGTCGGTGTCATCTCCGCATTCAACTTCCCGGTCGCGGTGTGGTCGTGGAATGCCGCACTGGCGCTGGTTTGCGGCGATGCAGTGGTATGGAAGCCGTCGGAGAAGACGCCGCTGACCGCGCTTGCCTGCGAGGCGATCTTCAAGCGTGCGGTCAAGCGCTTCGGCACCGACGCACCGCAAGGACTGGCACCGGTTCTGATCGGCGACCGTGCGGTCGGCGAGATACTGGTCGACCATCCCAGGGTGCCGCTGGTCTCGGCCACCGGTTCGACCCGCATGGGCCGGGATGTCGGTCCGCGCCTGGCCAAGCGTTTCGCCCGCGCCGTGCTGGAACTGGGCGGCAACAATGCCGGCATCGTCTGCCCGACGGCCGATCTCGACATGGCGCTGCGCGCCATCGCCTTCGGCGCCATGGGCACCGCCGGCCAGCGCTGCACGACGCTGCGCCGCCTGTTCGTCCATGACAGCGTCTACGACGCCTTGGTGCCGCGGCTGAAGAAGGCTTATCAGAGCGTCTCGGTCGGCAATCCGCTGGAGACCTCGTCACTGGTCGGTCCGCTGATCGACAAGGCCGCCTTCGACGCCATGCAGAAGGCGCTGACGGAGGCGGCCGCGCATGGCGGCAAGGTGACTGGCGGCAGCCGGGTCGAGAACGGCCATCCCGATGCCTATTATGTGCACCCGGCGCTGGTCGAAATGCCGAAGCAGGTTGCACCGGTGACGGAAGAGACCTTCGCGCCGATCCTCTATGTGATGAAGTATTCCGATTTCGACGCCGTGCTCGACGAGCACAACGCGGTCGGCGCCGGCCTGTCGTCGTCGATCTTCACCCGCGACCTGCAGGAATCCGAGCGCTTCCTCGGTGTCGACGGTTCGGATTGCGGCATCGCTAACGTCAATATCGGTACTTCCGGCGCGGAGATCGGGGGCGCTTTCGGTGGCGAAAAGGAAACCGGCGGCGGCCGCGAGAGCGGTTCAGATGCGTGGAAAGCCTATATGCGGCGCGCCACCAACACCGTGAACTATTCCAAGGCGCTGCCGCTCGCCCAGGGCGTCTCGTTCGACATCGATTGAGAACGCTGGCCCGGTTCGGGTGTCGTTGCGCACCCGAACCGTTTGCGACCGGAGATTGATTGCCGAGTGCAGTTATGCTACCATTTTTAACATGGTGCCGATATGCGCCGATGACCCGCCGCAAGGCGGGTTTTTGTTTTACGGCTCTTGTGTTTGGCTGGTTGTCGCCACAGGCAGGTGACGCTGGCGCCGCGGTTAAACCGCTCTACGGCATGTCGCGGCGAATAGGATTCGCCCGACCTGCTGTAAGCCTCTGATTTATGCAGGTCGTTGTCCCGGAGCCGGGTGCCATCCATTAAGTCCCTGTTTTGACGCGATTCCGGGCGGAAACATACCCTTCCTGGAAGCGCTCTGGAAGCGGCCAAAAAGCACGCGCAGGTTGACAACCTTCCGGTTGCTGCAACATCCTGCCGATCTTTGACTCGGAGGTAGTTATGACTGTTTCGATCAACCGCCGCACCTTTTCCATAGGCACAGGAGCTTTGGCATTGGCCGCCGCCGGCCTTTCGCCGGCGCACGCGCAGCAGGCTTTTTTCCGCATCGGCACGGGTGGAACGTCCGGCACTTACTATCCGGTGGGTGGCCTGATCGCCAACGCCATCTCGGCAACGGGGCCGGCCGGCGTCGAAGGCCTGGTCGCCACCGCCACGTCCTCCAACGGGTCGGTCGCCAACATCAGCGCCATCCAGTCGGGTGCATCCGAATCAGGGTTTACGCAATCCGATGTCGCCTACTGGGCATATTCGGGCACTGGCCTCTATGAGGGCAAGCCCAAGGCCGATGACTTGCGCCTCATCGCGACGCTCTATCCCGAAACGATCCATCTGGTCGCCCGAGCGGATGCTGGCATCAAGACGGTGGCGGACCTGAAGGGCAAGCGCGTTTCCCTCGACGAGCCGGGCTCAGGGACCATTGTCGACGCGCGCCTCGTGCTCGGCGCATACGGGCTGACGGAGAAAGATGTGCAGCCCGAATACCTCAAGCCCGGTCCGGCCGGCGAGCGGCTCCAGGATGGCGCCATGGACGCCTATTTCTTCGTCGGCGGCTATCCGACCGGCGCCATCGTCGAACTTGCCAGCACCAACAACATCACCCTGGTTCCAATCACCGGCCCCGAAGCCGACAAGCTCCTGTCCGAGCAGAAGTTCTTCTCCGCCGACACTGTGCCGGAAGGCACCTACAAGAATGTCGGCGAGACCAAGACCATATCCGTCGCCGCGCAATGGGTGACCAGCGCCAAGCAGACCGACGACCTCGTCTACAAGATCGTCAAATCGCTTTACAGCGACGCGACCCAGAAGGCGCTGCAGGCCGGCCATGCCAAGGGCAAGCTGATCACGCTCCAGAACGCGGTCACCAGCGCAGGGATTCCGTTTCATCCCGGTGCGGAGAAATTCTACAAGGAAGTCGGCGCCCTGAAGTAGGAGCTACCAGCGCGTAGGACCGATGGACGACAGCGAGGCGGGAGGCGTGCTTTCCGCCTCTTTTGCCTGGAAACTCAGGACATGGAACCGGCCATGAGCGACGATGACAAAATCACGCTTTCCGCGATGGAGTTCGATGAGGAGAAAGCTCGCGAACTGGAGGAGAAATTCGACTCCGAAATCCGATTCCGGCCATTGACCCAGGCCGCGGGCTGGCTGGTCGGCTTCCTCCTGGTGGCGCTGTCGCTGTTTCACTACTACACCGCCGGCTTCGGATTGCTGCAGGAGATGCTGCACCGAGGCATCCATCTGTCGATGGTGCTGGCGCTGATCTTCCTCGTCTTCCCGCTGGTGAAGAAGGGTTACGACCAGCCCGCGCAATCCAGCTTCCTGCGGCCGCTTGGCATACCGCTTTTCGACTGGCTGCTGGCGCTCGCCGCCGTGGTGGCCGTCCTGCACGTGCCGATGATCCCGCTCGACGATCTTGCCTTCCGCGTCGGCAACCCCACGACGCTCGATGTGGTGTTGGGCGTTATCCTGATCCTGCTCCTCCTGGAAGCGACGCGCCGCTCCGTCGGCATCCCGCTGCCGATCATCGCGTGCATCTTCATGGCTTACGCACTGTTTGGGCGGTACATGCCGAGCATTCTGGTGCACCCCGGCGCGTCCGTTTCCCAGCTTGTCGATCACCTTTATCTGACGACGCAGGGAATCTACGGCATCGCGCTCGGCGTCGTCGCCACCTACGTCTTCCATTTCGTGCTGTTCGGCGTCTTCGCAACCCGCATAGGCCTCGGCCAGCTCTTCCTCGACTGTGCCGCCTGGGTCGCCGGCCGCTACGCCGGCGGTCCCGCGAAGGTTTCGATCTTCGGCTCGGCATTGTTCGGCATGATCTCCGGCTCGTCGGTCGCCAACACCGTCACCGTCGGCTCGCTGACCATCCCGGCGATGATCAAGCTCGGCTACAAGAAACATTTCGCCGCGGCGGTGGAGGCGGCGTCCTCGACCGGCGGTCAGGTCACGCCGCCGATCATGGGCGCGGCCGCCTTCCTGATGATCGAATTCCTCGAACTGCCCTACACGACCATCATTCTGGCCGCCATCGTGCCTGCCTTCATGCATTTCTTCGGCGTGTTCATGCAGGTGCATTTCGAGGCCAAGCGCACCGGCCTCAGGGGGCTCAGGCCGGACGAGATGCCCGACGTCGTCGAGGCGCTGAAGCGGGACTGGCCGACGATCATCCCGCTTGTCGTGCTCATCGGCGTCCTGCTCTCGGGCTACACGCCCTACATGGCCGCCTTCTGGGGCATTACGCTCTGCATCGCCGTCGGCTTGCTCAATCCGCGCCGTCGCATGTCGGTTGCCGACATCGCAGTATGCCTGCGCGACGGCGCCAAATATGCGCTCGCCGTCGGTGCCGCGGCCGCCACCGTCGGCATCGTCGTCGGCGTCGTCACCCTGACCGGCGTCGGCTTCAAGCTATCCTACATCGTCACCTCAACGGCGGGCCAGTTGTCGCTCCTGTTCGGCACCTTCATCCCCGAGTCGATCTTCTCGGCCCAGGGCCTGACGCTGCTGTTCACCCTGCTCATGACCGGCGTGGTCTGCATCCTGATGGGCTGCGGCATCCCGACGACGGCCAACTACATCATCATGGTGACCATCGCGGCACCCGCGCTGGTCATGCTGGGCACCGAACCGATCGTCGCCCACTTCTTCGTCTTCTATTACGGCCTGCTGGCCGACATCACGCCACCGGTGGCGCTGGCCGCCTATGCGGCGGCCGGCATGGCGGGGGCGGACCCGTTCAAGACAGGCAACACCGCCTTCCGGTTAGGGTTGGGCAAGGCGCTGGTTCCTTTCGTGTTCGTCTTCTCGCCGTCCCTGCTGCTGGTGACAAAGGACTTCACCTGGCCGAATTTCTTCCTGGCCTTTGGCGGCTGCGTGCTTGGTATCACCTGCCTCGGGGCCGCCCTGTCGCGCTATCTGCTGGTGCGAACGCGCCCATGGGAGAACGTGCTCCTGGTATTTGCCGCCCTGCTGCTGGTGGCGCCCGAGCTCTATTCCTCGCTGCTCGGCCTGGCGCTCGTCGTTCCCGTCGTGCTGCGCCATTGGAGCGCACGCCATACCGAAGAGGCGCAACCAGTCTGACCGGCGCCGCGCCCGCGCGATCGACGCTTCAAATAGGCCTGCATCAGCTTCACAAGTTGGGAGGTGGCGGGACTCGGCGGTCGGTGGAAAAACACGCTGCAAAGGCGCTGTCGACGACGGCCAGCTTGGCGGCCTGGACGATCATGTATTCCTCGTAGAATCCGTGCGACACCCACATCACCGAATTGCCGCGCTGACCAAGCCAGCCAATGCTGCCGAGTTCCTCCGCCGTGCGCAGTTTACGGCTGAGATGGGTCCGCGACAGCTTGAGCCATTTGGCGAAGTCGCCGATCGAAACCACGCCGGTCGGAATTCGCTCCAGCCCGGCATGGTCGGGGTTGATGCCCGACATCAGCCAGTCCATGACGATGCCGCCATTGTTGAGCCAGATGAAAAGGGAAAAGGTCTGGTTGGGTTCGCGCACCGGCTTTGAGGCTAGCAAGCCGTCAGCCACCAGCGGCTGCAGCGTGGCAAGCATGTCGGGCCGCTCCAGGAACCTGGCCAGCCGGTTGCCGCCATCGATATGGTCGAGCGTGCGCAGATGGGCTGTTACCCAGCCGGTGAATCGCTCAATCGTCGCCGCCGTCGGTTGCAGGGGATGCGTGCGGCCGTCCCCACCCGCCACATACTCGGCGATGTTGTAGTGCAGCATCTCCTTGATGAAGGCGTCCGCCGTGTTGCGGCTGGCAACCGCGTTCTTGTGCACGACCTCGATGAAACGCGATACGGTCAGGTCCTTGCGGCGGTCGTTCGGGTCGCGCCTGAAGTGCATGGCAAGGCCGACATGGCCCAACAGCCAGCGCTGCTGCGTGGCAAAGATCGAAGCCAGCCGCGGGCTTTCCTCATAGATGCGGATCAGGGACTGCGACTGTTCCTGAACGTAGCGGTGCAAGGCTGGATGGCCGGCTATGTCTTGCGGATTCAGCGATGATCTCCCGATGCCTTGAATCAACTCGCATGGCGAGATTGCGTTCCCCATTTTCCAGTCTTCGACATCTGTGTCCAGACGTACCAACTACGAAGAACAGGGCCAGCCGAGACACAGATCCACGGCAACGGTTATCGTCTCGTTTGCTATGCTTGAGAACCCCTTCCGAATCGTTAGCCGAACGGCGAGATCCAGCCGCAGCGTGGCGCAACGGTCGTCAAGGCGTTTCCAGTTGCTGGTCCATGGCGGCATCTTTCACCTCCATCAACCAAATGAGTCCCAGCCAAGTCGAATTAACCGTTGGACAGGTTGAAGCCCTTGCGGGTTCCGCCGATTTCGCAAGGCCGTGCCACTTTGCCAGGTGGGACGGACACCTTCACTCGGCCGCCTGAACCCGACGGGCCTGGATGATCGTGCGGATTTCCGACCGGCAGGAACCGCAATTGGTCCCTGCCTTCAGCGTGGCGCCGATGGCTTCGACACTGTTGCAGCCGGCCGCCACGGCCGCGGTAATCTGGTTCACCCCGATGTTGAAACAGGAACAGACGGTCGCGCCGGCATCGGGCCGCTCGGCACCGGCACGGCCGGCGACGATCCTGAAGCGTTCGCGCTGGCTGGCGTGGACCTCGCCGAGCTGCTCGGCGGCCCAGCCGCGCGACACCGCGACCGGACCGGGTGCGATGAACAAGGCACCCGCCAGATGCTCGCCTTGGAAGGCGGCGATGCGGTGCTGGCCGGCCTCGCGGTCGTGATAGGCGAGCATTTCGGCATCCGCGGCATCGAAGAGCGAGCCGGCGAAGGCCGTCCAGTCGATATCGTCATTGGCAAAGGCCAGCTCGACCCGCCAGCCGCCCCGGCATCTGGCGATCGCCCAGTAGTCGGCGGCCATCGTCACGGGCCTTTTGCGTGTCACGGCAAAGCCGAAGGCCCCAGCGGTGAATTTCTCGATGCGGGCGGCGACATGCTTTAGCGCCGGCTGCCCCGACACGGGATCGGTAAGCGACGCTGTCAGCGTGTCGAGCCGGCCCCTGGCGGCGAACTGGTCGGTCCAGTGCATCGGCGCGAACAGGCTGCCCGGGCGCTGGCGCGTTGTCACCAGCACGCGGACCAGCACTTCGCCGCGCGGAGTCGAAACGCGCGCGATGTCGGCGTCGCCAATGCCGTAACGCTGCGCATCCTCGGGATTGATTTCGACGAAGGGCTCGGCGATGTGCTGGGACAGGCGCGGGCTTTTGCCGGTACGCGTCATGGTGTGCCAATGGTCGCGGATCCGGCCGGTGTTGAGGACGAGCGGGAAGGCGGCGGTGATGCGGGTCTCGACGGTTGGGCGCAGAGCGATGAAGCGGGCCTTGCGGTCGGGCGTGTAGAAGTTGCCGTCGGCGAAGAAACGGGTTGGTTGGCGTTCAATCGAAGTGGCCCCCTCTGGCCGAGTTCCAGCCTGAGCACCCCCTTCTGATTGAAGCTGAGCTTGAGCACCCCCCTCTGGCCTGCCGGCAGGCCAGAGGGGGGTGCCTGGGCTCGGCGCCGGCCAATGGAACGGAGCCAATCCTTCGTAGTCCTCAACATCGATCGCAGCATAAGCGCTGATGTCGAAATCCCGCTCGCCATCATTTTCGAACCCCGACAGCGCGGCGTGCTCGGCAAAGATCTCCACTGGGCTCTCATGCGCGAACGCCTCGCCAAAGCCCATCCGCCTTGCCACTTCCGCAATGATCCACCAGTCGGGCCGCGCCTCGCCGGGGGTGGCCAAAAACGGCCGCTGGCGCGAGATGCGGCGCTCGGAATTGGTGACGGTGCCGTCCTTCTCGCCCCAGGCCGTGGCCGGCAATCGGACATGGGCGTGGCGGACCGTGTCGGTCTCGGCCAGCACGTCCGACACCACGACGAAGGGGCAGGCCTTGATCGCAGCCTCGACTGCCCCTGCATCCGGCATGGAATCGACCGGGTTGGTGGCCATGATCCACAACGCCTTGATGCGCCCATCGGCCACCGCCTTGAACATCTCGACCGCCTTGAGACCGGGCTCCCCGGCAATCGCCGGCGCCTTCCAGAAGCGCTGCACGCGTTCGCGATGCCCGGGGTTTTCGATCTCCATGTGGGCGGCGAGCATGTTGGCCATGCCGCCGACCTCGCGGCCGCCCATGGCGTTGGGCTGGCCGGTGACCGAGAAAGGGCCGGCGCCCGCTTTTCCGATGCGGCCGGTGGCGAGATGGCAGTTGATGATGGCGTTGACCTTGTCGGTGCCCTGGGACGACTGGTTGACGCCCTGGCTGTAGACGGTGACGGTCTTTTCCGTCCTGGCGAACAAGCTGTAGAAACGGCTAAGTTGGTCTTCGCTGAGGCCCGTGGCGGCAGCGACGCCGGCAAGGTCGAGCGTCGAGGCGGCGAACAGGGCTTGTCCGAATCCGGCCGTATGCGCCGTGATATAGGCACGGTCGAGCGCATTGTGCTGGCCGAGCCAGGCGAGCAGGCCGGTGAACAGGGCGACGTCGCCATCCGGCGCGATCGCCAGATGCATGTCTGCGATGTCAGATGTCATGGTACGGCGCGGATCGATGAGCACTACCTTCATCTCGGGCCGCTTTTCCCGGGCAGCCGCGATGCGCTGATAGAGCACGGGATGGCACCAGGCGAGATTGGAGCCTACCAGCACGATCAGGTCGGCCAGCTCCAGATCCTCGTAGGTTCCCGGCACAGTGTCCGAACCAAACGCGCGGCGATGGCCGGCAACCGACGAAGCCATGCAGAGCCGCGAATTGGTGTCGATGTTGGCCGAGCCAATGAACCCCTTCATCAGCTTGTTGGCGAGATAATAATCCTCGGTCAGCAACTGGCCGGAGACGTAGAAGGCGACCGCGTCGGGGCCATGTTCGGCGATGGTGTGCTGGAAGGTCGAGGCGACGACGTCGAGCGCCTCGTTCCAGCCGGCGGGGCGGTCGTGGATTTGCGGATGGAGCAGCCGGCCGTCGAGGTCGATCGTCTCGGCCAGTGCGGAGCCCTTGGAACAGAGCCGGCCGAAATTCGCGGGATGATCGGGATCGCCACGGACCGACACCTGCCCATTCGCGGCAACCTTCGCCAGCACGCCGCAGCCGACCCCGCAATAGGGGCAGGTGGTCCTCACCTCGCGCGCTGCGTCAATCTCCATAGTTCAGGCCGCGCGGCTGGCCAGCGCTTCCAGCGCGACGAACAGGTGCTCGCCCTCCCGCTTCACGGGAATCGTGCGCACGGCGCCTTCGTCGGCGCCAAGCGCCTTGCCTGTCTCAAGCGAGATGACCCAATTGTGCAGAGGGCACGTCACGGCCGCGCCATGGACAATGCCCTGGCTCAGCGGTCCGCCCCTGTGCGGGCAATGGTCCTCGATGGCGAAGACCTGGTCGTCGGCGGTGCGAAAGACAGCGATCTTGCCTTGCGGGGTGGCGACACAGCGCGCGCCACGGGGGGGAATGTCGGAGAGGGTGCCGATCGATATCCAGATCATAGGTGTGCCTTTGCTTGATATGAATGTGCCAAGGCACCCCCCTCTGTCCTGCCGGACATCTCCCCCGCAAGGGGGGAGATTGGCAGCTTGAGCGCAGGCGCATTTTCTTCAGCGCTGGAGATTGTCGAAAGCAGATATGACATCCGATCTCCCCCCTTGAGGGGGAGATGGCCGGCAGGCCAGAGGGGGGTGCCTCGCGCTGACATCGCCATCACTCCGCCGCCTGCGCAAACCCGACCGACGCCATCGGCCGAAACTCGTGCTTGTCCTTGCCGGACACGCGCTCGGACCATGGATCGACCTGGGCGAACTTCTGCGAAAAGATGAAGCGGTCGTAATAGGCCTTGCGCTTCTCGCCATCGTCCATGATCTGGCGCTTGATCTCGGCGATGCCGATGCGCTTGGCCCATTTGTAGATGCGTTCGAGATAGCGGCCCTGCTCGCGATACATCTGTGTCAGCGCCACGATATGCTCCAACGCCTCGTCCTCGGTCCTGACCAGGCCGAGCACTTCCGTGCCCTTGATGTCGAGCCCGGCGGCGCCGGCGAAATGGATCTCGTAACCGCTATCGACGCAGATGACGCCGACGTCCTTGCAGGTCGCCTCGGCGCAATTCCTCGGGCAGCCCGACACCGCCATCTTGACCTTGGCCGGCGTCCACGAGCCCCACATGAACTTCTCGATGCGGATGCCGAGACCTGTCGAATCCTGCGTGCCGAAGCGGCACCAGTCCGAGCCGACGCAGGTCTTCACCGTGCGCAGGCCCTTGGCATAGGCATGGCCCGAAACGAAGCCGGCCTGGCCGAGATCGGCCCACACCGCCGGCAGGTCCTCCTTGCGGATGCCCAGCATGTCGATGCGCTGGCCGCCGGTGACCTTGACCATCGGAATCTCGAATTTGTCGACGACGTCGGCGATGGCGCGCAGTTCGGCCGCATTGGTGACGCCGCCCCACATGCGCGGCACCACCGAATAGGTGCCGTCCTTCTGGATGTTGGCGTGGACGCGCTCGTTGATGAAGCGCGACTGGTAGTCGTCGGCATACTCGTCCGGCCAGTCGCAGACGAGGTAGTAGTTAAGGGCCGGCCGGCATTTGGCGCAGCCGCAGGAGGTCTTCCACTCCAGCTCCTGCATGACCGCCGGAATGGTCTTCAGTCCCTTGGCCTTGATCAGCCTGCGCACGTCGTCATGGCCGAAAACGGTGCAGGAGCACATGGGCTGCACGGCGGCCGGGTTGTAGGTGTCGCCAAGGGTCAGCACCATCAGCTTTTCGACCAGCCCGGTGCAGGAGCCGCAAGACGCCGACGCCTTGGTGTGGGCGCGCACGTCGTCGAGCGAAGTCAGGCCCTTGCCCGTGATCGCGCCCGTGATCTTGCCCTTGCAGACGCCGTTGCAGCCGCAGATTTCCGCATCATCCGGCAAGGCTGCAACGGCCGCCATAGGGTCCAGCGGGGCACCCCCTTGGTAGGACTGGCCGAAGATCAAGGTGTCGCGCATCTGCGAGATATCGGTCTGCTTCTTCTTCAGGTCGTTGAACCAGGCGCCGTCTGAAGTCTCGCCATAGAGCACGGTGCCGATGATGCGGTCATTCCTGAGCACCAGGCGCTTGTAGACGCCGGCGGCGGCATCGCGCAGCACGATCTCCTGGCGATCCTCTCCATCGGCGAAATCGCCAAGCGAGAACAGCTCGATGCCGGTGACCTTGAGCTTGGTGGGCGTGTCTGAATGCACGAAGGCGGCGGTTTCATCGCCGGCAAGCTGCTGGGCCGTGACGCGGGCCATTTCGTAGAGCGGCGCCACCAGCCCGTAGACCTGGCCGTTCACCTCGGCGCATTCGCCGAGCGCGTAAATGTCGGGGTCGTTGCTGCGCATGCCGGCGTCGACGACGATGCCGCGATTGACGGCAATGCCGGCCTCCTTGGCCAGTGCCGCATTCGGCCGGATGCCCACCGCCATGACCACCAGCGTCGCCGGAATGACCGTGCCGTCGGCGAGTTCCACCTGCTCGACCTTGCCGTTGCCCGTGATGGCCTGAGTGTTGGCCTTGGTGATGACCTTGATGCCGCGCTCCTCCACCGCCCGTTGCAGGAGGTAGCCTGCGGCCGGATCGAGCTGGCGCTCCATCAATGTCGGCATGACGTGCAGCACGGTGACATCCATGCCTTGCGCGTTGAGGCCGGCCGCCGCCTCCAATCCGAGCAGGCCGCCGCCGATGACGACGGCCTTGGCGCGCGACTGAGCGGCGAGCATCATCGCCTGAACGTCGTCGAGATCGCGATAGGTCAGCACGCCCGGCAGATTGTGGCCGGGCACCGGGATGATGAACGGCACCGAGCCGGTGGCGATGACAAGCTTGTCGTAAGGCTCGGTGACGCCGTGGTCGGAGGTGACGGTCTTCGCTTGCCGGTCGATGGCCATGATCTTGTGGCCCTTGTAGAGGGTGATGTCATTGGCGATGTACCAGCCGTCGCCATGGATGATGATTTCCTCATAGGCCTTCTCGCCGGAGAGCACCGGCGACAGCATGATGCGGTCGTAATTGACCCTGGGCTCGGCGTTGAAGATGGTGACGGCGTAGCGGCCCGGCGCCTGTTCCAGCAGATGCTCCAGCATGCGCCCGGGCGCCATGCCGTTGCCGATGATGACGAGTTTTTCGGTCATGGCGTTACTCCGCGGCTTCGACGAAGCGGTGGCGTTCGTAGAGGAACTTCAGCACCGCCTCGCGGCAACGCAGGAAGGTCCGGTCGGAGGCAAGTTCGATGCGTCGGCGCGGCCGCGCCAGCGGCACGGGCAGCACCTCGCCGACGGTCGCCGCCGGGCCGTTGGTCATCATGACGATGCGGTCGGACAGCAGCACCGCCTCGTCGACGTCATGGGTGATCATGATCGTCGTCGAACCCAGCCTGGAATGGATGTCCATCACAGCGTCCTGCAGATGGGCGCGGGTCAAGGCGTCGAGCGCGCCAAACGGCTCGTCGAGCAGCAGGATCTTGGGTTCCATGGCGAGCGCGCGAGCAATGCCGACGCGCTGTTTCATGCCGCCGGAGATTTCGGCCGGCCGCCTGTCGCTCGCATGCGCCATCTGCACGAGGTCGAGATTGCGCATGATCCAGTCATGCCGCTCGGCCTTGCTCTTCGAGCGGCCGAAGACTTTCGACACCGCCAGATTAATGTTCTCGTAGACGGTCAGCCACGGCAGCAGCGAGTGGTTCTGGAACACAACGGCGCGCTCGGGGCCGGGGCTGTCGACCTCCTTGTCCTCCAGCAACACCGCGCCGGCGGAAACCTTGGTCAAGCCGGCGATCAGGTTGAGCAAGGTCGACTTGCCGCAACCGGAATGGCCGATGATGGAGACGAATTCGCCCTTGTCGATGGTCAGCCTGATGTCCCTCAGGACTTCGCTGACCTGGCTGCCACGAGCGAAGGATTTGTCGATATGGTCGAGCTTGAGATAGGCGGTCATGGCGCTCTCCTCACTTTGCCGTCGTGCCGCGGGTGACAAAGGCGCCGACCGCCGCGACCAAGCGGTCGAGGCAGAAGCCGGTGACGCCGATATAGGCGAGCGCGACGATGATGTCGGGCAGCCGTGACGAATTCCACGCGTCCCAGATGAAGAAGCCGATGCCGACGCCGCCGGTCAGCATTTCGGCCGCGACGATGGCGAGCCAGGACAGGCCGATGCCGATGCGCAGGCCGGTGAAGATGTAAGGCGCAGCGGCTGGCACCATGATCTTGATGAAGAATTCGAGCTGGTTCAGCCGCAGGATGCGGGCGACATTGCGATAGTCCTGCGGGATGTTGCGCACGCCGACGGCGGTGTTGATGATGACCGGCCAGATCGAAGTGATGAAGATCACGAACAGAGCCGACGGGTTGGAGTCGCGGAAGGCGGCGAGCGACAGCGGCAGCCAGGCGAGCGGCGGCACGGTGCGCAGGATCTGGAACACTGGATCGAGGCCGCGCATCGCCCAGATCGACTGGCCTACCAGCGCGCCGAGCGCCACACCGACGACCGCCGCCATGCCGAAGCCGATGGCGACGCGCTGCAGCGAGATCAGCACCCGCCAGGCAAGACCGATATCCTGCGGGCCGTTGTCGAAGAATGGATGCGCGATCAGGTCATAGGCCTCGTTCCACACCTGGCTCGGCGGCGGCAGGCTTGCCGTCGGCGACGAGCAGGCGACCTGCCAGACGACAAGCAGGAGGGCGATGACGATGGCGGGCGGGACGAGAGCGCTGGCCACCCTGGTGGCGACCGCCACCGGATCGATACGGCGCCGCGCTTTGGCGGTGAAGGCGACCACCTCGGCTGGCTTGGCCGGGAATGCTTTCACCTTGGTGTCCTCGACGGCTTGGATGGACATGTCCTGGGGATACTCCGTGGCGTGCTGGTGCGGTACTGAGCGCCAAACGGCGATGGCGCCGTTTGCGTTGGGGCACAAACGGCCTGACTAAGCCGATGCCTTGATGGTCAGGCTGTCGAGATAGGCCGAGGGGTTGGCCGGATCGAAAGTCTTGCCGTCGAAGAAGGTCTCGACGCCGCGCGAGGACGAGGCTGGGATGTCGCTCGCGGCGACACCGAGTTCCTTGGCCGCCTCCCGCCAGATATCCTCGCGGTTGACCTGGTCGACCAGCGCCTTGATGTCGGTGGTCGGCGCGAACTTGCCCCAGCGGATGTTTTCGGCGAGGAACCAGCTGTCGTGGCTCTTGAACGGGTAGGAGACGCCGCCCTTCCAGAATTTCATGTAGAGGTCGGTGGCGCTGGCGACCCGGCCATTGCCGTAGTTGATGTCGCCCTTGAGGCGGCCGATAATGTCGGCGACGGGCACATTCATCCATTGCCGCTTGCCGATGATGGCGGCCATCTCGTCCTTGTTTTCCTTGGCATCGCACCATTGCTGTGCCGCCATCACCGCCATGACGATCGCCTTGGTGGCGTTGGGATATTTTTCTATGAAGGCGGCGCGCAGGCCGAGCGCCTTTTCCGGATGGCCCTTCCAGAGTTCGCCCGTCGTGGCGGCGGTGAAGCCGATGCCCTGGTGGACAAGCTGTTCGTTCCACGGCTCGCCGACGCAGAACACGTCCATATTGCCGACCTTCATGTTGGCCACCATCTGCGGCGGCGGCACGACGATGGTCGAGACATCCTTGTCCGGGTTGATGCCGCCGGCGGCCAGCCAGTAGCGCAGCCACAGATCATGGGTGCCGCCCGGGAAGGTCATGGCGGCCTTGACCTCCTTGCCTTCGGCCTTCTTGGCGGCGAAGGCGTCCTTCAGCTTGGCGGCATCGAGGCCAACGCCGGTCGCGGCATATTCCTGTGCGACCGAAATGCCCTGGCAGTCGTAGTTGAGGCGGGCGACGATCGCCATCGGCAGCGGCTGGTTGTTCTGCGTCACCTTGCCGGTGTGCATGAGGTAAGGCATCGGCGTCAGGATGTGGGCGCCGTCGATGCCGTTGGCTTCGCCGCCGAGCATCAGATTGTCCCGCGTCGCGCCCCAGGAGGCCTGCTTGAGCACCTCGACATCAGGCATGCCGAATTTCGCGAACAGGCCCTTCTCCTTGGCGATGATCAGGGGCGCGGCATCGGTCAGCGCAATGAAGCCGAGCTTGGCGCCGGTTACTTCGGGACCTTTGCCTTCGGCATGAGCGCCGGCGGGAAACAATGTCTTTGCGGCGAGGAACAGTCCTGCCGTCAGCGCGCTGCTGGCCAGAAAATCGCGGCGGGTGAAATCCTTGAGGGACGTGCCAGTTCCGATCCGTTTCGTCATCGTCGTCTCCGGTTGGGCGCGTTGGAAGCGCCGTCGATTGCGTGTTCGGCCAAAAACAAAAAAGCCGCCGGCCAGGCTTCGCGCATCCCTGGGGGGATTGCGCAGTGACCTGAGCGGCAGCTTTGCCTATGGCGCCCGCCATTGGACGCCTGTTCCATTGCCCGTGAAGGCTCGTTTATTTCAAAGCAGGAACCGTGCCAGTTTACCTCTGGCCGAAAAATTCAAATGGAATCAATACGATGCGAGCTTTATGCGGCGACCCGATCCGTCACGACTGAGGTCAAACATTGGTCAGCTTACCTTTCGAGCGCATAATTTTTGTGCAATGCACAAGCATGGCGCTAAAAATGATCAGGCTTCCCCGATGGCTGATTTTTCCCTCTCGATATAGGCGTCGATCTCGTCTGGATCGAAGATCTGGCCATCGAAGAAACCGTCCGGTCCGAGCATGAGACCGGCTCCCGTCGCGCCTACCGCGGTCGCGGCCTTGAGTGCGCCTTCGACCTTGGCATTGGCGCCGGGCAGCGCCACCCCGAGTGGCTTCAGCGCCGAGCGGTAGAGATCTGGGCGGTAGCAGTCGCGGGCGATGGCGAGATTGTCGGGCGTGTGCGCGACGTGGCCCCAGCGGACCATCTGCGTGTAGAACCACAGCGAATGGCTTTTCCAGGGAAAGTTGGCGGCCTTGTCGAACGGCACGAAGAAGTCGTCGATGTCCAGCTCCGCCCCGCCGCCCAGCCGGAGATGGCCGGTCAGGATCGGCATCTGGACCGCCGGAGGCAGGCCAAGGAAGCCACGCTGCGCCATCACCGCGGCCAGTTCGTCGCGGTTCGCCGGATCCTGGCACCAGCGCGCCGAGTGATGCAATGCGCGCAAGAGGGCCGCCAGCGCCTCTGGGACCTGTTCGGCCCAGGCCTTGCGCACGCCAATCACCTTCTCCGGGCTGTTGCGCCATATCCGTGCCTTGACGGTGACGATATGGCCGGTGCCGGCCGCCACCGCGGCGCTGTTCCAGGGCTCGCCGACGCAATAGCCGTCGATGCGGCCGGCGGCCAGCGCGTCGGCCATGAAGGGCGGCGGCACGATGACGATCTCGATCTCGCGCGATGGATCGACGCCGCAGGCGGCAAGCCAGTAACGCAGTTCGTAATTGTGCCCGGAATGCGGATGCACGACGGCGAAACGCAGCGGGTCCCGGCCGGCGTCGGCCCGCTCGCGGATGAAGGCGCCAAGTGCCGCGCCGGCACGGGCCGGATCGAGATCGGGTGCCGCACCGTGCGCCGCCATGCCGGCCCAGACGGCGTTGGAGATGGTGACGCAGTTGCCGCCGAGCCCCAGCGAAAAGGGCACGATGGTCTCGGAGGCGAGCGGAGTGAGGCCCAGATTGCAGGCGAGCGGCATCGGTCCGAGCATGTGCGCGAGGTCGAAATGGCCGATGGCGATGCGGTCGCGGATGTTGGCCCAGGAGGTCTCGCGGTGCAGGGTGAGATCGATGCCTTCGCGCGCGGCAAAGCCCAGTTCGCCGGCCGCGACCAGCACGGCGCTATCGAAAAGCGGCATGAAGCCGGCGGTGATCTGGTGCTCGGCGCCCATGCTCATTCGTCCTCCGCCGGTCCGAGAAGCCCGGCGGCAGTCACCAGGCTTTGGGCGATGTCGCCGATCTTGCGGTTCTGGTTCATCGCGGTCTTGCGCAGCAGCGTGTAGGCGGCCTCTTCGGTCAGGCCGCGCGACTTCATCAAGATGCCCTTGGCGCGGTCAATCACCTTGCGGCTCTCGAGTTCGCTGCGCGCCTCTTCCAGTTCACGTGCCATGCGCGAGAAAGCGTTGAAGCGGCTCACCGCCATGTCGAGGATCGGCTTGACGCGCTCCTGCCTCAACCCGTCGACGACATAGGCCGAAACGCCGGCATCGACCGCGGCCTCGATCGAGGCCTGATCCGAGCGGTCGACGAACATGGCGATCGGGCGCTTTACGGCCCGCGACAGCTGGAACATGTTTTCCAGCATGTCGCGGTTGGGATTTCCAAGGTCGATGACGATGACGTCGGGTTCGATCTCGGCAATGCGGCGCGCAATGCCCGAGACGTCATGGATGACGGTGACCCGCTGATGGCCCGCCTCGCGCAATCCGGCTTCGATTATCGAAGCGCGGATGCGGTTTTCGTCGATCACCAGGACGGCGAGGGAAGTTCGGACCATGCACGCATTATGAGCAAGGCCGCAAATTTGTGCAATGCAGCATAGCCGCCGACCTTGGAAGGTCGGCGGCTATGCCCGGAATGCCTGGTGGCGAATAGTCTCTGCTTAGCAGGAGACGCCGATCAGCCGCAGACGCGAACGTCTTCGACCACCCTGTGGTGGTGGCGCCAATGAACGACCGTCTCGATGTGGCAGCGGTGATGGCGGTGGTGACGCCAGCGGTAGCCGCCACTGTCATACTGAACGCTCTGGTCGCCATCATACTCGTTGTCGTAGCGGCGCTCATGATGACGGCGCACGACGATTCCCGAATCTTCGTCCGAGGAATACTGGTTGCCGTCGTCGGACTGGATAGTCACGCTGGCAGCCTGCGTGGGCGCAATCGCCGCAGCTGTCGCGGCAAACGCCAGCACCGAAGCCAAAATCAACTTTTTCATTCCGTCCTCCTGCATGTTCAACACACATAAACTCGCGGAACAACCGGGTGTTCCGCTCAAATCCACACGCTTTGCGACGCTGGCGACATCAAGCCGTTATCGGCCACATATTACAAGTGGACGAAGGCGGTCAGCGGCAGATGGTCGGAGGCCACGCGCGACAGCGGTGTGTCATGCGCTTCGATGGTCCCGATCATGCCGTGTCGGTTGGCCATGATCCGGTCGAGCGCCAGCAGCGGCAGATTGGACGGGAAGGTGGGAACGGCAGGGGGCTGCGGGCCGAAGCTCGCGTGCAGCGTGTTCAGCGCGGAGCGGTTTCCGAGCCGCCATTCGTTCAGGTCGCCGAGCAGGAGCGTCGGCTTCTCGTCGGGACTGTTCATGATATCCAGCACGACCTGGGCCTGCTGCGAGCGGGAGCGGCGCAGCAGGCCCAGATGGGCCGCGATGATGCGCAAGGACTGATTTCCGTCGAGATCGATTTCCGCGACCACCGCGCCGCGCGGTTCGAGACCCGGGAGCCTGATCTGATGCACGTCGCGAACGACGCCCCTTTTGAACAGCAGGACATTGCCGTGCCAGCCATGGCCTTTGCCCGTTGCCGAAATGGGCACCGGCACGAGGCCGGTTTCGAGTTCTAGTCGGTGCAGGTCGAGAAGCCCGTCACGGTCGCCGAAACGATTGTCGGCCTCCTGCAGGGCGATCACGTCGGGGGCGATCTCCCGGATGACGCGGCTGGTGCGGTCGGGATCGAACTTGCGGTCGACGCCGATGCATTTGTGGACGTTGTAGGAGGCGACCAGCGTCCCGGTGACGCCGTCCTTCTTCGCCGAGAAGGCGTTGGCCTTGCGCATCCGCCGGTCGCGAATGGACAGGAGCATATTGGCCGGCAGGCTGCGCCCGTTCATTCGCATCGCGCGCCGATCGTCCTTGCTGTTTTCACCATGCACCTAGAAATAGAGTCTTTCAGCCGATGTTCCATGGTTGGCGACACCCTATCCGGTAAACACGTCGTTTTCTTAAAGACAGGTTTTTTCCCAGAGATAGTTTCTTCTAGAGATAGGGCGATCCCAGCCAGAGCATGCGATCGAACAGCCGGATGATGAACGGACGCGCCCGCAAGGAGGCCAGCGTGACTGGGACGGCCGTTTCGATCGCCGATCCGATCCGGGTCTCGATCTCGGTGGCAAAACCCGCGTCGAGGACCTCAAGGTCGATCTCGAAGTTGAGCCGCAGCGAGCGGGCGTCGAGGTTGGAGGACCCGACATAGGCCCACACGCCGTCGATCGAAAGCAGCTTGGAATGGTCGAAGGGCCCTTCCGTGCGCCATATGCGGCAATAATTCTTCAGGATCTGGTCGAATTGCGCGGTCATGGCGCGATCGACAAGGAAGAGGTTGTTCACCGCCGGCACCACGACATCGATCTCGACGCCGCGCCTGGCCGCGGTGATCAGGGCACTGATCAATTCCCGGTCCGGCAGGAAATAGGGCGACATCAGCCGTATCGACTTGCGCGCGACCGAGAAGGCGCCGATCAGCAGTTTGTGGTTGGTTTCGTTGCTCGCATCCGGTCCGGACGCGACCGCACGCACCAGCATCGGCTGGCCGGCGGGTGGCGAAACCGGTGTGATCCGCCAGGCATCGCCTTTCAGCGCCTCCTTGGTGGCAAAGCGCCAGTCCTCGGCGGCGACGGAGAAGAGATCGGCGACAACGGGGCCGGTGACCTGGAAATGCGTATCCCTGGCGCTTTTCGACCCGGCGAACTCCGCCGAAAAACCCTTGCGGATGTTCATGCCGCCGGTAAAGGCAACCGTGCCGTCGACCACCAGGATCTTGCGGTGGGTCCGCAGGTTGGCATAGGGCAGGCGCAGGCCCATGACGATGTTGCCGTTGAAGACATCCGCCGTGATGTTGGCGCGGCGCAGATGCCCCAGGATGCTGGGGACGGAGTATCGTGCGCCGACGGCATCGATCAGCACACGGACGGTGACGCCGCGCTGGACAGCGCCGGCCAGCGCTTCGACGAAAAGCAGGCCGACGGCGTCGTTGTCGAAAATATAGGTCTCGAGCAGGACGCTGCGCTCGGCCCCGTCGATCGCCGCGCACATGGCCGGGTAGGCCTCGTCGCCGCTTTCCAGCACCTCGATTGCATTTCCCGGGTTGAGCGTTCGCCGCGCCACCCTGTCGCCCAGCGTCCTGAGGCCAGTGAACCGCTGTCCATAGCGCTCGATGATCAACGCCTCTTCGAGGGCGACGTCGCGTTCATGCTTGGCCGACACCAGGCCATCGGCGAGCGGGCGCTGGGCGCTGATCGTGGCGCGGCGGATGCGATTGATGCCGGCCACGGCATAGATCAGCACGCCGAGGATCGGCGACAGCACCATGATGCCGACCCAGCCGGTGGCGGCGCGGACGTCCTCCTTGGTCATGACAGCATGGGCAATGCCGATGGTCGCCATCACCACCGAGATGATCGCCAGTATTTGGGGCCAGTGAATCGCCAGGGTCTCGAACATTGCCGGGACTATCCAGCGAGCGCCCGCATAAGGCAATGCAGCCGGCCGTATCCACGTCTCTGCAAGCGCGAGAACGGCGGCGCACGGTTATTTGAGCAGGCCAACCAGGACGCTGAAAGCGGCGTCGATATCGGCGCGGACCGCGGCCTTGACGGCCTCGCCGTCGCGAGCACGGCAGGCCGCCGCTGGTCGCGAGAGCCTCGGCCGCCAAGCGTGGCTCTCCAGCTGGTGGGAACGTTCGTTTGAGGATTGAGCAGTTGGCTCGATCAACCTGCGATAAATTCCACCCGAGAGAGCCCAGCCTCACCGCGTGGGAAAGCATAGAGCCGGTGCGATCCGGCGTCGTCCCGCGCTGCTTTGGTCATCGAGGATTCCTGTACTTTGGTACCGCATCCATTGTATATCAGAGGGAATGAAATTAGCGATGTAACACTTCGGTTGATGGCGAGGGGGGCGCCGAATGATGACGTTCAACTTCGAGGGGCCACCAGTGGGCGACGGCGATGCGCCGGCCGATTGCCAGGACCAGTTGCTGCCTCTCGTCAATGAGATCGTGCAGGCCGCGGTGGCGGCCGGCTGGAAGCGGGACGATGTTCTTCTGGCTTTCGTGGAACTCGCCTGGGATCTGTACGAGAACCGGCGCGGTGATCTGTAGCAGCGGACTGCCAATCACCGGCTCCGAACGGCGGCTCCCATGCTCGACCTCGCGGGCAAGCCATCAATCAGCGCAGGCTGCGCCAGGCACCTGCCGTCAGCGGTTGACGAGAACACAGAATCGCGCGACCGGGCGTGTCAGCACCGATTGGCGAACTCCTGGATGGCGAAGACCTCGCGCCGAGCGAAAATGAAACGCTCGGCAACTCCCATTCGCCCCATTCCTTGTTTCTTTTCTCGAATAAAGATTTTTCTTTGCACGTGGGAGTTCTTCCCAAGCGAAGATGGCTGCGTTACCCTGTCTTCGGGGCCGGGAAGGGGATTGAGGCGTCGTCGGACGGCTGAGGCAGTGCGAATGAAAAATGCGGACGAGGCACGGGAAAGCGGCATTTCCCGAGGCATCGATCGGAAGCGAGCAGCTCGATACGTCCTGGACATCATTCCTGAAAGTGCAGGTCCGCGCAGGGCCACAGCGCAAGGAAGCGTGATTTATTCCGTTTGCGGGCCCGGCTCGCAGACATTCCTGGCCAAGGAGTACTCCGCAGGGATCGTGCTTGCGCCCATGCAGCCTGCGCATCGTTCGCCGTCCGGACGGATCGCTCACATGAACGGGCCTCACGACGGCGCCGGCCCGCGTCGAGTAATCACGAATTGTTTTTCGCGGGAACGGCCAGGGAGGCCTCGGGTTGAACTTTATCTGGAACTTATCAGGAGGCCGAAGAATGCCGGGCGATGATGGTTTCCCCGGGTCAGTTTCTCGAATCAATTCGGCGCGGCAGCCGGCGCTCACTGCAAAAGGCGGGCTTTCTCCCCGCGCCGCACGCAAGGTGCAAGACTTCCTGCACGAGAACTTCACCCGCAAGCTGGCGCTTGCCGAGATGGCCGCGGTGTGCGGGTTGTCGCCTTCTCATTTCGTGCGGGCGTTTGCCAGGACGTTCGGCGTGCCGCCGCATCAATATGTTCTCGACCTGCGGCTGGACCTCGCCGAAAGGCTGCTTGCCGACAGCCGCATGACGATCGCCGACATCGCTCATTCCAGTGGATTTTCAAGCCAGAGCCATTTTACCACCGTGATGAAGAAATACCGGCAGGTGACCCCATTGCAGGCGCGGGTAGGGAAGCTTAACGCCAAGATTAGATGAAGTACCGCCCAAACCGTTTCTTGGCTACTTGGTTTTAAAGCAGTTGCTAAGGTAACGAGCTGTTAACCTCCGCCTATATGCTCGGGTCTTTTCTCACAAGACAGCAATTTCGTGAAATACGGCAAGCAGGAATCATGTCTTCCTGCCGTGGACTGGAATTGTCAGACGATTCCATGCCGGCCAGCGGAGAGGGCACCATGACCGACAATCAGATTTCGAGCGGCTCGCCTGTTGTGCAGCGTCGCGCGGCGCATCTCGCCGGCAACTGGATCGCGAATGCCGATCCTCGCTCTCGCTCGGTTCGCCGTCGTTTGATGGCGGTGCTGCGCATGGCTCATCGCGCGCTGGGTATGGGACGCAAGCGCCTGGGGCTGGGAACGCTGGGCGTCGGCGGGGCGCCGGCCGCGATGCTGGGCGCCTTCGCGATCGGCATGGCTGCAACGCCGGCCCTGGCGCAATATCAGGCCGGTGGCGGGTCGGCGACAGGCGGCAACGCCGTCGCCATCGGTAACGGCGCGACGGCGAATGGCAATAACAGCACGGCGTTGGGCACCTCCAACAGTGCAACGGGCGACGCTACGATCGCCATCGGCTATGCGATGAGTGTCAATGGCCTCAATTCCATAGGCATAGGCGTGTTCGCGGGCGCGACCGGCGTCAACGCCCTCGCTTTGGGCGGGAACGCCCATGCCAACGGGGACGGAGCAAGCTCGATTGGCGTCAACTCGGTTGCAGCCGCAGGCGCGGCCGCCTTTGGCCTGAACGCGCGTGCCGACGGATTGAACTCGACGGCGATCGGCTACGTTACCCGGGCGACCGGGCTGCGCGCCACCGCGCTCGGGTTTGGGGCAACAGCGTCCGGGCTGGATTCGCTTGCCCAAGGTAATAGCGCCGTCGCAAGCAATCAGAACGCCATCGCCATCGGCTTCCAGGCGACCGCGACCGCGATCAATGCCGTCAATCTTGGCAACCGAACTGTTGCGGGAGGGGGCGCCCTTCAGGAAAGCGCCATCGCCATTGGCACGGACGTACTGGCGTCTCAGGTTGACTCCACTGCGATCGGGCGCCAAAGCAAGGCAACGGGCACGTCCGCCATAGCGATGGGCGTCACAGCCGCGGCATCGGCAACTAACTCGGTCGCCGTCGGCGCCAGCACGGTTGCATCGGGAGCCTTCGGGGTCGCCATGGGTAACCAAGCGCAGGCGCTTGCAGCCGGTGGTGCTGTTGCGATAGGCTCGGGCGCAATCGTTGCCAGCACCGCGACCTCGGGCCTTGCGCTCGGCAACAATGCAAGTTCCGGTGGTATTTTATCGGTTGCCGTAGGCGCCGGTACCAACGCCAGCGGCGACAATTCCACAGCCACCGGACGCCAGGCTGTTGCGAGTGGCACAAACGCCTCCTCGTACGGGACAGGATCCAAGGCTACGGGAGACAATTCCCTCGCTGCCGGCGTCAGCTCCAACGCCAGCGGGGTTGCCAGCACCGCACTTGGCATCGGCGCCGCGGCGTCGGCTACGAGCGCCATCGCCATCGGCAACAATGCCGCGGCCAGTTCCACCAACGCGGTTGCCATGGGTACCAACGCCGTGGCGACCGGCGGCCAAGCCGTCTCGATCGGTGCGAACAACACCGCCTTTGGCGACGGCGCGGTCGCCATCGGCGATCCGAGCTTCGCCAGCGGCACCGGCGCCTTCACCGGCGGCGCCAACAACATCGCCAACAGCGACGGCACGGCGACCGCGACCGGAGCCAATATGGCCAATGGCGCCGTCGCCATCGGCAACAACAACAAGGCGATCGGGCAAGGCTCCGTCGCGCTGGGCAACGGCTCCACTGCGGGCGCCGCCGGTTTCGTCGGCAATGTCGCGCTGGGCAACGGCGCCTCGGCGGCGGCAAGCTCGGGCGACGTGGCGCTGGGCTCGGGCTCGGTGACCGCCGTGGCGGTCGGCACCGCCAGTGGGGTGGTCAACGGCACGACCTATGCCTTCCAGGGCACCAACCCGACCTCGACGGTCAGCATCGGCGCGCCGGGCGCGGAACGCACCATCACCAACCTGGCTGCGGGGCGGATCAGCGCGCTCTCGACTGACGCGATCAACGGCTCGCAGCTCGCCGCCACCAACCAGGCGGTCGACGCCATCGGCGCCGTCGTCAACAACATCAATGTCGGCGGCGGCATCAAGTATTTCCACGCCAACTCGACGCTGGCGGATTCGCAGGCGCTGGGAGCCGATTCCGTCGCTGTCGGCCCGAACGCGGTGGCCAACAATGCCGGCGACGTCGCGATCGGCCTGAATTCGACGTCGGGCGCCACGACCAATGTCGGCGGCACGACGATCGGCGGCGTCAACTACACCTTCGCCGGCGGCACGCCGGCGGGCGCCTTCTCGGTCGGCTCGGCCGGCGCCGAGCGCCAGATCCAGAACGTCGCCGCCGGACAGTTGAACGGCGGTTCGACCGATGCCGTCAACGGCTCGCAGCTCTTCGCCACCAACCAGCAGGTGACGCAGAACACGACCGACATCGCCAATATCGGCGGCAACATCACCAATCTCGGCAACACGATCAACAACATCGCCGGCGACACCTCGGCGATCTACACCAACGCCAATGGCGAGGGCATCCGCTATGCCCGCACCAACGAGACCGGCCTGGCGCAGACCGATTCCTTCGCGCAAGGCGTCGGTTCCACCGCAGTCGGCTACCAGGCGACCGCGACCGGCGTCAGCGCGCTTGCGCTCGGCCGCGACAGCGCGGCCAGCATCGACGGCAGCGTGGCGCTCGGTCAAGGTTCGGTCTCTGACCGCGCGATCGCTCCGGCTTCCGGGCAGATCGCGGCCGGCCCGTCCAACTTCATCCAGTACAACACCACCGACAAGACGCTGCTCGGCGCCGTGTCGGTTGGTACCGCCACGGCCTACCGGCAGATCACCAACGTGGCCGACGGCACGCAGGACCAGGACGCCGTGACTGTGCGCCAGCTGGCGGGAGTGATCGCGGCGGTCTCCGCCACCTCGACGAAATATTTCCATGCCAATTCGACAGCCGGCGACTCGCTGGCGGTCGGAGCGGAATCGGTCGCGGTTGGCCCGACCACGGTCGTCAATGGCGACAATGGCGTCGGCATCGGCAATGGAGCCGTCGTCGACCAGACGGCACCCGGCGGCACCGCCATCGGGCAGAACGCCCATGTGATGCTGGCCGACGGCATCGCGCTCGGCACCGACTCCACCGCCGCCGGCGTGCAATCCATCGCACTGGGCGCCGGCGCCCAAAGCACCTTCGCCAACAGCGTGGCGCTGGGCGCGTCATCCATCACCACGGTCGGCGCGCAGGCCGGCTACACAGCCTTTGCCCTCGGCGCCGCGCAGACATCGGCCGGCGAAGTGTCCTTCGGTGCCGCCGGGGCGGAGCGCAAGCTCACCAATGTCGCGGCGGGTTCGGCCGATACGGACGGCGTCAACGTCTCGCAGTTGCGCGGTGTCTCTCAAAACGTTTCCAACCTGTTCGGCGGCGGCACCACGGTCAATCCCGACGGCTCGATCACCGGCCCGACCTACAATATCCAGGGCAACAACTACTCGACCGTTTATGACGGCTTCACCGCCGTCAACAATGCGCTCACCACCATCAACAATGGCGGCGGCATCAAGTATTTCCATGCCAATTCGACGCTGGCCGACAGCCTTGCCGGCGGCACCGACGCGGTGGCGATCGGGCCGGAGAGCGTGGCGAGCGGCACCGACAGCCTGGCCGCGGGCCATGGTTCGATGGCCACCGGGCAGGGCGCCGTGGCGCTCGGCCAAGGCGCGCAGGCCAACAATGCCAGCGATGTGGCGCTCGGCTCCGGCTCGGTATCGCAGACCGCCGTCGGCACGTCCAACACGGTCATCAACGGCAAGACCTACGCCTTTGCCGGCACGACCCCGGACGGCACCGTCAGCGTCGGCGATGCCGGCGCGGAGAGGACGATCACCAATGTCGCCGCCGGACGCGTTTCTTCCGACAGCACCGATGCGATCAACGGCTCGCAGCTCTACGCCACCAACACAGCGATCGAAGACCTGACCAAAACGATCGGCGGCATCGGCGGCACCGTCCAAAACACCGTGCAGTACGACACCGTCACCAATCCGGACGGATCGACGACCAAAATCAACAAGATCACGCTGCAGGGCGGCGATCCGAATGCGCCTGTCGTCATCTCCAATGTCGGCCCCGGCGTTGCCGGCACCGACGCGGTCAACGTCAACCAGCTGAACCTGAACCTGGCTCAGAGCAAGACCTATACCGACCAGGTGGCTGTCACGACGTTGCAACAAGCCAACACTTATACCGACCAGAAGTTCAGCCAGCTCAATTCCGACATCAGCGGCATCAGGGACGAAGCACGGCAGGCGGCGGCAATCGGTCTGGCGGCAGCCTCGCTCCGCTACGACGACCGTCCCGGCAAGCTGAGCGTGGCGGCGGGCGGTGGCTTCTGGCGGGACTCGAGCGCCTTTGCCTTCGGCGCGGGCTACACCAGCGAGGACGGCCGCATCCGTGGCAATGTGTCCGGCACGGCGGCGGGTGGAAATGTCGGTGTCGGCGCCGGGCTGAGCTTCACCTTGAACTGAGGCGGGGACCTGGGGCGGAATGAACAGGCGAACCGGCCATATCAGGCCAGGCTCGAATCCGGGAAACCCGTTTGGTTTTCCCGGACTAGCCATGGCATTCCTGACCTGCCTGGCGCTTGCCGGCGGGCTAGCGCCGGCTGCCGCGCAGACGGCTTCGCCCTATAGGGTCAAGCCCTCCGACGTGGTCGTGCCGCCGGACGTGAAGCTCGGACAATACCAGCGCACCATCCGTCCCTTCGAGAACTGGACGCTGATCTGCGACGAGAACCTCAAGGCGCGCAAGAAGGTCTGCAACGTCTCGCAGGTGATCGAGGACGGGGCGGGCAAGATGGCGTTCAGCTGGTCGCTCGCCGCCACCCAGGACGGCAAACCCTACATGATCCTGCGCACCGCGCCGAACGCCAGGAGCGATGGGCTGGTATCGCTGAAGTTCGAGGGGCGCGCCGAATCCATCGACGTGCATTTGAACGGCTGCAACGAAATGGTCTGTGTCGGCATGCTGCCGGTGGGACCTCTGATGCGCCAGGAGATAGCGCAGAAGGCGACGCCGGCGATTTCCTACCCGACCGTCGATGGCCAGATCGTTACCGTCACCGCAACGCTCAAGGGGCTGTCCGAGGCCCTTGCGCCAGTCAAATAACCGAGGCAGCACCGTGAGCCAGCAAGACCCGTTCATCTCCGCGACGCGCAGCAACCCGACCGTCGAGCCGGACCGCAAGAGGACCGTCGAGCCGCCGCGGCGTTGGCCGCGCGTCATCGGCTTGTGTGCGCTGGGGCTGGTCATGATGGGCATCGGCTTCGCCGCAGCGAACTATGCCGCGATCGCCGGTCTCGTCGGCACGCCGACGGCCGCTCAGGCCGGCACGGCGACGGCCGCTCAGGCCGGCACGGCGCCGCCCGCGCTGCCGGACTCGCCCTTCCTCCAACACGTTAGGCAATCCGGCGTGCAGGCCTGTTCAACCGTCTATCCGGTGCTCGGACAGCTCTTGACGACCGGCTCGAAATACAGCGTCAAGTCGCTGTGGAGCGACCAGGCCGCCGACAAGCACGCCGTGCAGGCGCTTGTCGGCCTGGACTATGCGACCGAGCGCTACAGCGGGCCGGCCGCCGGCATCGTTTTTGCTTCGCCCACCGCCACGGGTTGCGAAGGCACCATGGTGCGGGTGGCGCCGTTCGCCAGCCCCTGCGCCGACGTCACGTCCGCGCTTCCGCAAGGCAGCAAGATCACGGATCATCTCGGACAGGTCGAAGTGTACGAGCTTGGCGGCAACACGGGCGAAGCCCTTCTGCTGCCGACGGGCAACACATGCGTGGTGATTTCCATCGCATCGGCGGCCAAGTGAGAATGTCAGGCGAATGGGCGAGGCGCCCTGGAAAGGATTGCGGACCATGAAATCGCGACGTTTGACAGTCTTGTGCATGGCCTTGCTGTGGAGCGGGCAGGTCGTCTCGGCCGATCTGGTGGAGCCGTCCGAGCCACCGCAGGAGGAGAAAGGTATCTGGGCGGCAATCGCCTACTCCCAGACCGATACCAAATACGGCTTCTTCTGGGGCGCCGACAAGCGGCAGGAAGCGAAGGACATAGCGCAGAAATATTGCGAGAATGCCGGTGGAAAGGCCTGCAACGTCGTTACCGTGTTCCGCAATCACCGTCATTGGACGGACGACGATAAGACCGGATTTCCCTACAAGCATTGCGGCGCGCTCGCCGTGGCAGACAAAGTGGAGCACCGGTTCACCCCGTGGGGCGTGAACTCCGCCGAGACCCGCCGGGAAGCGGAGGATCTCGCCCTGCAAGCCTGCGAGGCAGGGGGGACCCAATGCGAGATCCGTGAATGGGTCTGTACGTGACGATAAACACGGGTCCTCGAGCCGCTACTTCGGGCATTTGCCCGGCACCCAAGAGAAGGCAGCATTCATTGGTTCGTAGACAGCTTTTCCCGAAGGCAGCCGTCATCTGCGCGGCTGCCTTCGCCGCTTCGGTGCCGGCCGTTTTCGCGCAACAGCAGCAGGCTTCGCTTCCCAATGGCGCATCGTCGCTCCAGGAAACCTATCAGGACTGGCAGCTCGCCTGCGGCATGCAGGACAATGCCCGGGTCTGCACGGTCACGCAGGACCAGACGCAGAAAAACGGCCAGAGGCTTCTGGCCGTGGAACTGCGCGTGGGGCAGAAGGGCGGGCTGATCGGAACCTTGCTGCTGCCCTTCGGCATCCTGTTCGAGCCCGGCGTGACGCCCCAGATCGACGACCAGCCGCCCGTCGGGGCGTTGAAGTTCAGGACCTGCCTGCCGAACGGCTGCGTGGCGCTGTTTCCGATCGACCGGGCGCTGATGCAGAAGCTCAAGGCGGGCACCGAGCTGAAACTCGACGTCACCACCGCGGCCGACACCAAGCTGAGTTTTCCGGTGTCGCTGAAAGGCCTTGGCGCCGCCCTCGATCGCATGGTCGCGCTGAGCGCACGTTGACGAGGGTGCCGTACGCGACTGCCGGCGGATGCCAAGGTCCTCGTCCCCTGCGGGCGCCCAGCGTCATACCGGAGCCTGACCCGGTCGGGTCATTTCAAAAGGCCCATTGCAGCGCGAGGCCGACAACGGACAATCCCATCGCTGTCGTCGCGAGCCAGCCGAGAAAGCGCAGCCAACCCTCAACCGGGAATTCGCCCATGATCTCGGAACGCCCGGTCATCAGCATCATGACGACCATTACGGGGACCGCGCATATGCCGTTGATGACGGCGCTCCAGTAAAGCGCCTTGATGGGATCGATCGGCGTCAGCATGATTCCCATTCCCAGCAGCACGGCGACGGCCAAGGTCGCATAGAACGCCATCGCTTGCTTCGGCTTGCGCTCCAGCCCCACTGGCCAGCGGCGCGCCTCGCCCACGGCGAAAGCGGCCGAGCCGGCGAGAACCGGCACGGCGAGAAGGCCAGTGCCGATAATCCCCATCGCAAAAATCACAAAGGCGAATTTGCCCGCGACCGGCTCCAGTGCCTTGGCTGCGTCGGTGGAGGAATTGATGTCGGTCACCCCCGCCTTGTGCAGGGTGGCGGCCGTGGTGACAATGATTGCAATGGCGATCAGGTTCGAAAAAGCCATGCCCACCAAGGTGTCGGCGCGAATGCGCTGGAACGCGCGCGGCGCCTGCCACGGTGCCCATTTCAGCGGCTTGGCCTTCGGGTCGATCTTCTCCTCTTCGACCTCTTGCGATGCTTGCCAGAAGAACAGGTAGGGAGAAATCGTGGTGCCGAGTATGGCCAGAAGCGTCGTGAAGAACGCCCGGCTCCATTCGACATGCGGAACAACGATTCCCTTGAGCGCCTCGCCCCATGGGATATCAGTCAGAAACGCGGCCACCACGTAGGCAAAGAGGCTCAGCGTTGTCCATTTCAGGACCGTGACGTAGCGGCTGTAGTCGAGGAAGACGATCGCCAAAACGCATGCCACGCCGAACGCAACGACGTAAAGCGAGCTTGGGCCGCCCACCAGCAACCACAATGCATCAGCCATCGCGCTCAGGTCCGCCCCGATGTTGATCACGTTGGCGGCGAACAAAAGCAAGGCTACAAAATACATCAGCGGAGACGGGTAGTGCCGTGCGAGGTTGCCGGAAATACCTCGACCTGTCGTCCGGCCTATTCGCGCTGCTATCTCCTGGATCGCGACCATGAGCGGAAAGGTGAAGACCATCGTCCAGCCGACATTGAACCCCAACTGGGCGCCCGCCTGGCTGTAGGTGCCGATGCCCGAAGGATCGTCGTCCGAAGCGCCTGTGATGAAACCAGGCCCGATTGTGCGCAGCAGCCGCTGGAATGGCCCTTTTGCCCGAAGATTGCTCTGTTTCTCAGAGACTTCGGCGCTTATGTTGCTCATGCAGGTGCTCCAAATACGGGGTCCCTTCCGTAATCCGCCTGAAGCAAAATTCGGCGATAGCCATTCGGTTCCGTTAGCTAGCGCTGAAACGCCGTTGGTGCCGTGTCGCCAGGTCGTGCTTGCTTTGCCGGCGATATGCTATTTCTCAGGCGCGAGATCGAGCGAAGGTCTCGGCGATCGCGAGAACCGCGGCGTGTATAGGTCCCGCGGTTAGACTGGGCATGATCGACGCGTCGACGACAAAAAGATTGTCGAGCGCCTTCAGCCGCAGATCCGCATCGACGACGGCGTCCGGATCCTTGCCCATCCTGCAAGTGCCACAGGGATGATGATGCGTGATGACCGACTGCGCGATGAAGTCGTCCATGTCAGCCGCGCTGTTCAGGCTGCCTGGCAGGAGTTCGCGCTCGCGCCAGCCGGCGAGTTCATCCCGATGTCCGATCGTCCGGGCTGCCTCGAGCGCCTGGCGAAACAGCGCACGGTCCCGGCCGCTTTGCAAATATGCGGGGTCGATGATCAACCGATCGTCGAGCTCCGGCCCGCTTATGCGCACGCTGCCGCGGCTCATCGGATGGGTGATCCCGAACAGCAGCGAATATGCGGTGCCGGCGGAAGGCGCCTGAAAGCGTTCGGACACGATGGGCGCGATGCCGCAACCAACGACAATTTCGGGCTGACCGGTACCGGTGAACCCGTCGGCGCGCATATAGGCCATCGATTCCGAGTGCTGGAGGCGCGATGGAGGAACGGGCCTGCGAGCCGCATAAAGGTTGCCGGCGCCAAGCAGGTGATCCTGAAGGTTTCGACCGACTTCCGGCATATCGATCAAGCAGCCAACGCCGGCGGTATCGAGCATGTCGTGCGGACCGATGCCCGAGCGCATCAGCAAAGCCGGACTTTCCAGCGCGCCGGCGCAAAGGACAATTTGATCCGCGAGGATTTCGACCGGACCCTGTCGCCCCACGATTTCGAGGCCGTGGACCCGATTGCTCGCCAGGTTAAGCCGCCGCACTCGCGATCCCGTGAGGATGGTCAGGTTCTCGCGGTCTCGAACAGCCGGCGTGAGCCAGGCGTCCGCCACCGTAACCCGCCGCCCATCGCGAATGTTCAAGGAGTTCGGGGTGACGCCGATCATCTCCCCGCTGTTGTGCCCTTCAAGACGCGGCAGGCCGAGCGAAGCGCCGGCTTCGATAAACGCGCGCGCGACCGGACTGACCTCGTCGGCCGGCAAATGGACGGGCATCGGCCCGCCCTTGCCGTAAAGGCCGTTGCCGCCGAGCGGGTGATCCTCGATAGCCCGAAACGCGGGCAGCAATTCATCCCAGCTCCATCTGTTATCGCCGGTCGCGTCGACCCATGCCTGGAAGTCCCGGGGATGACCACGCATGTAACCCATCGCGTGCAGGCAACTCGAGCCGCCGACCACCCGCCCGCGCGCCCAGCGATGCACCCGGCCAGCGGTCCCGGCTTGCGGCTCCGTGCGATAGTCCCAATCGTAGCCACGGCCCTGAAGTGCCGGCCATGCGGCGGGGTTCCAGATGTCGGGATCCACCGCTTCTTCGCCTGCCTCGATCAGCAGAACGCGGCTGTCCGGCTTTTCACTCAGTCGCGCCGCAAGCAATGCGCCAGCCGACCCGCCGCCGACGATGACGATATCGGCATCCCGTTCGCGCTCAAAATTCGCCCAGCTCATCATCACTCCATCTGACGCTTGCGTATTTGGATGGTCGGCAAGTTTGGCGCCGGCACGAGGTGGCCTACGCATCGACCGTTCGCGGACAGTCGATCCGCGACATCGTCAAAGGCTTCGGGTTTCAGGCGGAGCAACTGTCTTTCGAAAAACTCAAATCGCGCTGTCCATGGACATCTTCGCTGCCGCTTTGGCCTTCAACAGGTGATTTTTGGAGGCCTTGCGGGCGGCCTTCTCGTCGCCGGCGGCGATGGATTCGTATATCTCCTTCATCTCCGCCAGGCTGCTCTGTGCCCTGCCATCCAAGGACATCGATCGTCCGCGAAAGAAGCTGATCCTGGCCACAAGGCCACGATGGACCTCCTCAAGGATCGGGTTGCCGCAATTGGCCAGTATGATCGAATAGAAGTCCGCGGCGGTCATGACCTGTGCCAGGCTGTCATTGCTGGACGCCGCCGCTTCGAACGCGGAAAGAGATTTCTCGAGTTCAAGCAACTGCTCCGGGGAAATTCTCGACGCGCAGCGTCCCGCGGCCTCGACTTCCAGCAGCTCTCGAACCTCGTAGATGGCGGTTGCCACCTCCCACGTAAGCGACGGTATCGACGGCCCGCGGTTGGGGACGATCTCGATCAGGCGCTCGGCCTCGAGACTGCGCAAAGCCTCCCTTAGCGAAGGGCGACTGATGCCGAGCTGTGTGCACAGCTGACTTTCGATGAGGCGGCTTCCCGGCTGGAACAATCCGGAGAAGATGGCGAGCCGTAACTTGTCGACGGTCTCGCGTTGAACTGTTCGTGGGGAAATTCGCAAATTCAAATCTGGAGGCATCTCTAACGTCTCATCGGTTTGAGTCGCAATCTCCTAACCAGCATACGTCACGCCGTGGAAAATAGCCAGATTGTCAAATCTGAAGATTGCAAGAATGTCAGACAATCTGCTTGACGTCCTTCTGGCTGTATGATCCTTTTGACCGAGACGGGCAGTGACGGTGAGGATCATGAACATTGCGGCAGGGATAGCTTCCGACCAATTTGGCTCGCGACGCATCGACACCGGCCGCATCACCTTGAATGCGCGCGAGGCGGGCAACGGCCCGTTGATGCTGTTTTTCCATGGCATTACCTCCAATTCCGCGGTCTTCACGCCGTTGATGGCTCGGCTCTCGGATCGCTTCACGGCCGTGGCCGTCGACCAGAGAGGGCACGGCCACAGCGACAAGCCGGAAGGCGGTTACGAGGCGCATGACTACGCCGACGACATTGCCGGGTTGATCCGTACCCTCGATCGGGGTCCTGCCATCCTCGTCGGACATTCGCTTGGCGCGAGAAACTCGGTCATGGCCGCCGTGCGACATCCGGAACTGGTGCGGTCGGTCATCGCAATCGACTTCACGCCCTATATCGAGACCGAAGCGTTGGATGCGCTGGAAGCCCGGGTAAACGCGGGAAGCCAGCTTTTCGAGGATATCAAGGCCGTCGAAGCCTATCTTGCCGGCCGCTATCCGAACATTCCCGCCGACGCCATCAGGATCCGAGCCGAGAGCGGCTATCAGCGGGTCGACGGCGGGCTGCGACCATTGGCGTCGCCCGCGGCCATGGCCCAGACGGCCAAGGGCCTGCGATCGGACCTGGTGCCCGCCTATCGGGATGTGGCGAAGCCCGTCCTTATCGTTCGGGGCGAGGCGAGCAAATTGGTTTCGGCGGCGGCGCTGGCGAAAACAAGCCGGCTACGGCCCGATCTGCCCGTGGTCGTCGTTCCGGGCGCCGACCACTACGTCAACGAGGTATCTCCCGAGATCACGCTGAAAGCGATCACGAATTTCATCGACGCCTGACGGCCCAGCACGCCGTCTTCTTGTACGCAGCATCAGGATAGAAAATGGCCAATGTAAACAAAACCCAGGGTAAGGCGCGCCGTGCCGAGGTCGCTGGCGGCGGCTTTGCCGGTCTGACCGCCGCCATCGCTCTGAGGCAGAACGGCTGGGATGTCAGGCTGCACGAAAAGAGCTCGGAGCTGCGGGCATTCGGCGCGGGCATCTATCTCTGGCACAATGGCCTTCGCGTGCTCGAAGGACTGGGCGCCCTGGATGATGTTCTCCAAGGTTCGCATACGCCCCCGACCTACGAGACCTGGATGCATAACAAGTCGGTTTCCAAGGAGACGTTCAACGGCCTCCCGTGGCGCATCATGACCCGGAGCCACCTGCATGACGCCCTGGTCAACCGCGCCCGCGCGCTGGGTGTCGACGTATCGGTCAACTCCGAAGCGGTTGCCGCCGATCCGGAAGGTCGCCTGACGCTTCAGACGGGAGAGGTTCTCGAAGCCGACCTGATCGTCGGCGCCGACGGTGTTGGGTCCAAGGTCAGGGACTCCATTGGCTTCAAGCAGGACCGATGGGTCTCCAAGGACGGTCTCATCCGGCTGATCGTGCCTCGCAAGAAGAAGGAACTCGGTCACGGCGAGTGGGACAACACCATAGACATGTGGAACTTCTGGCCGCGCGTTCAGCGGATACTCTACTCGCCCTGCAACGAGAATGAGCTTTATCTCGGCCTCATGGCTCCAGCCGCCGATCCGCGGGGGTCGCAGGTGCCGATCGATCTCGAGGTCTGGGTTGAGATGTTCCCTTTCCTGGAGCCGTGCCTGATCGAGGCGGCGAAGCTGAAAACAGCCAGGTACGACAAGTACGAAACGACCAAGCTTGACAGCTGGACAAGAGGCAAGGTCGCCCTGGTGGGAGATGCCGCGCATGCGATGTGTCCGGCTCTTGCCCAGGGCGCCGGTTGCGCGATGGTCAATGCCTTCAGCCTGTCGCAAGATTTGCAGACTGACTCTTCGGTCGAGGACGCGCTCGTCGCGTGGGAAAAGCGCATTCGCCCGATCACCGATCGCTGCCAGGCGCTGTCCGGCGACTATGCGGCGAACCGCTCGCTCTCGAAGGGAAACATGTTCACGCCGGCGGCATTGGAAGCAGCCCGCTACGACCCGCTGCGCGGCGTCTTCTCATGGCCGCAGTAGCATCGGACGAGCCGCTCAACGCATTAATCGGCGCGCGCGCAAGCTGCGCTCCCTTCAGGAGATAAAGATGAACTATTCCAGTGAAGTCGAACGGGATTACGATGTCAGGGGGTGGTACGCCTCGGTCCAGGAAAGCCGGCATGATGGCGGCCAGCCTGGCGAGACCCTCGTCAAAGTCGCGACTGGCGTGGTCATCCGCAATCCGTTCGCCGGAAAGTTCGTCGCCGAACTGTCCGACCTGACCAATCCCAGTTCAGCCATCGGTCATGCGCTCGGCGAGCGGGCGGTGGCGCTGCTCGGCAACAGGCCGGTCGAAAGCTATGGCAAAGGCGGTATCGCGGGCACATCCGGCGAGCAGGAACATGTCGTCGCCTGCATCACCACGGTGTTCGGAGATCCGCTGCGTCAGCAAGTGGGCGGCGGCAAGGCCTGGATCTCGTCGGTCAGCAAGGTCGCCGCAGCCGGCACATCCATCGATATCCCGCTTGCCCACAAGGACGAGCTCTACATCCGTTCCCACTATGATGCCGTCACATTTTCGGTGCCGGATGGCCCGCGCCCCGATGAGCTTTTGATCTGCGTGGCCGTCGCATCGGGTCCGCGCGTTCATCAGCGCGTCGGGGGCAAATCCGTCGCCGACCTCAAGGCCGGTGTCTAGTTCGATCGAAATTGGCGAAGGACGAATTCCATGCCCCTGAACATCAAGGACCTCAAGATTACGTCGGCGGATTTCAAGCCGCTCGGGAAGTTGCGCGACGAGCATGCCGGCGACAAAGGCAATGTGTTGCCCAGGCTTACGGTCAGCGGCGTCCCCGCGGGCACGAAGGAACTCGCGGTCATCTGCCATGATCCCGACGCGCCCTTGCCCAACGGCTTCACGCATTGGGTCGTCTACGGCATCGATCCGTCGACCACCGATCTTTCGGATGCGCAGGAGAAGTTTCGCGTCGGCCCAAACGGCGCCGGCGGCAAGCAGTATTACGGGCCCCAGCCGCCCGCAGGCCATGGAGAACATCACTATTACTTCTGGGTCTATGCCCTGGACACCAAGGTCGAAGGGACGCCTACCAGGGAGGAGTTCCTGCAGAAATATGCCGGGAACATCATCGAGCAAAACCGGATCGTTGGCCTCTACGAAAACAAGTGAAATCCGCGACGCCGGCGACCGATAACTAAGAATAAAAATGGTCGCCAGCGCCGCGCAATGGGAGAATTTGGAAATGAAAGACAACAGCCCAGCACACCAGACCGTCTTCGAAGAGCTGGTCACGGCGACGAAGATCCTTCTGAACGAGGGCATCATGGATACGTTCGGGCACATCAGTGCCCGTGACCCCCAGGATCCCCAAAGCTTCTTCCTGGCGCAGAAGCTTGCTCCGAGCCTGATAACCGTCGACGACATCCAGCGTTTCAATCTCGACGGCGAGACGTCGGACAATCGCCCGTCCTATCTTGAGCGCTACATCCACAGCGAAATCTACAAGGCGCGGCCCGACGTCCAGTGTGTGCTCCACACCCATTCTCCCGCTGTCCTGCCGTACTGCTTCGTCGATACGCCGCTTCGGCCGGTCACCCACATGGGAGCTTTCATCGGCGAGAAAGTCCCGGTCTACGAGATTCGCGACAAGAATGGCGACGAGACGGATCTCTTCGGCGGCAGCCCCGCGATCTGCGCTGATATCGCCGAAAGTCTCGGCAACCAGACAGTGGTGCTCATGGCGCGGCATGGCGTCGTCAATGTCGGCAACTCCGTGCGTGAGGTCGTCTTCCGGGCGTTCTATCTCGAGCAGGAAGCGGCAGCGCTCACGGCCGGCCTGCGGATCGGCAACATCAAATATCTATCGCCGGGCGAGATAAAGACGGCAGGAAAACTCGTCGGCGCCCAGATCGATCGAGGATGGAATCACTGGTCGCAGCGTCTGAGAGAGGCCGGCCTGGCCTAGTGCCGGCCGCCTTGAGGAATACCTAGTCCATCCGGCCCCGGTCGGGATGGTCCAGGGCTCGGTTTCAATAGTTCCCTGGCGCAGGAGCGCCGGACCAAGGCAATGAAACGCACCATGCCGCACGCGGAAAGTTACGACTACATCATCGTTGGGGCCGGATCGGCCGGTTGCGTGCTCGCCAACCGGCTGAGCGCCGACCCCGGATGTTCGGTGCTGCTGCTCGAGGCCGGCGGCTGGGATCGCGACCCCATGATCCACATCCCGCTTGGCTGGGGCAAGATCCTGACCGAGCGACGTCACGACTGGATGTATTTCTGCGAACCGGAAGACAATGTCGGCGGACGCAGGGTCGAGTGCGCCCGCGGCAAGGTGATCGGCGGGTCGTCGTCGACCAACGCCATGGCCTATGTGCGGGGAAATCGCGGCGATTACGACCGTTGGGCGGCCAGCGGGCTCCATGATTGGTCGTACGACAAGGTGCTGCCCTATTTCCGCAAGCAGGAAAGCTGGGAAGGAGGCCCGAACCATTTTCGCGGCGGCAATGGCCCGGTCAGCACCCAGTTCTGCCGTTACAAGGACCCGCTGATCGACGCGTTTGCGCAGGCCAGCGTGGAGGCAGGATATCCACAGACGGACGATTACAATGGTGAGCGGCAGGAAGGTTTCGGCCGGCTCCAGATGACGATCTCGAACGGTCGGCGCAGTTCGACCGCGTCCGCCTATCTGCGGCCGGCCCTGAAGCGACCCAATTTGACCGTGCTGACCGGAGCGACGGCGACGAAGATCACGCTGGAGGGCACGCGCGCCACCGGCGTGGTTGTGAACCATGGCGGCGGCCAACGGTCGGTCGTCGCCCGCAGGGAAGTCCTGCTCTCGGGCGGCGTCATCAACACGCCGCAACTTCTGATGCTGTCCGGCATAGGGGCGCCAGAGGAACTGGCGACGCACGGTATCCAGACGCGGGTCAACCTGCCGGCGGTCGGCAAGAACCTGCAGGATCACGTCTCGGTCATTCTCATGTACCGGCGCCGGGCTCCGGGCGGCCCTTTCCTTCGCAACATGCGTGCCGACCGGATCGGGTTCGATTTCGCCAAGACCTACTTCACCGGACGAGGTTTCTCGGGAGATGTGCCTGGCGGGGTCGTCGCGTTCCTGAAAAGCGGCCCGGAGCGTCCGTTGCCGGATGTGCAACTGCTGTTCACGGCCGCCCCGCTCGCCGCGTGGCCGTATTTCGAGCCGTTCAAGGCGCCATTTCCGGACGGGTTCGCCACACGGATCGTGGCGACGCAGCCTGAAAGCCGGGGCGCGGTGAAATTGGCCTCGGCCGATCCTTTCGCGGCGCCACTGATCCACCAGAATTTCCTCGCCTCGCCGAAGGACTGGCAGTCGCTTCGGGCCGGCTTCCGAGTGGCGAGGGACCTCGCGTCGCAGCCCTCCATGCAGCCCTTCATCGAGGCGGAGTTTTTCCCTGGCCCGAAATGCCAGAGCGACGACGAGATCGATGAGCATATCCGCAAGACGTCCATCACCGTGCATCACCCGGCGGGAACCTGCCGGATGGGCGCCGACGCGGCCTCGGTCGTCGACCCGCACTTGCGGCTTCGCGGCGTCGACGGCCTGAGGGTGGTGGACGCTTCCGTCATGCCCGACCTGGTCTGCGGAAACATCAACGCGGCGGTGATCATGATTGCCGAGAAAGCCGCCGATCTCGTCGCGGCATCAAAAGCGGCAACGCAAAGCAGGGCAGCATAATGATCCAGCGTATCGCCATCATCGGTCTGGGTACGATGGGGCCTGGCATGGCCGCCCGGCTCGCCAGGGGCGGCCTGCAGGTCGTCGCCTACGATGTTGCCCCGGCCGCGATCGAGCGCGCGGGGTCCATGCTGGGCGTGGCCGAGGGCGTTCTCGACGCCCTGGGTATCGCGGCGCCACCGGCCGGCGCCGGAACGGTCCGCTTCACGGATGACATCGCAGACGCGGTATCGGGCGCCGACCTCGTCATCGAGAACGTTCCTGAAAACATTTCGATCAAGGCCGATGTCTATCGCACGATCGACAGCCTGATCGCATCGGACACAATCGTGGCGTCCGACACGTCGGGCATCCCGATCACCAAGCTGCAGGCGCACATCTCCCATCCCGAGCGGATGGTGGGAATGCACTGGTCGAACCCGCCGCACATCATCCCGATGATCGAGGTGATCGCAGGCGAAAAGACCGCGCCGCATATCGTGACGACGATTCGCGACCTGATCCGCTCGATCGGCCTCTTGCCGGTGGTGGTGAAGAAGGATGTTCCGGGCTTCGTCGAAAACCGCGTGCTCTATGCGTTGCTGCGCGAGGCGGTCGACCTTGTCGAGCGCGGTGTCATCGAGCCGGAAGATCTCGACACCTGCGTCTCGTGGGGCATCGGCTACAAGATCGCGGTCATCGGGCCGATGGCGCTGCTCGATATGGCGGGCCTCGATATCTACAAGTCCGTTTCGTCGTTCCTCAACGCCGATCTCTCCAATCGCGACGATGTCGCGCCGATGGTGCTGGAAAAGACGAACGCGTCGAAGCTCGGCATCAAATCGGGGGAGGGCATGTTCTCCTACACGCCCGAGCAGACAAAGGCGCTGCAAGGCGAACGGGCGCGCAAGCTCGTCGCGGTGCGGCGCATCCTGGAGGGCCGGGAGTAGCCATGACACATCGTGCTCACAAGGCCGGTCGGGTTGGGGTACCGCATGGAGGGCCAAGCCATGCGTGTTGAAACCATTCGGGCAGCCGGTGGCCGGCCGGCCCATATACGTCACGACGACCTGATCTCCGCCAAGGGCGTTTCGGTGGTCATGGCCAAGCAATTGGTTCTGCAGAACATCGATCTTTCGGTACCGAAGGGATCGTTTGTTTCTCTCATCGGTCCTTCCGGCTGCGGCAAGAGCACCTTGCTGAAGGTTCTGGCCGGACTTGTAAATCCGACAAGCGGCAGCGTTTCGATCGCCGGGCTTTCGCCGGTCGAGGCGGCGCGCAAACGCATGATCGGCCTCGTCTTCCAGGACGCCAACCTTTTGCCGTGGAAGAACGCCGTCGACAACGCTTCCATGCTGCTAGGTATCGCCGACAAGTCGCTTTCGCGCGCGCAACTACGGACGCGCGGACAGGAGATGCTTGAGCTGGTGGGCCTGGGCGACAGCGCCCACAAGCGTCCCAACGAATTGTCAGGCGGCATGCGCCAGCGCGTCGCTATCGCGCGGGCGCTGGCGCTCGATCCGGCGGTGCTGCTGATGGACGAGCCGTTCGGCGCGCTCGACGCCATTACCCGCGACCAGATGGGTCAGTCGCTGCTGGAGATCTGGCAGCGCACCGGCAAGACCATCGTTCTTGTCACCCACTCCATCGACGAGGCCATTCATTTGTCTCGCCATGTTCATGTGCTGGGGATCAAGCCCGGCCGGATCACCGAAAGCCTCGATATTGGCCTGCCCTATCCGCGCGATCTGTCGGTGACGGAAGATCCGGAGTTCGTCAGGCTGGTGGTTCAACTGCGCACGATGCTGCGCGCCAGCCACCAACCGGGAGGCGTGTCATGAGCGATCAACCCATCACCAATCCCTCCGACTCGCGGTTTGCCTCGAGTTGGGTGGCCGCGACCGGCAGCTGGCTGCCGGCGGTCATACTTTTGCTGGCGACGATCGTCGTATGGGAAGCCGTGGTGCGGATTTTCGCTATCTCCGCCTTCATCATTCCCGCTCCGTCCGAAATCGCGCAATCGCTGGTCGCGCAATGGGCAACGCTGATGCAGGCGACACTGGTGACGGCAGGCGAGATCCTGTTCGGGTTCCTTGTCTCCGTCGTTGTCGGCGTCGCCATTGCGCTGGTCATCGTGCGCTTCGACTGGCTGGGCCGGGCGCTTTATCCGCTGGTGGTGCTGTTCCAGAACGTGCCGAAGGTGGCGCTGGCGCCGATCTTCATTCTCTGGTTCGGCTATGGGCTCGCGCCCAAGATCGGCCTGATCCTGGTCATCGCCTTCTTTCCGGTGACATTGTCGATGCTGGCCGGCATGCAGTCGGTCGACCGCTCGCTGCTGTCGCTGATGAATTCGGTCGGCGCCAGCCCGACGCAGATCCTGTTCAGGATCCGCGTTCCGCATTCGCTGCCGAACCTGATGGCGGGAACCAAGATCGCGGCCACGCTGAGCGTGATCGGCGCCATCGTCGGCGAATTCGCCGGTGCCTCGGACGGCTTAGGCTACGTCATCCAGTTCGCCTCGACCCAGCTCGACACCGCGCTGGTCTTCGCGGCGCTGCTGCTCGTCTCCGTGCTCGGCATCGCCTTCTACTACGCCGCCGAAATCCTCGAACGCATCGTGGTGCCATGGGCACCGAAATTCAGCCAGGCCTAGGCCTCTCGATCAACCACCGTCAATAAAAGGGAACAAAAATGCTGAGACGCTCACTTATCAAGGTAGCCACGCTTGCGGCCTTTGCCGGCGCGCTTGGCTTCTCGAACGCGACGCTGGCGGCTGACAAGATCACCGTCCAACTCGATTGGGTGGTGCGCGGCAACCATGCCATGTTCTTCGTCGGCAAGGAAAAAGGCTTCTTCGCCAAGAACGACATCGACGTTGCCGAAATCCGCAAGGGTTCGGGTTCGCCGGATGCCATGCGGCTGGTGGGCAACGGGAACGCGGATTTCGGTTTCGGCGATCTTCCCACGCTCGCCGTGGCCCGCTCGCAGAGCGTTCCGGTGGTGGCGGTGGCAGCCGTCAACCAGCACTCGCCGCTGGCAATCATGTCGCTCGCCAAGACGGTGAAGCTCACCAAGCCGGCCGATCTCAAGGGCCTGACCATCGGCATTCATCCAGCGGGCTCGACCTACATCTTCTTCAAGGGCTTCCTGGCGGCCAACGGCCTGACCGAAAAGGACATGACGCTGAACAGCGTCTCGCCGCCCTATGAAAGCTATCTGCTTCTCGGCCGGGTTCAGACGGTGGTCGGCTATGTCGACGCCGAGGTTCCCGAACTGGAAGCCAAGGCGGGCGGTCCCGGTTCGCTCAGCATCATGATGGGCGCCGACCATGGCTGGAAGGCTTATGGCTCCGGCCTGTTCACCTCGGAGACAATGATCAAGGACAAGCCCGACGTCGTCGCCCGTTTCGTCAAGGCCTACAGGGAAGCCTTCGATTATGTCGTCGCCCATCCGGAAGAAGCCGCCGAGATCACCGCGAAGGCCGCACCCGGTTACGCGGACAAGAAGGATGTGCTGCTGGCCCAGATCAACGCCGACGTCGCCTCAACCTTCACCAGCCCCGACACCAAGGACCACGGCCTCGGCTGGATGACGAAGACGCAGTGGGAGGAAACGCTGAAGACGCTCACCGACCAGGGCGTGCTCAAAGCTGCGCTGTCGGCCGACGACGTCTTCACCGACAAGTTCCTGGAGGAATAGGGCACGATGGCCCGGACGGACCGATCAATGAGCGCCTACCGGCATGCCAGGCTGTCCTGCTCCATGCCGCAGGACACCTCGCGCTCGCCTTTGGCGGCGTCGGTTCGGTCGAGCGCGATCTGCCCGCGCGTGGCATATGCGCGACCCGCGAGGCCACACCACAGGCGCTCGACCGGCAGGTTTTCGCGCTTGTCGTTGAGGATGGTGAAGGTGCCGGTCTTGGGATCGAACCAGAGTTCGACACGAGCGCTCATGCCCGGCTCTATCGTCGCTATCCCTTCTGAATACCAGTGGGCGAAGTCGGCGTTGCAGGACACACCTTCCTTGCCGGCATTCGAAATCGTCAACGGCACCATATCGAGCCCGTCGGTGCCCTTGCGGACGATCACATGGTGCAACTCAACCGCGTTGGCAAGCGATGTGAACGCCAACATCACGGGGAGGACATAACGGATTTTCACTTTGCCTGAGCTCCATGGGTAGCTTTCTCAGGCAGTCTATCTCGCTTGTGCGCAATAACAATAAAAATATTGATTGGAAATCAACAGAGAGGGTAACATGTTAAAGATCCTGAAGGGTAGCGTAAGTGCATTAATACTGTCTGGTATCTTGACGGGCGGCGCGCTTGCCGGCGAAGTCAAGTCGATCGCCATCCTCACGCCTGAAGAAGGCACGGACTATGGCTGGAACCAGCAAGGCATCGACGCCGCCAAGGCAGCCGGCAAGGCAGCCGGCGTCGAGGTGGTCGTGGCGCAGGGCCTCGGCTATGGCGATGTCCGTCCGACGCTGCGCGAGCTCGCGTCCGACGGCGCCAGCCTGCTGATCGCGCATGCCAGCGGCTACAACACCTCGGCACCCGAGATCGCCAAGGAACTGAAGGTTCCGGTAGCGATCGTCGATACGCCGAACGGGCTGGAGAAAGGCCTCGTCGCCGACTACACGCTGAGCGGCCACCAGGGCGCCTATCTGGCCGGCCGTCTCGCCGCCAAGATGTCGCGCTCGAAGTCGGTCGGCATCGTCGTCTCCGGTGAACCGCCATCGTGGAACTCGCAATCGGCGGCGTTCGCGCAAGGGGTGAAGGCGGAGAACCCGGACGTCAAGATCACCTATGCGGTGATCGGGCCGGCCGCCTACAGTGACGCTGCCGGCGGCAAGCGCGTCACCGAAAGCGTTATCGCCTCGGGCGCCGACATCATTTTCGGCCAGGGCAACGGCTCCAGCTTCGGTATGCTGCAGGCAGTCGAGACGACAAAGGCCGCCGATGGCGGCAAGGTCTATTTCATCGACGTCATCGGCGACAAGTCGCCAATCGACAAGGGCTTCCTGCTGTCGTCGGTGGTGTGGAACATCGAACCGGTCTACGCGGCGATGATCGCCGACCTGAAGGCCGACACGTTTGGTACCAAGCATTATTCGATCGGCCTCAAGGACGATTCCGTGCAGTTGCTGAAGACCGCCGCCATCCCCGACAACGTCTGGAGCGAAATCCAGGCGCTGCGCGAGGACGTCATTTCCGGCAAGATCAAGGTCGAGCCAGTCTATGACGCGGCCGCCGTCAGGGCACTGATGACAAGCGTCGCCCAGTAAGGCGATCAGAAGTCGGCTGCCGGAGGGGCGATCGGTTCGCCCCTCCGGATATTTCCCGTTTTCCAGTGCTGGGCTTTCATGAGCAGTCTTTCTTCATCGCCCGTCGATAGCCGCGACATCGTCGCGCTCGAAGGCGTGACCAAACGCTTTCCCGGCATCGTCGCCAACGACAGCGTCGACCTGTCGATCCATCCTGGCGAGGTGCATGTACTGCTCGGCGAGAACGGCGCGGGAAAATCCACCTTGATCGGCATGCTGTCGGGCCTGCAGCAGCCGGACGAGGGGCGCATACTTGTCGACGGCAAGCCGACGCCGATCACGTCGCCGCGCCATGCGCTGGCGCTTGGCATCGGAACGGTGTTCCAACACATGATGCTGGTGCCCACCCTGACGGTCGCCGAGAACCTGCTTCTTGGCGGGCCCTGGTGGCAGCGTCCGAGGACCGAAGAGCTTGCGGCCCGCGTGGCCGAGATCACTGGCAGCCTCGGCATCACAGTAAAACTGCATGCCAAGGTTTCGGAACTCTCGCTCGGTGAGCAGCAGCAAGTCGAAATCCTGCGCGCCATGGTGCGCAACAGCCGGGTGCTGATCCTCGACGAATCCACCTCGATGCTGACGCCGAAGGGCATCGAGGAACTTGGCGCGCTGATGCGGCGCCTCGTCGAACAGGGATTGGCGATCGTCTTCATCACCCACAAGCTCAAGGAGGCGGCCGCCTTCGGCGACCGCATCTCGGTTCTCAAGCTCGGCCGCAAGGTGGGCGAGATCCCGCCCGAGCGGTTTCGCGCACTCGGCGAGCAGGAAATTATTTCCGAGATCGTGGAGCTGATGTTCGGCAAGCAGAAGGACGATCCCGAAGCGGTCGAACGTCCGGCCCGCGCGGTCGATGCCAGTGCCGCGCCCCTGCTTCAGGTCGCGGATCTCACGGTCGCGCCGACCGACAATGTACCCGGCCTGTCGTCGATCTCCTTCGACATCCGCCCGGGCGAGATACTCGGCATCGCTGGTATCGATGGCAACGGCCAGAAACAGCTGGCGGAGGCCTTGGCCGGTCAACGGGTGGCGACCAGCGGCTCGGTCCGGCTGGAGGGCACCGCCATCGAGGCCCTGAGCGTCGGCGAACGCCGCCAGCGCGGCCTTCGCTATTTGACTGACGACCGGCTGGGCGAGGGCACCGTCGGCACGTTCCCGGTCTCCATCAACTTCTTCCTCAAGCAAGTCGGGGCGGCGCCCTTCTGGCGCAGCGGCGTCGAGCAGCGCGCCGAGATCGACAGGCGTGCCGCCGAGCTCGTGCGCGAATACGATGTGCGCACGCCAAGCCTGAAGACACCGGTGGCGCGGCTTTCCGGCGGCAACATCCAGAAGGTGCTGCTGGCGCGGGAACTGGCCGAAGGCGCCAAGGTGGTGATCTTCAACAAGCCGACCTACGGGCTCGATCTCGCCAACACGCTGGCCTCGCGCCAGCGCATCCGCGACACGGCGGCACGCGGCCTCGCCGTACTCTTGATCTCCACCGACCTCGAGGAACTGCTCAGCATGTGCGACCGCATCGCCGTCATCGCCAATGGCGTGCTGGTCGGCACCGTGGCGAATGCCGACGACGCCCGCACCAGGGTCGGTCGCCTGATGATCGGACTTGCCGCATGAGCATCGACACCGCACCCGCCGCCGGCGCCACCGCACTCGATGCCACGAGCGCAGCCGCCACGCGGCGCGACATAGTGCACCGGCTGCTGATGACGCTTGGGCCGATCCTTGCCGCCCTCGTCATCGCCGGCTGCATTCTGCTTGCCGTCGGCGTCGACCCGCTCGCTTACTATGGCTACGTGCTGGAGAAGGGCCTCTTCTCGCCGCTCGGCATCCAGCAGACGCTGACGCGCATGGCTCCACTGCTGTTTCTCGCCGCCGGCCTGATCGTTGCCTTTCGCGCCGGCATGTGGAACCTCGGCGGCGACGGCCAGTTCCTGCTCGGCGCCGTCACGGCGGCGGCCAGCGCTCCCGTGCTGGTGCAGGTCATGCCAGCCTGGCTGGCGTTGTTCTGCGCGTTCCTGATTGCCATGCTGGTGGCCATGATCTGGTCGCTGGTGCCGGCGCTGCTGCGCGCCTATCAGGGTGTCAACGAGATCATCACCACGCTGATGATGACGTTCCTCGGCACGTCGCTCGCCAATGTGCTGGTCAAGCTGGTGTTTCGCGATCCCGGCACGACCGTGCCGCAGACCCGCACGCTGCCGGTGGAAGACCGGCTGCCGCGCCTGTTCGAAACCACCATCACCAGTGGCCTGCTGCTCGGCCTGGCGGTAATCATCATCGTGCATCTGGTGATGACGCGTACGGCATTCGGGCTGAAACTGAGGATCGTCGGCGCCAATCCGCGTGCGGCGGTTCATGCGGGGCTGGGCGTGCCCGGCCTGACGATTGCCGTCTTTGCCATTTCCGCCGGGCTCGCCGGCCTTGCCGGCGCTGTCGACATCATCGGCGTGCAAGGCAATGTTCGCGCCGACTGGAATCCAGCCTATGGGCTGGCGGTCATTCCGGCCGTGTTTCTCGCCCGCATGAACGGCTTTGCCGCGATCGGCTTCGTGTTCCTGCTCTCCGTATTGTCGATCGGCGGCGAGAGCGCGGCGCGGCGGCTTGGCGTGCCCAATCACTTCACGCTGGTGCTGGTCTCCATCGTGCTGATCGTGCTCGCCTTGGCCGAATATGTCGACCACCGTTATCATCAGTCGAGAAAGGCGTAGGGCATGACCGGGCTCTTCAGCGAAGTCTTTCTCAGCGCATTGCTGTTTGGCGCCGTCACCGCCGCCGTTCCGCTGCTGCTTGCCGGGCTCGGCGAGCAGATGTCGGAAAAGGCCGGCGTGCTCAACATCGGCATCGAGGGCATGATGCTGGCCGGCGCTTATCTCGGCTTCGTCGGCGCGTTCTATTCGGGATCGCTGTGGCTAGGCTTTCTCACCGGCGCTGCGGGCGGCGTCGCGGTGGCGCTGATCATGGCGCTGCTTTGCGTGCGCATCGGGCTGAACCAGATCGTCATCGGCATCGCGCTGACGCTTGGTCTCGAAGGCCTGACGGCGCTGCTCCATCATTTCCAGTTTTCGCGCAGCTATCCCCGCCTGCCGGCGGCGGACGCAACCGTCATTCCGCTGCTGTCGGACATTCCGGTGATCGGCCCGGCCTTCTTCAGGCATCACTTGATCGTCTATCTGGCGGTCGCTCTGGTGTTCGCCACGAGCCACCTCTACCGCCGCACGCAGCTCGGCCTCAACCTGCAGGCAGCGGGCGACAAGCCGGCCGCGCTCGATGTCGCCGGCATCGACGTCATCAGGACCCGTACCATCGCGGTGCTGACGACCGGCGCGCTGGCGGGGCTTGGCGGCGCCTACCTCGCCAATGTCGGAGCGGGCCTGTTCATTCCGTTCATCACCAATGGCGCCGGCTTTCTCGGCATCGTGCTGGCGATGCTGGCGCGGGGACGGCCGATCTGGGTGCTGTTTGGCGCTCTTCTGTTCGGCGTGTGCCTGTCGCTGACGACGGCCATGCAGGTGGCGGGCATCAACATACCGACCGATGTCATCCAGATGCTGCCGTTCCTGGCGGTGATGATCATGCTGGTGCTGTTCGGGCGGCGGGCCAGCCTGCCGGCGGCACTGGGCATTCCATACGAGCGCGGGGCGCGCTGAGAAAAACCAGACGCGCGGATGGAACCCGCGCCGGAAAAGGAGGCAACAATGTCGGATACCAAGGTCTACCTGCTCGACGGCGGCTCACTTGTCCTCGACGGCTATCATGTGTTCTGGAACCGTGGCCCAGGCGGCGAAGTGCGCTTCCCCGTCTATTCGATCCTGATCGAGCATGCCGAGGGCCGCTTCCTCATCGATACCGGCTATGACTACGACCACGTCATGAAGGTGCTGCCCTTCGAGAAGCCGATCCAGGAAAAGCACCAGACCATTCCCGGCGCGCTGGCGCTGCTCGGGCTGGAGCCGAAGGAAATCGACGTCGTCGTCAACTCGCACTTCCATTTCGACCATTGCGGCGGCAACAAGTATTTTCCGCATGCCAAGAAGATCTGCCACCGTTCGGAGGTGCCGCAAGCCTGCAATCCGCAGCCCTTCGAACATCTCGGTTATTCGGACCTGAGCTTCTCGGCGGAAGCGGCGGAGGCACGTGGCGCGACCGCGCAACTGCTGGCAGGCACGACACGGGCCAACTCGACTTTCGAGGGCATCGAAGGTGACATCGAACTGGCAAAAGGCGTGAAACTGATCTCCACCCCCGGCCACTCGATCGGCCATTACAGCCTTCTGGTCGAGTTTCCCAAGCGCAAGCCGATCATGTTCACGATCGACGCAGCCTACACGCAGAAGAGCCTGGAAACGCTTTGCCAGGCCGCCTTCCATATCGACCCGGTCGCGGGCGTCAATTCGATGCGCAGGGTGAAGAAACTTGCCGAGGATCACGGCGCCGAGCTGATGTACTCGCACGACATGGACAACTTCAAGAGCTACAAAACCGGCACACAGTTCTACGGCTGATCGCCGCCAATCCGGAGACCAAGACCATGCGCTATCCCGATCACGCGGATCCGGTCCTCACGCTGACGGCGGGGCCAGTCAATGCCTATGCCGAGGTGCTGCGAGGCCTCGGCCGCACGGTGCTCTACGACTATGACCCGGCCTTCCAGCTCTTCTACGAGAAGGCCGTCGACAAGGCTCAAAAAGCGATGCGGCTTTCCAACAAGCCAGTCATCCTGCACGGAGAGCCGGTGCTGGGTCTCGAGGCGGCGGCGGCGTCGTTGATCACATCGGACGACGTCGTGCTCAACCTTGCCTCGGGCGTCTACGGCAAGGGGTTCGGCTATTGGGCGAAGCGCTATACACCGCATCTCCTCGAAATCGAAGTGCCCTACAATGAGGCGATCGACCCGCAGGCGGTTGCCGCCATGCTGAAGGCGCATCCGGAAATCACTGTCGTCTCCGTCTGCCATCACGACACGCCGTCGGGCACGATCAACCCGATCGATGCCATCGGCGCGCTGGTGTCGGCGCATGGCGGTTACCTGATCGTCGATGCCGTCTCGTCTTTCGGTGGCATGAAGACGCATCCGGACGACTGCAAGGCCGACATCTATGTGACCGGCCCGGGCAAATGTCTTGGCGCGCCGCCAGCGCTGACGATCATGGGGGTCAGCGACCGCGCCTGGGCCAAGATGAAGGCCAACAAGGCGGCGCCCCGCGCCTCGATGCTGAGCATCGTCGACTGGGAGAACGCCTGGTCGCGCGACAAGCCATTCCCCTTCACGCCCTCGGTGGCCGAAGTGAACGGCCTGGATGTGGCGCTCGATCTCTATCTCAACGAGGGGCCAGAAGCGGTTTGGGCGCGCCATGCACTGACGGCCAAGGCCATGCGGGCCGGCGTCGTCGCCATGGGCCTGTCGATCTGGGCCGCCAGCGATGCAATCGCTTCGCCGAGCACCACGGCCGTTCGCACACCCGACGGTGTCGACGAGAAAGCACTTCGCCAGGCAGCGCGCGCCCGCTACGGCGTGGTGTTTTCGTCGGGTCGCGGCGAAACTTTGGGGAAGCTTACACGCATCGGCCATATGGGCCCGACGGCACAGCCGATCTATGCGATCGCGGCGCTGACGGCGCTTGGCGGCGCCATGAACGCGGCTGGCCAGAAGCTTGCGGTCGGCAAGGGCATCGACGCGGCGCTGGCGGTGATCGACGCCGACGCCTGAACAGACATCAACAGACTGCGCATCGAGGGAGAAATTTCATGACTCAACGGCTTGCGGGAAAGACGGCGCTGGTGACGGGGGCGGCACAAGGCATCGGCAAGGCGATCGTGGCGCGGCTGGCGGCCGACGGCGCGACCGTCATCGTCAGCGACATCAATGCCGAGGGTGCCAAGGCCGCGGCCGCCGAAATCGGCGGCAAGGCGAAGGCGATCGCAGCCGATATCGCCGATCCGGCTTCGGTGAAAGCGCTGTTTGGCGAGATACAGGCACTCACCGGCGGCGTCGACATCCTGGTCAACAATGCCAGCATCGTGCCGTTCGTCGCCTGGGACGACGTCGACCTCGACCATTGGCGCAAGATCATCGACGTCAACCTGACGGGGACCTTCATCGTCACCCGCGCGGCGACCGACCAGATGCGGGCGGCGGGCAAGGCCGGACGCGTGATCAGCATCGCCTCCAACACCTTCTTTGCCGGCACGCCGAACATGGCGGCCTATGTCGCGGCCAAGGGCGGCGTCATTGGCTTCACCCGGGCGCTGGCCACCGAGCTTGGCAAGTACAACATCACGGCCAATGCGGTGACGCCCGGCCTGATCGAGAGCGATGGCGTCAAGGCGAGCCCGCACAACGAGGCGTTCGGCTTCGTCGAGATGCTGCAGGCGATGAAGGGCAAGGGCCAGCCCGAACATATCGCCGATGTCGTGTCGTTCCTGGCCAGCGACGACGCCCGCTGGATCACCGGCCAGACGCTGAATGTCGACGCCGGGATGATCAGGCACTGAGGGCAATCGTCAAGTCCGGCGCCCTGCCGGCCCGATCGCCGGCCATCGAAACGTCTGGCTTTTCGCTGGCCTCCAGCCTCCCGGCTAGGTCAGCGTGTTCGCAAAGCCTGGCGTCTACCGGCGGCATTTATCGGGGTGCACCTCGATAACGCCGCCGGGACTTATTAGCGGCTCGCGGTTGCGAGCGATGCATCCGGCCGCTATGCCGGGCCGGGATTTCTTGACGAGAAGGCAGAGCTGATGAAAGTCGTTTCCACGTCCAAGTCGCATGGCGGCGTGCAAGGTGTTTATTCACACGCTTCCGAAGCCTGCGCCTGCGACATGACCTTTGCCGTCTTCGTGCCGCCGCAGGCCAAGGATGGGCCACTGCCGGTGCTCTGGTATCTGTCGGGCCTCACCTGCACTCATGCCAATGTCATGGACAAGGGGGAATACCGGCGTCTGGCGGCCGAGCTCGGCCTGATCGTGGTCTGCCCCGACACAAGCCCACGCGGCGAGGGTGTGGCCGATGAAAAGGATAATTGGCAGTTCGGCTCGGGCGCCGGCTTCTATCTCGACGCGACGCAGCAGCCCTTCGCCAGGAACTATCGGATGCACTCCTATATCGTCGACGAGCTGCCGGCCCTGATCGCCAGCCAGTTCCCCGCCGATATGGAGCGCCAGTCGATTTTTGGCCACTCCATGGGCGGGCATGGCGCGCTGACCATCGCGCTGAAGAACTCCGAGCACTTCAGAAGTTGCTCGGCGTTCGCACCGATCGTTCAGCCGATGACGGCAGACTGGTCGCGGCCGGCTCTGGAAAAATATCTCGGCAAGGACGAGAAATCCTGGCGCGCCTACGACGCAACAGCGCTGATCGAAGACGGGCACCGCTTCGGCGAATTCCTGGTCGATCAGGGCACCGCCGATGGCTTCCTCAAGGACGGCCTGCGGCCATGGCTTCTCGAAGATGCCTGCAAGAAGTCCGGCATCGCGCTCACCTTGCGCATGCAGGAAGGCTACGATCATTCCTATAATTTCATCTCGACCTTCATGGACGACCATTTGAAGTGGCACGCCGCGCGCCTGGCCAAGTAGGAGCACGCCAGGGGCCACTCACTCCGTCAGGATCGAGTTCGAGTTCGGCAAGGCCATCCCATAGGCGGTGTCGGCCGCGCCTTCGGCTATGTCGCTGGCCAGCCTGTAGCCTTTGTTAGCGCGCACGCCGCGTGGCGACATGCCGAACTGTTCGGATATCTGCCGCTGGGCGGCGAGGTGATGCGGTCGCTGGCGCAGGATCCGCAGGGCAAGAGCCTGAGCACACTGATGCTGACGCGGCGGCGCGGAAATCGGCCGCGAACTCGATCGTTACGCGCTCAAACGGGTATGGCTGCGTGGATAGCAAACCGAGCCAAGGTTCTCGGGCGCCGGAGCCCATTGGTATCTGAAATTATTCTAGAAATTGGTAGCGGGAGAGGGACTTGAACCCCCGACCCCAGGATTATGATTCCCGTGCTCTAACCAACTGAGCTACCCCGCCAGGGCGGCGACAGGCCCGAAATCCGCCTTAAATCGAAAGGCATTTCGAGGCGTTCGCCAAGGTCGCGCGGATATAAGGTTGGGAGGGCGAGCCTGTCAAGCTTCGATGCATTCGATATCAGGGCTATTCTCGATGGAGAAAAGCTTTGCCGCACGAACAGCTGGTTGGTGCCGCCGGGGTTGAGTTCGACGGGGCACGTCGCTATGTCTCGGCCACGAGTTTTTAGAGTTTGAAACAGATGAAGCCGCGCATTGCAGTCCTCGGTTGCGGATACTGGGGCTCCAACCACATCCGCACCCTCAAGGCGCTCGGCGCATTGCACGCGGTTTCCGACACCAATCGGGCTCGCGCCGAAGGTTTCGCCAGCGAACAGGACTGCCTGGCGATCGAGCCGGACCAACTGTTCGTCCGCGATGACATCGACGCCATCATCATGGCCTTGCCGCCGCAGTTCCATGCCGATCTTGCCGTGCGCGCCGTCGAGAACGGCAAGGACGTGCTGGTGGAAAAGCCGATCGCGCTGACGGTGGCCGATGCCGAGCGCTCGGTGCAGGCGGCCAAGGACAATAGCCGCGTGTTCATGGTCGGCCATGTCCTGCGTTTCCATCCCGCCTTCGAGACGTTGAAAGGGCTGATCGACAAGGGCGAGCTCGGCGAGGTCCGCTACATCCATTCGCACCGGCTGGGGCTCGGCAAGTTCCATACCGAGAACGATGCGCTATGGGACCTGGCGCCGCACGATCTGTCGATGATCCTGGCCATCACCGGCACCGAGCCGATCGAGGTGCGCGGCGAGGGAGCGGCACTCCTCGACAATCTCAGCGATTTCGCGCATCTGCACATGCGCTTTCCCAACGGACTGCGCAGCCATCTTTTCACATCGCGGCTCAACCCCTATCGCGAGCGGCGGCTGACCGTGGTCGGAACCAAGGCGATGGCGGTGTTCGACGATGTCGAGCCATGGGAGCGCAAGCTTGCGGTCTACCGCCACGCCGTGTGGCAGGACAGCGGCCAGTGGGCATTCACCACCAATGAGCCGTCCTATGTCGCGGTTGCCCAGGGCATGCCGCTGACGCGCGAACTGGAGCACTTCATCCACTGCATCGAAACGCGCGCCGAACCACGCACCAGCGGCGAGGAAGCGATCAGGGTGCTGCGCATCCTGACGGCCGGCACCGTCACCCACACCAAATCCACGGCCTGAAGGAAGGCTACGTCGTACTGGTACGTCGCACTCCTGGTACGATGGCCAGGGGAGAGCTACTCGGCGGGAACTTGCGCCGGCTTCGCGGCCAGCCGGCTCAGCATCGCTTCGGCTTCGGCGCCGCGCTCGGAGCGCACGATGAAGCCGCCGCCGAAGACACGGGCCTCGTTGCCGTCGTCGGAATAGAGCACGCAGGCCTGTCCAGGCGCGATGCCGGATTCACCGTCGGCCAGTTCGACCGAGGCCACACCTGCCTCGTGACGCAGCACGGCCGGCCGTGGCGGCCTGGTCGAGCGCACCTTGGCGAACAGCTCGATGCCGCCGGTGGGCACATCGGCGAGGCCTCCGTCTCCCAGCCAGTTCATGTTGCGCAGATAGATCTTGTGCGTCTCCAACGCCTCGCGCGGGCCGACCACGACACGGGCGCGCTCGGCGTCGAGATGGACGACATAGAGCGGCTCGCCGGACGCGATGCCGATGCCACGGCGCTGGCCGATCGTGTAGCGCAGAATGCCCTCGTGGCGACCGAGCACGCGGCCGTCGATATGAACGATGTCGCCTGGGTTGGCGGCAGTCGGCTTCAGCTTGGCGATGATGTCGGAATATTTGCCTTGCGGCACGAAGCAGATGTCCTGGCTGTCCTGCTTGGCGGCCACCGTCAGCCCCATCTCCTCGGCGATGGCGCGAACCTGGGGCTTCGACAGGCCGCCGAGCGGAAAGCGCAGGTAGTCGATCTGCGCCTGCGTGGTGGCGAACAGGAAATAGCTCTGGTCGCGGTCGGCATCGACCGGCCGGTAAAGCGCCCGGTGGGCGCCATTGGCGCCGGAGCGGATGTAGTGGCCGGTGGCCAGCGCGTCGGCGCCGAGATCCTTGGCCGTGGCCAGGAGATCGGCGAACTTGACCGTCTGGTTGCAGGAAACGCAAGGAATGGGGGTTTCGCCGGCGACGTAGCTCTCGGCGAACGGATCGATGACCGCCTTGCGGAACCGCTCCTCGTAATCGAGCACATAATGGGGAATACCCAGCGTCTCGGAAACGCGACGGGCATCGTCGATGTCCTGGCCGGCGCAGCATGAGCCGGCCCGATGCGTTGCCGCACCATGATCATAGAGCTGCAAGGTGACGCCGACGACATCGTAGCCCTCGCGCTTCAACAAGCCGGCGACCACTGATGAATCGACGCCGCCCGACATGGCGACGACGACGCGGGTCTCTTCGGGGCGTCTGGGGAGGTCGAGACTGTTCATGGTGCTTTCATTTCGCGGCAGCTCAATGCCAATGTCGAGAATATAGGTCAAGCTTTCATGCGGCGCCAGCTTGCAGGACGACCCCGGCGTGGCGGACACTGCGAACGGGCACATTTCTCCCGGCTAAAACGGGCCTTCCGGCCGTATATTTCAAATGCCCGCTAAAAGACTAACGCGGCGTTCACGATCCTTACCTAGTCATTAGGGTCTGCTTAGGCAATTTTTAAAGCTGTGGCGGTAACGTGGCGGGGATTGGGTCTTTGAGTTTTTTGTAGAGAGTACGATGACCGATCTGGTTAGACCTAGAGTCAAATATGTTATCGGGCCTGACGGCAGCCCTCTCACGATTGCCGATCTGCCGCCGACGAACACGCGTCGCTGGGTTATCCGGCGCAAGGCGGAGGTGGTTGCAGCAGTGCGCGGCGGGCTTTTGAGCCTTGAAGAGGCATGCCAGCGCTACAAGCTGACCACGGAGGAATTCCTGTCCTGGCAAGCGTCGATCGACGAATATGGCCTTGCCGGGCTGCGCACCACGCGTATCCAGCAATACCGGCACTAGGCCGGTCTCACCACAAGCAAGGGCGCGGCATGCCGCGCCCTTTGCTTTCAGTGTCGCCGCTCAGACGGTCAGCGCTACCTTGCCGATCGGCTTGGTTGTGAGAAAGGCGTCGGCGGCTCCCGCCTGGTCGAGTGGAAAAGCCCTGGCGACATGGACGGCAGGCTTTTGCGCGTCGATCAATCCGGCAAGCCCTCGCGGTCGGGCACCACCGACATGCGCTCGACCCTGATATTGCGCGAACTGGCGTAGGCGCGCTGCGCAAAGGCTGGCTGCGCAATGGCGCGCTTGCCACGCGTCGAACATGAACTGACCGAACTCGGCCATAACCTGGCCGGACTGCTTGCCCAGATCAGATCACGGGCGGAGCAGCTGCGCCTGATATTAGGGGATGCCCGGGCGAGGGCCAGCGCCAAAAAGGAGGATTGGGCGGCGTAGGTCTTGCGTGCCAGCAGCGCTTCCGCGGCGGCTTGCTGTTGCCGGTTCGAGCTGTCGCCTGACAGGGCGCGCGCTTGTGCGCCAAATAGCGCCGATGTCGGCCGGCTCAGCCGATCATGGCGCTGCGGCCGCCAGTTTCGGTCTCGCGAACCTTGGTATCGCGCGACTCCAGCATCTCAGCCTTGGAAAGCTCCGCTTCAGCTTCGCCGAGTAATGATTCGGCGGCGCTTCGCTGCTGGGCGAGGTCGCCTTGCGAGTTCCTGAGATTGTCGCGGCGCAGGCGCGCCGCCTTGGCGAAGGTCGGATAGGCGAAATGATTGATATCTGTGATGCCGGCTTTCTTTTCCTCGGCGGTGATCTGAAGCTCCAATTCGACGGCCATGCGCTCGAACTCGGCGATCATCATGTCGAGCTGCAGCAGCTGGCGCCGCTTCTCATTCACCTGAAATTGCTTCAGCCGAACGAGGTTTTCACGTGACTTCATGATTCGGTACTCCCGGAAACGCACACCCGCACATATCGTCCAAACCACCTGGAAAGGTCCAAGCGCTGCCCGTATCCACCGGCTTTCCCCGCACTATGGGAAACAAAACCCTAAAGTTTTTTGCCGACGGTAACCATTCGTTTACGGGCATTGTTAATCATACGGGTCAGGGCTTAAGGCCGGGTAAAAATTCCGGCCGCCGAAGCGAAGCCGCGTCGATGAGTCCCTGGAGTCACTTAGTCCGGGTTATTAATGTGCTGCATTAGGAATTTTGGTCTGTGATTCGTTATTAGATTCAAGAGGGTGTAGAAAGGGGTTAAAAAATCTGATACCGTATTGGACGGGAAATTAGGTTTTGTTAACCATTCGATGGCAGCCTCTGCACAAGGCAACCACTGCTCCGGGACAGGACGGGTCGTGAAATGGTCCGGCGGCAGAAAAGGGGAATGAAATGCGTGTTCTGCTGATAGAAGATGACAGTGCAACCGCACAAAGCATCGAGCTGATGCTGAAATCGGAAAGTTTCAACGTCTATACGACAGACCTCGGCGAAGAGGGTGTCGATCTGGGCAAGCTCTACGACTACGACATCATCCTTCTCGATCTCAACCTGCCGGACATGTCCGGCTACGAGGTCTTGAGAACGCTTCGCCTCTCCAAGGTAAAGACGCCCATCCTCATCCTCTCCGGCATGGCCGGCATCGAGGACAAGGTACGCGGCCTCGGCTTCGGCGCCGACGACTACATGACCAAGCCGTTTCACAAGGACGAGCTGGTGGCGCGCATCCACGCCATCGTGCGCCGCTCGAAGGGCCACGCCCAGTCGGTGATCACCACGGGCGACCTGGTGGTCAACCTCGACGCCAAGACCGTCGAAGTCGGCGGCCAGCGCGTGCACCTCACCGGCAAGGAATACCAGATGCTGGAGCTGCTCTCGCTGCGCAAGGGCACCACGCTCACCAAGGAAATGTTCCTCAACCATCTCTATGGCGGCATGGACGAGCCGGAATTGAAGATCATCGACGTCTTCATCTGCAAGCTGCGCAAGAAGCTCGACGCCGCGTCCGGGGGCCAGAACTACATCGAGACTGTCTGGGGCCGCGGCTATGTGCTGCGCGAACCGGAAGATATCCGCGTCAGCGCCTGAGCGCAGTCGGCAGCGCACTTCTAAAAAACCCGGCTTGGCCGGGTTTTTTGCATTGTGGAGCAATTATTTGTTTTTGTGCGACACGACAGACCACCGCGCGGTTTGCCTGGAACGGCTTCCGTTCAGGCAGCGATTTTCAAGGCGCGAAAACGTTCGAGCAGTTGCGGGCGATTGAAGGGCTTCAACAGATAGCCCTGGGCGCCGGCGCGCTTGGCTCGCATGATCGACGCGATATCGAGTTCGACCAGCGAGATCAGGATCTGCGGCCGGATCGGGCTTTCCATGGCGCGCACGCGCCGGATGAGGTCGACCGCCTGCATATCCGGCAAGGCGCCGTCGATGACGATGATGTCGGGCATGTCGGCGGCGCACATCTCCAGTGCGTCAAGCCCGCTGGCCGCCTCGATGACCATCATGTCGGAACCGCCCAGGATGCGTTTTGCAACCTTCCTGATGACGCTTGAATCGTCGACGAACATGCAGCGTTTCATTTCCGCGTCCTCTTTGCCCTTGGGCGATCCGGTCGTGCGGGGCATCTACGGTGCAGCCTAGACTGATCTGGTAAAGAAGCCGAAAAGCCGTTAGGTAAAATTTTTGCAAAGATACCGTTCGGCGGGTTTTTCCTTGTGGATGCTTCGGTGTCGACGAGCGGGCAAAGATCATCGCGCCGCGATCGCGGCGTCAATGAAATATTTCAGATTGAAATACTTTGCTTGGTCGCGCCGCCGGCGCCGACTTTCAGGCCACTGAAAGAACGATTTCTTCAGGCGTCGCGTGGATCGAAATCGTCATGTTGGCCTCGCGGGCCAACAGCAGCGTGTAATAAGGTTGCACCGAATGCGCGTCGATCGGCTCTTCCGGCTTGTGGCCGGAATGCAGTTCGAGGAATTTCGGCGGCACACGCAGCATCGGCCCGCTTGCCGAAAGCGAAAAACGCGGCTCGGTTTCGAGATTCTCGAGCGTCACGACCAGCTTGCCGCCGCGCGGAATGGCGGCGTTGGCGACCAGCAGCAGGTTGAGCAGCAGCTTGACCTTGTTCTTGGGCAGCAGCGCACGGGTTCCATTCCAGACCAATTCCGGCTTTTCGTTCTTGAGGAAGGCGATGGCGACGGCCTCGGCATCTCCGGTGTCGATCATCATGCCCGCCGAGCCGGCCGCGCCAAAGGCGATGCGGGCGAACTGCAAACGCGCCGAAGCGTTTTTTGCACTCTGACGGATGAGCCGCATGGCGTCTTCGTCGGCGCCGCCCTCGTCGAGCAGTTCAAGCCCGTTGTTGATCGCGCCGACCGGCGAGATGATGTCGTGGCAGACGCGGCTGCATAAAAGTGCCGCCAGGTCGGGAGCGGTAAGGGTGAACAGATCGGCCATCGGCGAAATCCCTGCAAAATCTTCCATTTGACGGCCGAGCGATCGATCTTCGCGCCTGCCCACACGAATCACGCTTCAACCCAAGGCTTTCTGAATACACAGCGCCCGTGCGTGCAGCAACAAATCCAAAATTGCCGTCATGGCATATGGCGCGTTCACGCAGGCTGCGTGTCCCCTCGAGCGGCCAAGAGCCTTCGAACCGCCATCTTCATGTGGGAGTTTAATGGTTGAAAAAGGATTACGGCATAGTTTGCCCCTAACAGTCATCCTTAACGGCCGCCTAAAGAGCTGTACGGATGCGAGGCGTCGGCGAAAGTGCTTCATGACGGAGATTGGAAGCATGTTTTCCCGAATCTATGACCGGAGTTTTCTCCGTGTCCTCTCAATGGCGATCGCGCTCATGGGCGTTCTCGTCTTCTCGACATCGCCCCTGCGGGCGCAGGAGTACACCGCTCAGGAGATTGTCGATTCCGGCCACAAGTTCTTCGGCGCGACGTCGGGCGGGTTGGCCACCGTCGTGGAGAAGATTTTCGCCTCCTACGGTCTGCCCAATGGCTACCTGCTTGGGGAGGAGGGATCCGGTGCGCTGATCGGCGGCCTGACCTATGGCGAAGGCACGCTCTACACCAAGAATGCCGGCGATCACAAAGTGTTCTGGCAAGGCCCGTCGCTGGGCTGGGATTTCGGCGGCGAGGGGTCACGCGTGATGATGCTGGTCTACAATCTCGACGATGTCGGCAACCTCTACAATCGCTATGGCGGCGTCGCCGGTTCGGCCTATGTGGTGGCGGGTGTCGGCTTCAACGTGCTGAAGAACAACAATGTGCTGCTGGTGCCGATCCGTACCGGCGTCGGCGCCCGGCTCGGCGTCAATCTGGGCTACCTGAAACTGACCGAGCGGGCGACCTGGAATCCGTTCTGATCCGGCCGATATGAGCGAATCACGGACGGTTCGACCGGATTCCTCAACCGACGACCCGAATGGGCCGCGGCAAGCCCTTGCCGCGGTGCCGGATTTCCGCCATGCCAAGATGGCACGGTCCAGCCTTCCAAGTTGTCGTCGATAACGGGTAGTCCTTTGGTTCAGTCGGTCCTGTTCTTTGCCCTCGGCTTTCTCTGTGCCGGCTTTCTGGCGCTGATGGTGGCTCCCGCCGTCTGGCGGCGTGCCGTCGCACTGACCCGCAGGCGCATCGAGGCCTCCATTCCGCTGACGCAAGCCGAGATCCAGGCCGACAAGGACCGGATCCGGGCCGAATACGCCATGACGACGCGGCGCCTCGAAATCAACGTCAAGACGCTGCGCGAGAAGGCGGCCGAACAACTCGTCGAGATCAATCGCGGCCGCGAGGCGCTGAAGGCGCTGGCGGTCGAGCGCACGGACAAGGACCACGCGCTCGCCGAACTCGGCGCCAAGAACGAAGCGCTTCGACAGCGCGAAGAGGAACTGCATCAGCTTTCGGAGCGGCTCAAGGAAACCGAACGAAAGCTGGAAAGGCGGGCGCTCGATCTCGAGAAGCTGGAGCACATGTATGACGACGCCAGTTTTGCCTCCAGCAGCCGCCAGATCGAACTCGTGGCCCGCGAATCCGAATTGCAGAAGCTTGCCAGCGATATCGTGCTGCTGCGCGGCCAGCGCAAGGAAGCGGATCGGCGCAGCCAGGAGATCGTGGCCGAAAGCAAGGCCGCGCGCGATGCCCTGAAGGCCGAGAAGAAAAGGGCCGCTGAACTCGACAAGAAGGTCCAGCGGCTGCTCGCAACGCTCGCCGACCGTGAGGACAAGCTTGATCGGCGGGAAAAGGAATTGGCGCGGTTGCGGGAAAAATCGAAAACCGAGGACGGCGCACCGGCCCTGCGGCTGGTCGGCAAGCCAGATGAGCCGGCCCGGCACGAGGAGGCCGGCAAGCGCGACGATTTGGACCGGGCGATTGCCAAGCTTGACGGCGACCGCGAACGGCTGGAGGCCAGGCTGACGGCGCTGGCGCGCGAGAACAAGCGCCTCAAGGCGGATCTCGGCGCCGCGGCATCGTCGGGTTTGACGAACGGCAATGGTGCCGCGCTGCGCGAGCAGATGAATGAGCTGGCGGCGGAGGTGGTCCACCTGACGGCCAAGCTCGAAGGCCCCGATTCACCAATCGCCAAGGCGCTCGCCGCGCCGCAGGACAATCGCTCTGCCGGCAACGACCGCAGCCTCGCCGATCGCGTGCGCGCCTTGCAGAAAGCAGAAGCCAACTGACGCCGTGCAGGCTGACGCTTTCGCCGTGTCCTGGCTCACATGATCGTCAGCGCGAGAAATGATGCAGGGCAATGGCCGAGGCGGCAGCGACGTTCAAGCTGTCGAAGCCCTTCGACATGGTGATCCGCACGGTTTGCAGGCGGGCAAGCAGGCTTTCGGGCAGGCCTTCGCCCTCGGTGCCGAGATAGAGTGCCAGCCGCTCGCCGCGCCGTGCATCGCGTATGTCGATCCGGCCGCGCGGTGACAATGCGAACTGGTCATAGCCCCGGCGGTCGAGCTCCGCGGTGAAGCCCGCGGTGTCGGTGAAGGACGCAAAAGGGATCTTGAGCGCGGCGCCGACCGAAACCCGGATCGCCTTGCGGTACAGCGGATCACAGCATGTCCCGTCCATCAGCACCGCATTGGCGCCGAAAGCGGCGGCGTTGCGGAAGATCGAACCCATATTGTCGTGGTTGGCGATGCCGACAGGCACGACGATCAGGGCTTGAGCGGGCAAGGCATCCAGCAATGACCCGGCCGGATGCGGCGTCTCCTTGCGGCCGATGGCCAGGATGCCGCGGTGCATGTGGAATCCGGCAATCGCGTCCATCACCCCGCTGGCGACGACATAGACCGGCAGGTCCGCTTGCGCCTTGCGCAGCACCTCCTCCAGGCCGCCAAGCCGGTTTTCCAGGATCAGGATGGATTCGGCGGTGAAGCGGCTCGACGACAAAAGCAGGTCGAGCACCACTTTGCCTTCGGCGACGAAGCGGCCTTGCCGGCCCGCCAGATCGCGCTCGCGAATATCGAGATAGGCTGCGACGCGCGGATCGCGTGGATCGTCGATGCGAATTGGGTCCATGTCCCGCTCAACAATCGAAAGCGCGGTCCGTGCGCCGGGAAAGACACACCAACCACGCTCCGGAAATCGTCAGCGAGGTAAACGACCGCGGCAGCTTCCGGTCAAGTCCCGGCGCGGCGCAACCTCTGCGCCATTTGGGACAGATCCTCCTTGCCGCCGCCGAAAATGCCTTCCAGCATGGCGAGCAGTTCGCGCACGGCATCGGATTTGCAGGAATAGTAGATCATCTGGCGATCGCGGCGGGTGTCCACGAGGTCGAGGGCCCGCAACTTGGCCAAATGCTGCGAGAGGGCGGATTGGCTAAGCATCACCTTTTCGGCGATGGCGCCGACCGACATTTCGCCGTCGATCAGATAGCTCATGATCAACAGCCGTTTTTCGTTGCCCATCAGCATCAGAAATTCGGCAGCTGATTCGGCGTTGGCGATTAGCTTTGTCGAGACCATTGATGCCCCATGCTGTTTGCTCATCGAGGCGCCATGGGGGCAATGGCGCCTGAATCCATAAATTCACGTGTGAAGTGCCGACGAGTCAGCACCACACCTAAAGCCTAGAACATTTCTTTCAAATCTCAAGCGTTGCTTTTGATCAAATGCAATTTAATCTCGCTTTGCGCCTAGGATGCCGCCCTGGCGGCCCTCGCCATTTCAACCAGAACGGGACGCAATTCCTGCGCAGTCGCCAGTGGTTGCGGGAAGAATACCCGGCAAACATCGTCCCCGGACACCAGATCCATGCCATCGGCGTCCAGCCCGGCGATGCTCCAGCCAGCACCTGGCGCCTTGGCAAAATGATGGGCGTAGTTGGCGATCGCGTCGAGATGGTCCGCATTCATGTGCTCGACGGCTGACTGTTCGCTCGCCGCGAGCTCTTCGACAATCGGCCCGGCGGTGACCAGATCGGCCCGGTCGAGCAGATAGGCCTTGCCGAAGCCGCCGTTGAGACTGGCGCGCTGCGGCTCAAGGCGAAAGATTGAGAAGTCGCCGAGCCCGGCATAGAGGCTCGCCTTGGGATTGCGGTTGAGATAGCGGCGCGCGGCGCGAGCTTGGGCTTGCGAGCCGCGCTCCAGCCGCGAGGCCTGGCAGGCCAGCGTCAGCCGCGGATGCGCCAGCGGATCGCCTTTGCCGGGCTCCCCGAGCAGAAGGGAACAGCGGGGATCGACAAGCAGGGCCGACGTGTGCGCCGCGAGCATCGACACCAGGATGAGCGGTGCGCCGTCAATGTCGGTGGCGACGCCGACCCGGCTCGCCAGCGGCGCCCCGGTCCCCGGTTCCAGCACCGCCAGGGCGCCGAAACGGGCACTGCGCAGAAGCGTTTTCGCCAGGCGGATCGCCTCGGCGTCGGTCTCGCGGATGACATCCTTCTTTCGATCGTCCAAGGTTTCTCGCCCTGCCAAGTTGATTTCCTATTCCACTTGTCAGCCGATGATGCCGGACTTGGCAAGGGGAGGTGCCCGCGCAAACCGCTTCGCAGCTTGGGGCGACACGCCTTACTTCGGCGCCATGCGGATGGCGCCGTCGAGGCGGATGGTCTCGCCGTTCAGCATCTGGTTTTCGACGATGTGCAGGGCAAGCGCGGCATATTCGGATGGTTCGCCGAGGCGCGACGGGAAAGGCACGGCGGCGCCCAGCGAATCCTGCACCTCCTGCGGCATGCCGGCCATCATCGGCGTCTTGAAGATGCCGGGCGCGATGGTGCAGACCCGAATGCCGGATCGGGCGAGATCGCGCGCCACCGGCAGCGTCATGCCGACGACACCGCCCTTCGAAGCCGAATAGGCCGCCTGGCCGATCTGGCCGTCATAGGCGGCGACCGAAGCGGTGTTGACGATGACGCCGCGCTCGCCGCCCCGCAGCGGCTCGAGTTTCGCGGCGCGGTCGGCGACCAGGCGGATCATGTTGAACGTGCCGATCAGATTGACCTCGATCACCCTGCGGTACTGGTCGAGCGGATGCGGTCCATCCTTGCCGATCGTCTTCACGCCGATGGCGATGCCGGCGCAATTGACCAGGATGCGCGGCTCGCCCAGCTTGGTGGCAGCCTCGGCCAGGGCGGCGACGCCACTGTCGGCACTCGCGACGTCGCACTGGACGGCGATGCCGCCGATCTCGGCCGCGACCTTGGCCGCGCGCTCGATGCCGACATCGAAGATGGCAACGCTGGCTCCCTTGGCGGCAAGCGCACGAGCGGTTGCCTCGCCAAGGCCGGAGCCGCCGCCGGTCACGATTGCTATCTGGCCGCTGGGATTCATGGCGTCATCCTTCCCGTGAGAATGGGCTTGCTATCAAACAGGGACGGATCAGGCCCGGATTGGAGGGCCGGGTCAAGCCATCGCCTAGACGTGCTCGGCGGCCCTGGCCTGGCTGGCGTGACCGACCTCGCCGGAAAGCCTGGCAACCGCGCCGGGCGTGATCTCGTGCGACAAAAGGCGGTCGAGGTCGACAGGCCTTGGCATGGAAATCTGACCACGGGGGATGCGCTTGAAGCCGAGCGGCCCGTAGTAAGGTTCGTCGCCAACCAGGATGACGGCCGGCGCGCCAGCCTTGGCGGCCGCCTCCAGCGCGATCGCTACCAGCCGGCGGCCGATGCCGAGGTTCTTGAAGGCCGGCCGCACCGCGAGTGGCCCAAGCATCAGCGCCCGGCCGGCCCCCGCCGCTATGCGGGTCATGCGCACAGAGGCGACGACGAGGTCGCCGTCGACCGCGACAAAGGACAGGGCGCGCTCGTGGCCGCCGGCCTCGCGGATCTTGTAGGCGGCCAGCACGAAACGGCCGGGGCCGAAGGCCTCGTCGTTAATGGCTTCGATTTGAGGATCATGCGCCGGAGTTTCCGGCAGGTATTTCACGTCGGCAAGGCTCATGGTCTTTGCGTTCCGGTAGAGGAGGAAAGGTTGCTGCAAACGGCAGCATTCGCCAGTCAGCGCTTCATCAAGCGCGGGCGCCCTTTCGTCGTCGGTCAAACCGGATCAAAGCAAAGTCGAACATGCGGAGTGTCCGCTAGCATCAATTTTGCGCCGCCGCAATCGACCCGTTCGCTCGCACTACCGATTGACGATCTGTTCAGCCCTGGATGCTTTCCGCCTTGCCGCATCGCGCCCTACATGACGGGAAACGCGAAAGGACAATTCATGGGATTGCTCGTCGACGGCAAATGGCAGGACCGCTGGTACGACACGAAGAACAGTGGCGGCAAGTTCGTGCGGGCGCAGTCGCAATGGCGCGACTGGATCACGCACGACGGCAAACCCGCCGAAGGCCGCAGCCGCGGCTTCAAGGCGGAGCCCGGCCGCTATCACCTTTACATCTCACTCGCCTGTCCCTGGGCGCACCGGACGCTGATTTTTCGCACGCTGAAGAGGCTGGAAGGCATCATCTCCGTCTCGGTGGTTCACCATTTCATGGGCGCGGACGGTTGGACGTTTCTCGCCGAGGACGGCGCCACCGGCGACACGCTCTATGGTCTCGACTTCCTGCACCAGATCTACACCAAGGCCGATCCTGCCTATTCAGGCCGGGTGACGGTGCCGGTGCTGTGGGACAAGAAGGAACAGACGATCGTCTCCAACGAATCCTCCGAGATCATCCGGATGCTCAATTCGGCCTTCGACGAATGGGGCGACGCCAGCTTCGACTTCTACCCCGAGGCCTTGCGCGGCGAGATCGACGCGATCAACGGGCTGGTCTATCCCGCCGTCAACAATGGCGTCTATCGAGCCGGTTTCGCCACCACGCAAGCGGCCTATGAGGAGGCGTTCGGCGCGCTGTTTTCGGCGCTCGATACTCTGGAACATCGCCTTTCCAGGCAGCGCTACCTGGTGGGTGATCGCATCACGGAGGCCGACTGGCGGCTGTTCACCACCCTGGTGCGCTTTGACCCGGTCTATGTCGGACACTTCAAGTGCAACCTGCGCCGCATCGCCGATTATCCGAACCTGTCGAACTATCTGCGCGACCTCTATAGCGTGCCTGGCGTCGCCGGGACCGTGAACCTGCGCCACATCAAGGCGCATTATTACGGCAGCCACGAGACCATCAACCCGACCCGGATCGTGCCGGTCGGGCCGACGCTCGACTATGGCGCGCCGCATGATCGGGCGCGGTTTGGAAGGGCTGCTGCCTGACTACCAATAGGGCGATGCTGGGACGTTGGCGAAAATTTCGGCGATCCGCCGCAGCGTTGCCGGCGTCGTGCCCTCCGGCAGGCGATCGAGCGGGAAAAAGCCGGCCTCGGCGATTTCATGGTCTGGCAGTTTCGGTGCGGTGCGGCTGAAGTGCTCGACGAGGTAGAAGCCGACATGGTCGCGCCGGCTGGCACGGCGGTTGAAATGCATCGATTTGAGAATCGGCGCGTCCGTGATCTGGATGTTGCCTTCCTCGTAAAGTTCGCGCGCCAGCGCTTCGGCCATCGTCTCGCCGACCTCGACGCCGCCGCCGGGAAGCTGCCAACCGGGCACATAGGTATGGCGGATGAGGAAGACGGAATTGGTGGCGGCATCGTGGATCAGGCCGCGCACACCGAGCGTCATCGGCCGCCGCAGCACGAAATAGAGATGGAACAGCCGGGCCCTCAAACCCGCCCAGCCGGTCTGGCGGAACGGAGCCTCCTCGTCGCTCGCCATCAGTAGCGAAACCGTGGGTGGAAAGGGGCGCGCACGTCGCCTATGAAGGAGGGATGTTCAGGCTCGCGCATATTTCCGATGTCCATCTGGGGCCGCTGCCCGATGTATCCTATCGCGATCTCGCCTCCAAGCGCGTGCTCGGTTATGTCAACTGGCAGCGCAACCGCCGCCGCCACATGCACGACGCCGTCATCGACGCCATCGTCGCCGATATCAAGGCGCAAAATCCGGACCATCTCGCCGTCACCGGCGACCTCGTCAACCTGGCGCTCGACGGTGAGATCGAGATGGCCAAACACTGGCTGGAGACGTTGGGGCCACCGCATGACGTTTCGGTGGTGCCGGGAAACCATGATGCCTATGTGCCCGGCGCCTTCGACAAGGTCTGCCGGTCGTGGGCGGCGTGGATGAGCGGAGACGGTGTCAACACGCCGGTCGACCGCAATGCCTTCCCCTATCTGCGCGTGCGCGGCAATGTCGCGCTGATCGGGGTTTCGACGGCGCGCGCCACGGCGCCCTTCATGGCCAATGGTTTTTTCATGGAGGGGCAGGCGGCTCGGCTCGGCAAGATACTCGAGAGCACGGCGAAGCAAGGGCTGTTCCGTGCGATCATGATCCATCATCCGCCCCTGCGGGGCGCTGTCTCCCAGCACAAGCGGCTGTTCGGCATCGCCCGCTTCCACAAAATCGTCCGCCGCCATGGCGCGGAGCTTGTGCTGCACGGCCATTCGCATCTGCCGTCGCTGTTCCAGATTGGGCTTCGCGGTGCAAAGATCCCGGTCGTCGGCGTCGCCGCCGCCGGCCAGGCGCCGGGCGGCAATCACCCGGCAGCACAGTACAATCTGTTCGACATCGACGGCGAAAAGGGTAACTGGCGTATCCACCTGACGCGGCGCGGTCTGACCGGACCGTCAATACCGCCTTCCGATCTGCAGAGCCTGGAACTCGGGGTCGAGCCCGGCGAGGCTATGGCCGCCAGTTGAGAACCATGGCCGAGATGCGGTCCCACAGCAGCGCGGCCGACACCGCCAGACCAACCAGCGCGCCGGCGGCGACCAGCCCAAGCCCGGACAGGAAGGCCGACCAGCCCTTGCCTTGCGTCGATGCTCGCAGCGGTGGCTCGGCTTCCGCGACCTCGGCGCGTTTCATGCCGGCGACCGCCGGCTCGACGCCACCTTCCATCATCCTCTGGCGCTCGACGATGCGCTCGGCCACATAACGCGTCACGGAATCGGCGACCGGCTTCATCTCGGTCGACTCGGCAAGCACGACCCGGCCAATGCGTGTATCCTTGAGGAAGCGGTAGGTGCGACGGTCGCGTCCCATCGCGACATGGCTGACGGCGTCGATCCACAGGCGCGGCTGCAGCCCCGAGGAGACGACAAAGTCGAAATTGTCCATGTCGGCTGGAACGTCGGCGAAGACGGGCGCGAGGTCCGCGGCCAGCAGGTCCAGGCGCATGCGGTGCGCCTCGCGCATGTCGACGACGACATCGTCGCGGTCAGCGAAGGCATTCTTCACATCACGGATGGCATCGGACAGTTTCTTTGACGGATCGATCTTCTCGCCTGCGTCCTTCATCGGCGTGGCCTCGCGGGTTTGGTTAACAGGCAGTTAACACAGCCGAAGGCAAAATGCACTCGCGAGATCAAGACGGCAAGGCGCCCGCTTGGTGCCGCGCGGGACGTCTCAGCCGGTCGCAGCGAGTTTCGGGCGCAAGGGCCTGGCGCGGCGGTTCGTGTTGCGCTGGATGATCGCGGCGACCAGATCGGGCGCCTCCTCGATCAGCATATGGCCAGCCTCCAGCACGTGGTGCACGTGAAATCGCGCGGGCAGACCATCCATTTGGGTAACGGGTAGCATCGGGTCATTGCTCCCCCATACCACCATCACCGGCATGGTCAGTGTGTCCAACCGGTCGTGCGGGATGACGCCCTGGCGGTCGTCGCTGGTCATGGCGGCAGCAATCTCGATGAGTTTCTCCACCTGGCCGGGTCGCTCGCGCATGTCGCGAAGGGTATCCACGGTGCGGTCGACGGCGCGCGTCAGCGGTCCCGACATCGCGCTTAGGCACGCCCGGATGTCGGAGGGATCCCATGAGGCGGCAAAGCGGCGCAACAGCGGGCCGTTGATCTCGGGGCCGAAGCCGCCCGGCGCCAGAAGTGTCAGTGAGGCCACCCTCTCGGGTTCGGCCAGTGCCATCAGCGTCGCCACCGCGCCGCCCATCGAGTGGCCCACCAGATGAACGCGCTTCACCGATCGCGCGGCGAGATCGGTCAGGACGGCCCTTGCCGCCACCTTGGCCGGGCCGGCGCCGGGGAAATCGAGCGACAGCCCGTGCCCCGGCAAGTCATAAGCGAGTGTGCGCACCGCAGGCGACAGCGACGGGATCACTTCGTGCCAGACACCGTGGCAGCCGCCAAAACCATGCAGCAGGGCGATGGCCTTCGAGCCAGCACCCTGTTCGGTGGCGTGAAGCGATGCGATCATTGAAATGTGAAAGCTTATTACGGGACGGGAAAATTACGGGACGGGAAGATGGGAATGCGGCTGGATTGCTCCTTGTCCAGCACGATGGCCAGTAAAATTTTCGCGACGACTGGCGGTTGCGCTCTCTCGACCTTGCGAAGTCGCCTGACAAAGCCGACAAATCCGTCGTATCGGGGTTTTGCCACCTACTTTCGGCGGCCAACAATTCGGTTGGTCCAAACAACCCGTTGGTGGGACGTCAGCTCGCGTTGCCGAGGCCCGCCGCGCGCAGGGCTCCAACCAGCCGCTCGGTCAGATCGGGCGGGTATTTTCGTTCGATGAAGGTCGCGCGTGGATCGGCGGCGAATTTTGGAAATTTGGCGGTCAGCTCGTCGAGCAGCTTGCGCGCCAGATTGTCCTGGCCGGCGATCTTGGCACCGATCAACCGGGCTGCAAGATAGTGCGACTTGGTTGCGGTTGTTCTCAAAGAGGAACTGGCGATGGCGGCCTTGTTCGTGTCGCCAAGCATGAGTTCGCCGGCGAAAAGTCCGAAATCCCACCATGTCGGATGACCGCTGGAGGCGTCCACCGCCTGGGCCAGGATCGGCGTCCCCTCGGCATACCTGCCAGCGAAAATCAACCCATAGCCGTAAGCTGCGGCCATGGCGAGATCGTAGGGATTGAGGTCATAGGCCTTGCGCATCCAGCGCAGCGCCTCGTCAGCGTTGCCAAGACGCGAATTGATGTAGCCGTAGGAGCGATGCGCATAAGGACTGGTCGGTCCCATCTGCACGGCGCGATGGGCAAATGTCATCGCCTTCTCGATCGTGGCATCCGGCGGATAGGCGTAGTGGTCGTTCACGGCCTCCAGGTGCAGCGAGGCGAGTTCCGAATAGACCAGTGATGACTTGGTGCCGCGTTCGGCGAGGGTTTCGAGGCAGCGATAGGCGGCCTCGTGGGTCCTGGCGTTCTGGTCGAGATAATATTTGTCGTTGAGCGTCAGGCATTGCGTGAGGACGGTCTGAATACCGCTCTGTTCGAGATAGCTGTAGATCGTGCCGGAAGCGGGAAGAGCGGACGTCAAGATGCCGGCTATACGGTTCTCGACAGCGGTCGGTGCGCTGTCGGCGGCGGTCAGGTTGCGCGACAAAAGCACCCGTCCGGTCGCCACGCTCTGCAGTTCAATCGTGATTTCGCCCGTATCCGGCCCAGGCAGAATATCGAAGATGAAGCTTGTGGCATTGGTGGCCGGATCGGTCGTGGCGACCGCGTCGCGACCGATGAAGTCGATCGTATCGAAACCGCTCAGGCCGGCGCGCAGCGATGCGGCGACACGGCTGGCATCCCTGCCACTGGCCTTGACGGCGATGTAGACGAGCGGCAAGGCCTCGCTGGCGGGAGACGGCTCGATGCTGCCGGTGAGGCCTGCGGTCTCGAGCGTGGCCGCAAGGTCGCCGCCTGCCAGCAGCGCACCGCTGCCCTGACGCAGGATCAGAACACCAAGCATGGCGATGACGACGGCGATCGCCATCCAGAAGAATCTGAGGTGACGTGCCACCGACGGCGCCGGCGCAACCATCGGTGCCAGTAAGGCAGGGGCCGCAATGGCACTCTCGGCAGTGCCGCGTTGCGCCGATGGAGCCGCCGCCGCTCCCGTCTGGATGGCGAGTTCGGCCGTCTCAGGCAAGCGGATCGCATTGAGCTCGTAGGCCGGGACATAGCCGCCGCGCGGAATGGCTATGCGGACAGGCTCGGCAACACCTTCATTGGCGAAATATTGCTGCAGCAAGTCGCGCAGCCGGCCGGCCTGAACCCGCACCACCGCATCGGTCGAAGGATCGAAATCGCCGTCCTTGCCGAAGACATCCATGGCGATGGAAAAGCCCTTGAGCCTGTCGGCTTCGCCTGCCTGTTCGCGCTCGACAAGATAACGCAACAGCTTGCGTGCCCGTTCGGATCTTCCGAACGTTTCGCTGGCAAGCAGTCGCTCCAATGTTTCGCGCACTGCGGGGGCGGCAGGCGTGGCATGCTGCAAGTGTCGATCCTCTCGAAGTCGGCACAGGTTAAGGCACGGATCATATAATGCCCGCACCGCCATACAAGTATACACCCATTATGCGATCGCGTACCCCACCGGATATTTTCCCGGTGGTTAATGAGCCGCGCGCGACAGGATGGCCAGGATGCCGGAGCAATCCTTATTGAATCCCATGGATGCCAAGACCTTGTTCAGGCCCGAAGGATGGCGGCGCGAGAGCCAATCCCGGCTCTCGCGC
>NZ_JAIUHW010000022.1:0-70471 GCF_020165315.1 Mesorhizobium sp. BR115XR7A
TTGGCTGGCAGCCAAGACTGGCGGAGCGGGGGCCTGAACTCCGGCGTGCCCAGATGTTGCGAAAGCGTCCGACACGCCTCTGTTGGGGTCCTCCGGTCCAGCATGCATCCCTGGGTTGCTGAGCGAAGACGAGGCGGCTTGATCATCCTGCCGCTGCTGAAGCACTTCGCGGAACCCCTGTTCCAGTCGCAGAAGCTCCTCTGCATTGGTTGGCGGCTGGTGAGCTCGATCATCGAACAGCGGCCGGAGCGCCTCGGGAACCTCAGCGCTGAAAGAAGATGAGGCGGCTTGCTCATCCTGCCATTGCTGAAGCACTTCGCGGAACCCCTGGTCCAGTCGCTGAAGCTCCTCTGGATTGGTTGGCGACTCGTCAGCTTGATCGAACAGCCTCCGGGCCTCGGCAAGGTGCTGCTCAACGCCCACTTGCCTGGCCTGGACCGCTTGATCCTCTTCCAGGCCGGCGTCCTGCACCTGCGGCAAAGCTGTTACACGGGATGGATTTTTTCGCTGGTCCACATTAGCCTCGCATCAAACTGTATCGTCAAAGTCTTGCGCCAATCCACGCAGCGGCTCATCGAGTCGAGATTCTGCGGAGAATCCCTCCTCTGCTTCCGTCAAGGGTGCCGGCTCCGGGAGGGCGCCTGTCTGGCTTTCAAAGATGCGTTTCAGAATGCGGTCCGAAAAATATCGCACCTTCCTCAGTTGCAATGGCGGCAGACCTTTGATGAGAACAATCTCGTACTCGTCATTGAGCAGCCGAACCTGTTCGGGACGCAGCAGCGGCGCACCTTGAAACGAATTCTGAATGTTCCGGTCGAACGCTCGCGACTGGCTGTAGGAAATCGATTTGGCTTCAAACGTGTATTCACCGATGGCTTTGGAAATGTAGTTCGGAGTCTCGTCATCGGCCGTGGCCATGAACACTTGCAGTCCGGTATTGCTGAGAAAATTCTGCTTACCAGCCTCTCCATAAGCCCCCGTTAGTGCCGAAAGGCTTTGGATGATGAGCATGAAACGCCCCTTGTAGCCCGCGATAGTCGTAATTGCGGTCTCGATCGCCTCCAGCTTCCCCAAGTGCTTGAATTCATCGAGCAGAAAGAGAACCTCGTGCTTTTCGTCCTGGCGGGGCAGCGACCGCTGTAGAATTGAAACGATTTGCTGAAAAAATAAGCGTATCAAAGGCGCGATCACCTCAAGGTCGTTCGGACCAACGCAAAGATAGATGCACGTTCTGCGACGGCGAAGATCATAGACCGAAAAGTCCGAGCGACTTGTAGCTGCCTTGACAGCCGGATCCGCCCACAAGTTGAGCCCACCATCGCCGAGCACGGACGTGTAGGAGGTTAGGATTTTCGTGTCGTTCCCCGCCATGTCGTCGAAGATGCGTTGTGCCTCTTTGTTCCGGGTCTCCATGGCGAGCTGCGCGAAGAGCTTGAACTTCTCCCCCGGCTGAGCGAACAGATCATAGACGGCGCCGATTGTTGGCGTGCCCCGCTCGATGCAGGCAAGGATCCCCGCGACAAAGATATCTCGCGCGCCGGCGACGAAACCTTCCGCCCCCTCCCCCTTGGCCGTAATCAGGTTCGCGGCCAAGCGGCGGGCTTCGGTGAATTGCTGCTGTGGATGCAGTGCTATGAGATCCAACAGTGGATTGTAGCAGTTTGTGCGCCGCTCTGAATCCAGTGGCGCGAATTTGAACACTTCGTGGCCTGCGGCTTTACGCGCCCTCGATGTGAGCTCAAAGAGCTCCCCCTTGACGTCCAGAGCTATCACAGAGCCTTTAAATGTAAGTAGCGTTGGAATGACTATGCCGACACCCTTGCCAGCGCGGGTCGGCGCAACAATGAGGCTGTGAGGCTGCTCGCCATTGGTCAGGTAATAGCCAGGCCAGAAAGGACCACTCGTCTTCCCGAAGACCGGCCCTGTCACGCCACGGTATCGTCGCAGATATCCCGTGCGTCGCATTTCATCCACTCGAGCCCAACGAGCCGTCCCGTGATGTTCGAGCTTGCGGCGCAATACGACCTGCTGAATCAGCAAGACAACCGCGGACGTCGAGAGCACGATAGCCGCGCCCTGATAGAAAACGGGGGTTGCGAAACCCAAATAGAAGGGCGTCTCAAACCAAAAGGCACGGACATCAAACGCCATCAGAGCCTCGCCGCTACCCCCGTGGCGGAAGGTTGCGTACAGACTTGCCGCACAGAACCCCAAGGCGAGTGAGCACGCGATGCTAATGGCTATGTTGGGGGACGTCGTTTTTGTAGAAGACATTGTTCCGTGGCCGAATTAGCGGTGCTGATGCTGCGCTTGCTTCAGACACCGAACCGAGGTCGCGCGATGCCGACGCTCGACAGATCGATGCCGCAGCGGGTAGTGCGATGCTTGCATCGCGCCCCCCGGCAGACGTGGATTTTGAAAGTTTCACGAAGCAGGTACGTCGACGGCCAGCGAATTGGAAACAGCAAGGCCGTGAACGGAATTCATGAGAGGAAGCGTTACTGCCATGGCCGAGACCTCAACGGCCGGTGCGATCTCTGCTTCTCCTAGCCTCCATTAGATCCTCTCGGGCGTGATTGTAGGAGTGGCTTATGTCCCGGCCGACTTGACCACCCCGCTGCAGCTGTTCGTGGGAGGTTTGCGGGCCAACTGTATCACGGACTGCAGCCCCAATACCTGCTATGTGGGCGTCCAGATCCGCACTGCGTTCCTCTGCTGCATGCCGCGGAGGAGGCATCTGCGGCAAGATGTCTTGCATGCCGGGAATTGAGTGAGCTTGGGCCTGTTGATTTGGATCTAACTGGTGATACATCGCGTACATAGCATTGGATGCTGTCGACCTGACGTGGCCATCCGGATCGGTAGCCAATTCAGCGGCCTGATCAAAAATGCGTGCTTTATTTTCAGCGTTAAACTTGCTGAAGTTTTGCGCAGCGTAAAGCGCTCCGATAGCTTGCGAAGGCGGGTCCATGTTGCCAATGCGATTAACAATACTATTTTGTGTCTCTGGCCGAAGGTAATGAGACACATTACTGACTGCTCTGAATTGCTCCAATGCTACTTCATCCGGGGTGTGTCCCAACCCGGCAGTCAATTTATCCCCCAGATCGACGGCTGATCGTCCAAGCTGATTGGTCCGCGTTTCAAACTTCGCGAGGTCAGTTTCTGGCTCGGTTCGAGTGCCCCGAACGGCTATGCGCTCTCGCCTCCCGAGTTCTTTGAAGGTCCCAAGATTTCGCGCTGTATCGCGCGGGTTAGCGCTTACCAGCCGTTCTGCAACATCGGTCAATGGTCCGTATGGAAGGTCACGGAGGGTACTGCGATTCCCCACGTCTTGGGATGAACTTGCAGCTGCGCGTGCCCGTTTGTTATCGCGATCCATTGCTCGGCCTCCAAAGTCGTTAAGTTACCCAATCAGGGTACCACCGACGCTTGACCTGCTAAACCGATATGAGGTTACAGTTGTAGTCTGGCAGAAACTTCTCCCAACTCTGGGATACGCCGAGAGCCGTAACCGGGGCAGATTTCCGGGCGGAAGGGTTTGCGGCGAGAGCGTTCGTGATTCACCGTTTGCGTGACGCATCAGGATCGTCTCGTATAAGAGAGTCCGTCGCGATACGCCCCGCGAATGACGATGGTACCTTCGGCTTGACTTATCCTTCGCGCTCTGCGGGTCCGACGAGAAAATCAGCCTACCTTGCTGAGACTACCTGCGGAGGACTTGCCGCTACGGCGGTCCTGCTCGATCTCGTACTTGATCTTCTGCCCATCAACGAGGTTTGAAAGTCCAGCCCGTTCTACAGCTGAAATATGGACGAAAACGTCCTGACCGTCGTCATCGGGCTGGATGAAGCCAAAACCTTTGGTGCTGTTGAACCACTTCACTGTTCCGGTCGCCATATCTGTGTATTCCTCTGTGGCCATGCGAACCAGACGGGCCGTGAAGCCGATCCTGTTCATATTTCGTAGAGTTAAACCCAGCAAAAACGAAAATTACAAGCCCACCTCGGGGTTGCGGCGCGAAAAGCCATTGCTCTGTTTGGGAACGCACCGAACAGGTGCCGGTGAGCTTGAGCGCAACGCGCTGCAAGACGCTCGAGTGCCGAGGAATCTCTCCGACAAGGATACGTCTGAGCCGCCCAGTATGCCGGCTCGGCAACCACCCGAATGGATCGAAGCCGATCTGCAAAACGGATGGCGAGAGCGTTGGCTCGTTTCCAACCCATCCTGTCTCACCAGCGCGGACGCCTGGACGGATGTCAACGCCGGAAAAAGAACCGCATCGATTGGTCCCGCTTGCGGCCAGCTCCAGTCGGCCGCTCGATCGCAAGCGTGGTTCGAGGAGGAAGCTCTCCCAGGTGCAATGCGAGGAGACGCTGGTCCAACTCCTTGTCGGCTGCCGTAAGGCGGTGGTTCAGGCGAAGGTAGTCCATCCAGGTCGGGGTGCGGAAGGTTTCTGTCCAACGCGAAGGCTGCTGGAGGTCGCGCTGGAGATTCCAGTGTCGCGCACCAACGCCGCTTTGTACTCGCCGCCGTTCCCGCATCTGCTCCAGGAACGCTTCGACATTTGCTTCGGGTATTGAATATTCGATCTTGGCGACGATCGGCCCGCTTCGGGGCTTCAAATCCAGGGCAACCTGAGGCGTTTCGAAGCCAAGAGGAGCCTGATCGGAATCTTTCCATTGACGGATGGGCAGCAGGAAGCCGGTGCCAGCGACCAGCAGCAGCGCGCCACCTGAAAGCTCCAGAGCCGAGCTCAGCGAATAGCTCTCGGCCACCGTACCCCACAGCCAGCTGCCAGCCGCGATGCCGCCGGATGAAAGGGCATAATAGATCGAGAGCGTGCGACCAACGACCCACCTTGGACTCGCCAACTGGACGCTTACGTCCAGCCCGGTCCAGGTCACGACCCAGCCCGCGCCGCCGAGCGCCAGCGCGATAGCCGCCACCGCCACCGAGGGGGTGAAAGCAAGCGATAGACAACAAGCCGCACAGGCGATGCACGACAGTGTCGTCAAACGTTCCTGGGACAGCCTCCGTCTCAGAATGTTGTTGCAGATGCCGGCGAACAAGGCGCCGGTCCCGAAGCCGGCCATCAGGATGCCGTAAACGACTGGCCCTCCCCCCAGCTGATCGCGGGCGACGAGAGGCAAGAGCGCTAGTATGGAGATGCTCGTCAGCCCAAAAAGGGCACCGCGGGCAATTGCTGCCTTGATTTCGGATGACAGGGCAGTGAAGCGCGCTCCGTCATGGATCGCCGTGGTCAATGGTTCACTCGGAAGCGGTGACGAGCGAACATGCCATTTGCAGCGCCCTATGGTCCACAGCAGCATCAGATATGTAAGCGTCGCCACTGCGAAAGCCGTCAAAGGGCCAAAGGAAGCAACGACGACGCCACCGAGAGCCGGACCGATGCTTCGGACGGCGTTATATCCGACCGAGATAAGCGTGACGGCGGCCGGAACATCGCGCTTTCGCAGGATATCGCCAACCGACGCGTGCCAGGCGGGGTCGGTGAAAGCGGCGCCTACTCCGGCCAAACAGCTGAATGCAAGAACCATCCATGGATTGAAAATTCCGAGACCTGCAAGAACAGTCAGCATCGTCGAGGACAATGCTATCACGCACCAGCCAGCGAACATGAGATTGCGGCGGCTGTAATTGTCCGCTAGGGCGCCGGCGATAATTGACAGGAGGAATGTGGGCAAGGTTGTCGAAGCCTGCACCAAGGCGACCATCACATCCGATGTCGAAATGGTCGCCATCAGCCAACTGATGGCAACCATTTGAATCAGCCACCCTAGACTGGATACCTGTGTGGCAATCCAGATCGGACGGAAAGTTGAATTCTCGAGCGGCGCGAACGTTGCCGATGACACCGGATTAACTTCTTCACGCGCCACCCCGCTCATTGGGCCGAGCCTCCCTTCGCTGCCAGTTGTATGAGATTTCTCCCCGCCCACGTGCCCATGGAGGAATGGCAGGATCAGGGCATTTTATCCGCGCAACGCAAGTTATTTTTGCCTGGCCGATGCTGTGGCAGAACCGAATGCTTCCGGTGGAGCTATCGTTCCGCTATGCGGGACGAGACCGGTTCGATCCTGTCGCTCTCGATCCCCGACCACGTTACAAGAATCGTCAGTTTGACGTTCCTTGGCGTCTCCAACCAAGCCACGTCCTGGGCATCGACTTCCCTTCTGGTGATCACGAGCTCCCGCGCATTGAACCGCCTCGCCAAGGTGGATCAGTAGTCTATCTTTGGCGTAGGTATTCAGCAGCCTGCTAGGCGCCCGCCGCCACGTGCGGGCGACGCCGGCATCAACCGGCGGGCAGATGCGCCGAGGGCAACAACCGCGCCTGACGCAACGCCGCCAGATCAGCCGAGCCGGTGCAGAAGCAGGCAACGGCCAACTGGCGGATGACGATCTCGAAATGCGCGACAACCGCCTCGGTGGACACCGTCGCCGCGCGCAGCACGCCGGCCGCCTGCCCGGCGATGTCCGCGCCCAGGCGGATGGCCTTGGCCACGTCGACGCCGTCGCGGATCCCGCCCGACGCGATCAGCTTCACAGTTGGCAGCGCCCGACGTACCGCCTGCACGCTGGCCGGGGTCGGAATCCCCCAGTCGGCGAACGCCATCGCCACTGCACGGTCGGCGGCATCGCGGGCGCGCTCGCCCTCCACCGCGGCCCAACTGGTGCCGCCGGCGCCGGCGACATCGATGACCGCCACGCCCGCCTTGACGAGCGCGCAGGCCACCGAGGCGGACAGACCCGACCCCACTTCCTTGGCCACAATCGGCACGTCCACGCTGCTCGCGGCGCGAGCGATCTGCGCCAGGACGCCGCGCCAGTCGCGGTCGCCCTCCGGCTGTACCGCTTCCTGCAGCGCATTGAGATGGACGATGAGTCCATCGGCCTCCAGCGCATCCACCGCCCGGCGCGCCAGGTCCAGGCCGTCGGCCTCGCGCAGTTGCGCGGCGCCGATATTAGCCAGCAAGGGAATGTCTGGGGCCATGCGGCGCAGCGCGCGCGTCAGCCCCTGGGAGTTGCGGGATTGCAGGCTCACGCGCTGCGAACCGACGCACATGGCGATCCCCAAGGCTTGTGCTGCCTCGCTCAGATGCCGGTTGATGGCCTCGGCGCGTGGCACGCCGCCGGTCATGGAGCTGATCAGCAGCGGCGCGCGCATGGTCTTGCCCAGCAGCGAGGCGCGCAGGTCGATCTGCGTCAGGTCCAACTCGGGCAATGCGCAGTGTTCGAAACGGATGTACTCCCAGCCGGCGGCGACCGTGGCCGGCGCCGTTCGCCGATCCAGCACGATGTCCAGATGGTCGTCCTTGCGCCGGCTCGGGATGTTGTCGCTATCGCTCATGCTCGCTCCATCCGTCGCATCGGGGGACGGCGTTGCATCGGATCGGACCGACGGCAGCGCGCGCACGCAGCCGCATCCCGCCGTTCAGGCGGGCGCACGCTGGCCTCCCCCCGCAGCGTCGCTGCGGTAGCGGCTGGTCGAGGTCTGGTAGTACTGCGCGCGGATGGCCGCCATGGCCTCGATCAACGCTCCCCACGGCGCTGGAAAGCGTTCTTCCGCCATCACCCGGTGCAGCATGCGCGTATGGCCGGCCAACTCGTCGTTGAGGAACTCCACCACAGGCATAGCCGGATAGCGCTGCCGCAGCAGGATCGCCGCGTTGTCGGCCTCGCCCGCCGACCTGTCCTTGTCGCGTCCATGCAGATCGTTCTGCAGGCGCCCTATCGCGGAGATGAGCCGCAGGACCTGGCGAAACGCCGGACGCGCGCGCAAGGTCGCCATGTCCAGCCCCCACAGCAACGACAGGCAACAGAACACGTTCGTGTAGGCGATCGAATCGATGCCGTTGTGCAGGTACTCGGCGTAGGACCAGCGTTCCGCCCCTACCGCCTGCGCGTGTCCGGCGCGCAGCGCCGCGCAGTAGCACCGAGTGTCGTCGAGCAGCCGAGCATAGTCGCGACGATCGTAGGCGAGCGCGGCCAGCGAAGCGCGCAGCACAGCGCAGCCCTCGAATCCGGGGAGCGCGCACGGCACGCCCTGCCCCAGCGCCTGCTCCACCGCGGCGAGCTCCTCCGGCGCGATCAGGCCAAGGTCGTTGCAATCGTCGAGCCAGAACAGCAGCGCCAGTTCGCGATAGAACGCCACGATCAGCGTTTCGGCCTGCGGATCGCGGCCAGTGCGGGCGCAGGTGTCGCGCAGGCTCGGGTGGATGCGCTGCAGGATGTACTGGCCGCCCCTGACCGCTTCCACGGCATGCTCGTCGGCGAACCCTGTCAGGGAACGCCCCCACTCCAGCACCTGCTGCAGCGCGCGTTCGGTCTGGATCATGACGCCGCTCCTGCTCCCTCGGCCAGGACGCGCCGCCCCCAACGAAGCGCCAGCCACAACCCGGCGAGTTCGGCCACGCGGACGACCCGGGTGGGGCAATACAGTTCCTTGCCGATCCACAGCGCCGTCTGCGGCAATGCATGCGCCACATGGCGAGCGAGCATCCACTCCAGCGCACGCGCCACCGCCTGCGCGATGCGCCGGCGCCCTGTCGGCTCTTCGCTCCCGTCCATGACGTGCAACGCGAACAGCGCATAGGCGGTTTCCTCAAATGAGGACGCGCGACCGGCGCCCCAGCCGCCGTCATCGCGCTGCGCCTGCAGCAGCGCCGCCAGCGCGCGCTCGTCGCGCCACTGGGGCTTGCCTTGCGCCAGCGCAGCGACCGCATGCGCGGTGGGATACAGCCACGAAACGTGCCATTTTTCGTTGTCCCATAGACCGTGCGGGTTGCGATTGGCCTCGACGTAGTAGCTGGTGCCGGCGGCGGGCTTTCCCAACAGTCGCAACGCATGCAGGGCATGGATGTTGGTCGACACCGAGGCATTGCGCTCGCCGGGGAAGGTGACGAATAGCTCGCCGATTTCGAAATCGCGCAGCGCATCGACCGGCGGGTCGCGACCTGCAAGGCGCAGGACGCACAACGCAACGGAGGTGTCGTCGGCATCGGCTGCGAAGTGCAAGGCCGGGCCCAGACCGCGCACGCCCATGCGGGCGTCGAGCTGCGCGACGATCACGCGCACGGCATCGGCGAACGCGGGATGCGCGAACAGCCCGGCCAGATGCAGGGTGTACAGCGACCAGCATGGCTCGAACACATTGATCGGCCAGACGTTGGGAACGACACCTTCGATGCCGCTGCGCGTCGCCCGCGATGCCGCCTGCAGATACGCGTCGGTGCGCCCGACCTGCGGCGTGCTCCCATGTGTTACGGCGTGCGCACGCCACGCGGCGGTGGCCGCCGGACTGATGCCAATGCTGCCGTCGTCGTCGGGGCATGCGGTGGTCGGCGACGTTCCCCAGGCTTCCCAGGAGTGCAGCAACGGATGGCCGCTCGGCAACGTCGCCACCGCCCCCAACTTGACAAGGCACGCCTGCCGCAACGGCAACAGCGCCGGGTGGCGCGGAAACCCCACGCCGCCCAGCAAGGATGCGGCCTCGCCGCACAACTGCGGCAGGATCAGCTCCGCGCCGATCGGCGCGTCCTCCGGCACCGAATGCGCGTAGGGATCGGGCTGGCGCTCGAGGAACCGGGTTGCAGCCTGGACTGCGTCGGCCGCGCCGGGAAGAGGATCGGCACGCTGCAATGTCAGCAACGCCGCCCAGGTGGGCGCATGGCGGAACAGCGGGAAGTCCGCGCTTCCCCATCCGCCATCGGCCTGTTGTTGCGCGATGAGCCACGCGTATGCGTCCTGCCGACCGGTGACGTTGCCGTGGAACTGCAGAGCTCGCGCCGTGTCGTAGACGGACGGACCGACGCTGCCGCCGTCGCTCATCTCGATCAGCAGGTGGCGCAATTCGGAAAGGATCTGTTCGGACAGCGCGTTCACGCGGTATGTTCCTTCTGCAGACAGTTGACGGGAACCTGGATCGGGCAGACGCCGCGCACGTCGCCGCAGGCCCGTCGCGGCCCGGCGCACGGGCAGCGCCGGACGGCCGCCCTGCTCCGGCGCGGCGACGCGCCCCATGCTGGGGCCGGTCCGCCGCATAGGCTTGCGCGCAGCGCGCCGCGTGAGCCGCGGCCGTGCTGGGCAACCGCTGCGATCGCCGCCGCCGACTTGGACACAGTGCAGCATGCACCGCTCACGCCGGCCGATCGATCGCAGCGGCACAGGGGCGACTCCATGCGGACGGGCGCGCTCATGCGCATGGCGCGTGCTTGAACAGATACGCGTTGGCCCGCTGCAGCATCTGCGCCAACCGTTCCGCACGCGTTCCCAGCGGGGCGATGGCCTCCCCGGCGTCGCGCAACAGATCCAGCGCCAACTGGCGCGCTGCCTGCAGCCCCATGATCGACGCACAGGTCGGCTTCTGCGCCGCCGCGTCCTTGCCGGGGGTCTTGCCCAACGTCGCGGTATCCGCTGTCGCGTCGAGAATGTCGTCGACCACCTGTAACGCCAGGCCGAAACAGGCGGAGTAGCGATCGAGCGCACAGTACAGCGCAGCGTGGGCGGCATCCTCCGCGATGGCGCATAGCGCGCCCATGCGAACGGACGCGCGCACTAGTGCTCCGCTCTTCATCCGGTGCATCGCCACGATCCTGTCCAGCTCGACGTGCTTTCCTACCAGCGACAGATCCATGGCCTGCCCGCCTGCGGCACCCTCGGCGGACACCGCCTGCGCCAGTTCGCGCACGAGCGCGATACGGTTGTCGCCCGGCGCATCCAGGCTCGCCAGGGTCAGGAAGGCGTGCGCCTGCAGCGCATCGCCGACCAGGATCGCAGTGGCTTCGCCGAACTTGACGTGCACGGTCGGAAGGCCGCGGCGAAGCACGTCATCGTCCATTGCGGGCAGGTCGTCGTGGACCAGGGTACAGGCGTGCATCATCTCGATGGCGGCGCCGACATCGTCGAGCATGGGCGCCGGCGTGTCGGCCAGTGCGCCGGTAGCCAGACAGAGCAAGGCGCGAGTGCGCTTTCCGCCATGCAAGGTGGCGTAGCGCATCGCCGCCATCAGCTCGGTCTCACCGTCGTCTTCGGCGCAGAGAAGACGCGCCAGCGCCTGTTCGACCCGCCTTGCGCCGTCCTGCATCCAGATCTCCGGCGGCAGCCTGCCGGATGCGCCACGCGCCTGCGCGTCGTCGTGTAGCGTGGAATCGGTCTGCATGTCGTTCATGTCCTTGTACCTGGCACGGCCACGGCGAGCGTCCGAGCCGCCGCGGTGTTGGCGGCGTCGCACCGAGCGCGCGCGCCAAGTGCAGCATTGCCGCGCGTCGCCGGCGCAGCTGCCTCGCCACACGGGGCATGCGATGCCAGCTCATGAGAATCCGATGCGGATTTTCATGGACGGATGTGCGGTCGGGAAATAGCGCCGACCTTTTTCGACGGCGCTCAGCAACCGCGGCCGCACCCCGGCCTTGTGCATGGTCAGTGCCAAGGCGATGCAGAACTGCACCATTTCCAGCCATACCAGGTGGTAACCGATGCAGACGTGTGGGCCGGTACCGAACTGCAGCATGTCCACCGGCCGGATCGGCTCCGTGCGTTGCAGCCACCGTGCCAGGCGGAACTGATCAGGCGCCTCGTGCAGCAGCGCAGAGGTCGAGAAATGCAGCAGCGGGATGCACAGATGGGTGCCCGCAGGAATGCGCCGTTGGCCGAGTTGCAATTCCTGCAGCGCGCGACGCGGCAGGAGCGTGGTCGCCGGATGCACGCGCAGCGTCTCGCGGAACAGCGCCTCGGCGACCGGACACTGCGCCAGGTCCGCGTGCCGGGTCGGCACCGCGCCCACGCGTTGCGCCTCCTCGACCAGGGCGTCCCACAGCCCAGGCTGCCGCGCCAGCTCGATCACCATCCAGGCCATCGTCGAGGCGGTGGTGTCGTGGCCGGCAAGCAGCAGCAAGCGGATATTGGCGACCAGGACGTCGTCGGAGAGCGCATCGTCGCCGCGATCGAAGGCGCTCACCATGTCATTGATCAACCCAGTGCGCGCGGCATGCGCGCGCGCGTCGCGGACGAACTGGCGCAACTGCGCGTCGATCCAGTCGCGGGCGGCGCGGCCGCGCCGCAAGGGGAGTCCGGGCAGGTCGACCGGGGGCGCGACGATCAACTGCAGCAGTTGCCGGTATTTGCGATGCCATCCCGGCAAGTCCTGCGCTGGGATTCCCATGAGGCTGAAGATGAGCTTGAGCATCAGGTCGCCGGTCTCGCGCAGGATGGTTACGTCGCCGCGGTCGCGCCACGCCTGCACCCGCGCCTGGATGACGGGCGCGAACAGGTTGCCGATGCCGGCTTGGGTCAGCCCCTTGGGCAGGAACGCCGCCTTGATCGCGTCGCGCGCCTGCCGGTGCGCGCCGCCGTCCTGGGCGACCAACGTTCCGCCAAGCAATTCGGGCGCGATCTCTTCGATCAGCGCCGAGGACACGTCCTTGTGCCGGAGCAGTGCAAACGCATCCGGATCCACGCAGGTCATCAGGTGTCCGGCAGGGCCGAAATCCAGCCAGAAGTGGCTGCCCAACGTCCGTTCCGCGCGCCGCAGCAGGCGCGGCAGGTCGCATACGATGGCGGGAAGATGTCCGACCAGGGGGAAAGCGCCGGGCACGACCGGGATGTCGTCCCGCAGCCGGTGCCGACGGTCCAGCGGGTTGAGCAGCATGTCCATCAGCAGCGCGGCCCCGCGGCCGCTTTGGCGGTGTCGCCGGCAGGCCGCGCGGCGCGGCTGTTGCCACCGTCGGCGTACGTCGGCACATGCGCCAGCATGCCGCCGTCGATGCACAGGACCTGGCCGGTGATGAACGCAGCATCGTCGGAGAGCAGGAACGCCACCAGCGCGGCCACGTCCTCGGGGCGGCCGACGCGCTGCAGGAGTTGGTGCCGGCTCAGATGCCGTTGCATGCACTCGTCCAGCTTGGCGAGGAGACGCTCGGTCATGATGAGACCCGGCGCAACCGCGTTGCAGCGGATCTGCGCATGACCGTACTGGGTGGCGAGCGAGGCCGACAGCATGTTCATCGCCGCCTTCGACGCGGCGTAGGACGTCTGCGCGGTGTCACCGCTGAGCCCCTGGCACGACGACATGTTGACGATCGCGCCACCGCCGCGGGCGATCATTCGTGGGATGGCCTGCCGGCAGCAGAGCAGCGTGCCGCGCAGATTGGTCGCCATGGTCTGATCCCAGACCGCCAGGTCCAGGTCGAGGATCGTGCGGTCGCGCGGTGTCAGATGCATGGCGCTCGCGTTGTTCACCAGCAGGTCGACCCCACCGAAGTGCCGCTCCGCCGTCTCGAACAGCGCTGCCACCGCCTGCGCATCGGCGATGTCCATGGCCAGGGCCAGCGCGTGGCCCGCTTCGGCCGCGATCTGCGCGGTGCAGGCGACGGCCGCCGAGCCATCAATGTCGGCCACCACCACTCTGCCGCCCTCGCGCGCGATGGCGAGGGCGCATGCCTTGCCGATGCCGGCGCCGGCGCCGGTCACCACGGCCACCTTGCCTTCAAACCGTCCTCCTGGGTTGCGTTGGTCTTTCGCGGCATGCCGCTCAGCCTGCGCCGGAGAAGGCGCAGGGTCGGCGCTGGCGCGCTCGCCAGCGTCGCTTTCGATGACCCGAATGGCGGCGACCGGACACTGGCTGGCCGCGAGCCGCGCGGCGGCGTGCAGCGCCTGCGGGACCGTCGCCACGCACACTTCCGCCACGCCGTCCGGTTCGCGCTGGCGAAAGGTGCCCGGCAGCGTCAGCACACACTGCCCGGTGGTTCCGCATAGATCCTGATCGATCACGACGCGCATCTCAGCCCCCCTGAGCATGCAGTCGCACCGGCAGCGCGCGGAACGTCCTGAGGAACGCGGATGGCTCCCGGGTCGGCTGCTCGGCCAATGCCAGCGTGGGGAAGCGCGCCTCGATCCGCGGCAGGCTCTCGGCCAACTGCACCCGGGCCAGTTGCGCACCGAGGCAGAAGTGGATGCCGTGGCCGAAGCTCAGCATGATCTTCCCATCGGTCGACATGCCAGGAGTGGTGCCGTAGAACCGCGCGGGATTGAAGCGGTCGGGATCGGCGAAGGCGTCCGGGTCGCGATTGCCGGCCGCGATCAGCACGCGCACGTCCGCGTTCTTCGGGATCACCACGCCGCCCAGTTCGATGTCGCGCTGGGCGATACGCGGAATGGAGCTGAACATGGCAGGCGCGTCGCAGCGCAGGACTTCTTCGACGAATGCCTTCACCCCCACGGCGTCTCCCTGCAGCCAGTGCCGCTGTTCGGGATACGCCAGCATCGCCAGGACCGCATGGTCGATGGTCGCAGCAGTGGTGGCGAAGCCGCCCAGCAGCATGCCCCACAGCATGCTGATCAACTCCGCATCCGACAGCGTGTCGGCATCCTCGTCGTGTGCGCCGACCACCATCGACACGATGTCGTTGCGGGGATCAGTGCGCTTGCGCTGTATGAGATCGCCGAAGTAGGTCTGCACCCTGGCGCTGGCCGCGTCCGCCGCGGCGAGCTGGGGATCACTGGCGCGTGGGCTCAGGCCTTCCAGAATGGCGCCGATGCCGGCGGCCAGCCCGAACATGTCGTCCTGGGGCATGCCGAACAGTTCGGCGAAGACCAGCATGGGCAAGGCCAGCGCGAATTCCCAATGCAGGTCCACCGCATCCCCGCGCTCCAGCGCGGGCGCCATGCCGTCCAGGCGCGCCGCGACGATGCGCGCGATGCTCGGCCGCAGGTTGTCGATCTGGCGCATGGTGAAATCGCGCGAGATCAGCCGGCGCAGACGCGTATGCGTCGGTGGTTCCTTCATCGCTAGCGTGGACGCGAGGAGATTGAGTGACAGGCTGGTCTCCGCACGCGGGAAATAGCGCGCCAGTTCGCCCGGCGCCGGTCCCCGAAACACATCGCCCGTGGCCTTGAGCGCCCAGTAGATGTCGGCGTGGCGGCTCAACAGAAAGAGGCCCGACGCCGCACGATGCACCGGATCGTGCTCGCGCAACCACCGCATGAACGTATACGGGTCTTGGATACACGCTGGCGACGCAAGTTCGGCGAAGGCGTCCCGGCATGCTGCCGTGGTTTCTTGCACGTCCATCTTGGTTACCTGTTGGCTGGCTGATCTGACCGGCGCGTGCTAGGCGCGCCGGCAAATTGCGGAGAAGATCGCGATTCCGGGCGGCGTCCGCGCGTCACCAGAGCACCGGGAACTCCTCGAACCCGCCAGTGATGATCTCCTTGCGCAACTTCAGTTCTTCGGGCGCCACGGCCAGGCGCAGCGCGGGAAAGCGCTGGAAGATCGAGCCGACCACCACCTTGAGTTCCAGCCTGGCCAGCGCCATGCCGATGCAATAGTGCGGCCCGTGCGAAAACGTCAGGTGCGGATTTTCGTCGCGTCCGATGTCGAAGATTTCCGGGTCGTCGAAATGGCGCGGATCGAACGACGTCGCCGGCAGGCCGACCAGCACCTTGCTCTCCGCGGGAATATGCACGCCCGCGATAGTCACGTCGGTCCTCGGATAGCGCATGATGCCGTCCCAGCCCGCGCCCGGCGGGTACATGCGCAGGATTTCCTCCACCGCCTTGTCCACCAGGGATGGATCGCCGACTAGGCGTTCGCGCTGTTGCGGATGGCGGAACATGGCCAGCAGGCCGAATTCGATCTGCGCGACGGTGCTCTCGTGCCCCGCCACCAGCATGCCCGCCGCCAGGCCGATCGCCTCTTCCTCGGTCGCATTGCCCTGCTCGACCGCCGCGAGCAGATCCGTCAGCAGGTTGTCGCCCGGATCCTGGCGCTTGTCCCACATCTTGCCGCGAATGTAGGCGCGCAGTTCTTCCCAGGCCAGGCGCGACGCGCTGCGCGGGCCGCTTTCATGCTGGTGCGTCATCACTTCGTCGGACAGCCCGGCGAAAAAGGCGTGATCCTCGTAGAGCACGCCCATCAGCGCGCTGATGACCATGGCCGGCAGCGGAAAGGAGAGGTGGCGCCTCAGGTCGGCGGGCTGGGGCTGGGCCGCCAGCGTCTCGAACAATTGCGCGGCGATCGCCTCGACCTGCTGCGCGAGCAGCTTCACCCTGCGGTTGCTGAAGGCCGGCGCCACGATCGTGCGTAACCGGGCATGCTCGCCCCCCTCGTGCGAGACCAGCCACCCCGGCGAACCGAGAATCACCGAATCCGGGGTGAATGCCGCCGGCGGCATTCCCGCGGGCCGGAACGCCGCGTCGGACAGCGCCGCCTTGGCCTCGTCGTAGCCTGTCACCCACCAGCCTTCGTGCCCGGACGGGAAGCGTACGCGGTGGATCGGACCGTTGGCGCGTAGCGCCAACATCTCAGGCGAGGGCTCGATGTGATCGACGCGCCACATCGGCAGCGTCGGCAAGGGTTGTTCGGACATGGTGGCACTTCACTCTCTAAGCGATGGAAGGGCGGAAGGCGCTGCGGGCAGCGAATGATTACGACGGCACGTAGACGTCCTCCGGGGAGTAGCCCGACTCGATGTCAAGATCGGCCAACGTGTAACTGTCTAGGCATACCGCGCGGCGAGATGCAGAACTTTATCCTGCGCCTTCGAGTTCAGGATTAAGGCGAGTGTGGTGGGCCCTTGAGTCGCAGCCGGCCATCAAGATTTCCTGCGCAAGCGTCGACAAGGTTGGCAGCCTGTTTGGGTACGGGCGGTTTCGCCAAGGCCCCCTTGCCATAGGATGCTATCTGATGCGGATTTGACATTATGCTTTTCTTTCTTCGTTCCATCGATCGCGGTGTCATCCACGAAATGAAGATCGGTCGTCGGCTCCCGGCTCCCAACGAAGGAGTTTCAAAACTCGTGCCAATTTGGCCGACCCAGCAGAAGAAAAACATTGTGATTGCTTTTCAGGGGATTAGCCTGAGGCAGACAAGAGCTCGATGAAATAGCCCGGTGTCGCGGACCCAACAAAGGCGACAAAACAGTGTCGGATAGTATACGGTCGTCAGACGCCAGACCGGCGACACCTTCTTTATTAGTTGTCCTGTCGTGGAATGATGGCAGGCGACCTGACCGTATTGCCCCATAGGAGGGGCTCCTGGTTGGCTCAGGGGTCACGTGCTTGCTCCGGGCGCGCTCGAGGCGGCTTGCGGGCTCGTTGCCAATGCAACACAGGCGATCCGCAACACCGCCATCTGGGGCGAAGCCGGCACGGCCCAAGAAGTTCGGCGCTTGGGACGGCAACCTGATGACGGAATGGCATGTCCGCTATGGCGGTCGCGCCGTGATGATCTACTGGCATGTCGAAAAGGGCTCGACCTGCATTTTCTCGCAGCTCAAGCGCTGTTCGTCTTCGGAGGTCGCGGCGATGACCAAGGTCTTGCTGCGACATTACACCAACGTGGAGATCCAGCGCCAATATGTCGACAGCCATGGCCAGAGCGCCCTCGGCGTCCCTTTTGCCGCCTGCTCGGGTTCAACCTGCCGCCACGCCTGAGGGCGATCGCCTGGCAGAAGCTGGCGCTGCCAGGCCTGCGCGCTGAATTGCCAAATGCTTCCCATTCTTTCCAAGGTCCTCACTTGGGAGGAGGTCGAGCAGCAGTATGGCCACAGTCAATCTGGGCCGGCCAGAACGACATCGGAATAGCGTCCGGCCTTCGTTCATCTCGAAGAAGGGATGACCGACCGGTCCGTTTTTCGCGCATGCGGCAGCTCCATTGCGATCGCGGCAATTTGGATTGGCGCGGGCGCCATGTGCTCCGACCCCGAGGGGCTGTCCCGGTCGACAAGAGCCATCGCTCAGCGGCGATCAAGTCATCGGCTTTCGGAATGACCGGCGACGCTTGGTCTCAACGACTACGCCGGTCGGGCTGTCGGCCGTATTCTTCGCCTTGAACACGGCGGTTCGCTTCGGTTTTGGTTTGGGTAGCGCTTGAGGCTCTGCCCTTGGCTCCGGCGTTTGCTTGCTCTTTTGTTTGTCCTTGCGGGCGCAAAGTAAAGCCTTGGCGGTCGCCGCGTCCGCATCCGAGACCATGCCGGCCGGCTTGCCATTGAGATCGATCCGTGCGGCGCCGGCATCCAGTCTTGCCAAGTATCTGGCCATCTTGGTATACGCCAGCAGGGCTCTCCTCAATTCATCATCAGACAGTTCGCCGTCGAGCACTCGAATGTCACGATGGATGCCGATCTTGAGCGGCCTGGGCGCTTTCGGATTGAACGCCGCAGGCCACTTGGCCGATAGATAGCGGAAAAGCTGTGCAGGCGATTTGCCTCGGCTACAGCTCAACATCATAAGCCTCGCCCCATTTTTTCGTTTCCAATTTGGACCTTCCTAGCGCTGATATATGCAATGATTATGGGAAAATGGGCATTCGCCCCGCAGGGCAAAGCAGCGGCCGCCTCCTCATTCGGACAGACGAAGTGCCTGGTGGACCGAGCAGGATCGGCACCAATCACGCCGAGCCGTCCGGATTAAGTTCACAGCCATACAGCAGGGTCGGTGGAACGCTGTTTCCCCATTCTCCGCCAACCATTGACCCTTGGCGGCGCATCTGAAACGCCGGCAGCGAAAAGACTCCCTCCGCTGAGGGCCGTCGGCGAGTAGGACCCGAAACCGTCGCGGCTCCCCTCACCCGTTCGGCCGTTCCGTAGTACCAGCGCGTCGCGCAGCGCGAAAGCTATTCAGGCGACCGTTCCGTGATCTCGGCCGGATCGACGCCGTCCTGGGACAGGAAGGCAGGCGAATGGCTGGCAAAAAGCGTTCCGCCGTAAACCGGCGTCGGTCACCAGAACCTGGCGGAACTGCCGGGCGGCGGCCTTTCCGGAATAGCTGCCGCCGATGACAATTGGCGCAGCGAAATTCGGAAGATTGCGAGCGACAGGCTTCGGACTCCCATTCGATTGCCGACTCGGCTCATGCATTGGCGGGCACTGAGAATGTTTGCACATCACGTTGATGGTTACCGCCATGGAGATCGCCTCAGAAGCGGCGCCCAATCGGAAACATTAGCACCTGCGCGTTTTGGCTCGGCTGCTTGAACTCCTCGACGGCAACTGCCTCAATTAGCAGATCCAAGGCTTCGCGCCCCCTCTGGCTCATCGGGTCATCGCCTCGCAGATAATGATACGCTCGATCTAGATGCACTCGCGCGGCAGAAAAATCGCTTGTCATATGACCCTCTCAGTTGCCGCCCGCGTTAGCCGTCTACGAGGTGAGGGTCACGCAATCGTCAATATCCACAGACGGATTTGATTTAAATCGCAGATGATCCGGGAGAAACCAAACACCGGCTTGTCCTATGCGAGTGCCCCTTGATTATGTCGCCGGCGGCCCGGTGGACTCTGCAATAGGGTTGCTAAAGCGAGCCTGCCAATATGTCCCCAGCATCCTCCAATAAGCCGTCCCGAGTTTCTGGTCAGTCCAGCACTTTTGCGTCCGACGCTGGATACGGCGATCCACGTGGTGCGCGCGTCCTGCGGCTGGCACTTGCCGATTATCTAGCAAGCGATCGTGGACTTGCGGCCTCGCCTGATGAGATACTGGTGACAAGGGGCAGCCAGATGGGGCTGTTCCTGGCAGCGGCTGCGGTTATTGACCCTGGCCAAGCCATTGCCGTGGAGGTGCCAGGCTATCCTCTGGTGGACGGCGTTTCGGGCAGCAGGCGCCAGAATCATCGCCGTACCAGTTGACACCCAGGGTATCGACGTCACGCAACTCGAAAATATCGCCCAGCAGGAAACGGCCCCGAAAGCGATCTATGTCACGCCACACCATCAATACCCGACGCTCGGTGCCGGTCGCCGGCTAAAACTGCTCGACATCGCGCGAAAGCGTGGACTGGTCGTCATCGAGGACGACTATGATCACGAATACCGATTCGAAGGACGACCCGTGCTGCCGCTAGCCGCACGGGCGCACCCGGAACAGCCCACCGTCTATGTCGGCTCCCTGTCCAAGCTGCTCACACCCGCTATCCGGATCGGATATATAACCGCGCGGCCGAACATCCTGGCGCGTATAGCCGACCGGCGAGAGGCCATCGACCGCCAGGGAGATTTCCCACTCGAACAAGCCCTGGCCAGGCTGATTGGAGACGGAGTGTTGCAACGGCACCCGCAAGGCCCGACGCATCTACGCGTCGCGGCGTGATCTCCTGGCCGAGGAAGCCAGCCGGCATCTCGGCGACGATGTCATGTTCGACCTCCCGGCGGGTGGCCTGGCACTCTGGTTGCGCCTGCGAAACGGGCTGAGCGGGGAAACCTGGGCCGCGAACGCGGCCAGCGCGGGCCTTGCCATCACGCCCGGGATTCGCTTTGCACTCGACCCCGCGAACGCGCCCGAGGCATTCCGGTTCGGCTACGCCCGTCATGAAAGCCGAACTTCAGCACATCGTTCAACTGCTTTCGCGCACGCGGCCGAGCCGATAGCGGTGCAGCTCGGCCGAGAGAAAAAATCCTGTCAGTCTTTCCAGAAGGTTCCTAGGCATCTTCGTCACAGCCCGAATTTGCTCGGCCGCCCTGCGATACTCATTCGATTTAGGGCCTTTGCCCCAATGAACCCGCCCGCAGACCACGGTCGGCGTGTCGGGATTTCAGATAGCCACCACGGAGGCGGAAAGATATCCGGTCGACTTCGTGCGTATTATGACCTCCTGTTTCGGTGGAATTGGCTTTGCCTCCTTGCGACAGGACCACCGCATGGTGCGCCTCGACCTGCTGAGAACGTTATTGTCGCCATGCGCACAAGGTCAACTTGGCCGTTCTGAAAAACTCTAATACGGGATCAACATTGTTGTATCACGCCATTGGTGTGGCTCTGTCATCCTGCGCGCCGAAATGCGGCCGTCGCTCGAACGATATGTGGAGTTGCTTCTCCAACAGAAAATGGCGAGCCAGATCGGTATCACGCTTTCCGATCCGTGACACCCATTCCGAAAACAGGCGAACCGCGCGCCGGTTCATATGCCGCGAAGGACAGACCAGCCAATAGCCCGGAAACTCTATGACGTCGAACTCGGTTGAGACCGGCACCAGGGAGCCCGACACCAGGTCCTCGAATGCGATCGATGTGCTCTCCAGGACCACGCCTGCCCCATCCTTAGCCAACTGAACCGACATCGATGAACGGTCAAAACGATAGGGATAGGTCATGCGGGCCCCCTGGATGGCGTTGCGCGGCAGCCAGTAATCCCAACGGAAATAGGCCTTCACACTGTCGATCAATCGCGCATGGCGAAGCTGCTCGCGCGGATCCGGCGAGATCGCGTGCAGTTCGGCAAGATAGGAAGGCGAGCACATCGGCAGGATCAAGTCGTTGACGACGCAATCGGAATAGAGGCCGGCCCAGCCGCCGTCGCCGTAACGAAGATCGAGATCGATGACCTCCGTTTCGAAGTCGGAGAAGTTGGGTGTCGCGTCGACCCGCAAATTCCAGCTCGGATAGTCCTTGCTGAACTCGGCCAAGCGCGGTGCCAGCCACTTCTCACCGAAAGAAGGACTGACACGGATGCTGAGCTGGAAGCTCTCACGCTGCCGCACGATGGCGTTGCGCACCTCGCGGATGGATTCGAAAGCCTGGGTGGTGGTCTGAAAGAGCCGCTCGCCGTCGATCGTGAGCGAAAGATGACGCTTCTCGCGTTGAAAAAGCCGCACCCCGAGCTGGTGTTCGAGCAACCGCAGTTGCTGGCTGACCGCCGAAGGTGTCACGCGCAATTCCTGCGCGGCCTTCGCCACGCCTCCGAGACGCGCGACCGCCTCGAAATGGGTCATGGAATTGAACTTGAAATCCGACATCGTGCTCGTCAGTTAAGCTTAGCTACACAAAATGTTAAGAAACGAGAATTGAGCCGAATGTCAATCGGTCGCATGATCCTTCGGTATTGGGAGGAGATAGAGGATGGAACCGGGTTCAGCTCAAAGCTTGGGCACTACCGGCAATTTACCGGGCGTTGGGCTGGCATCAGCCAGGAAGACGCTGATCGAAGCTTCCAACGTCGAGAAGAGCTACGGCGCGACGCGGGTCCTTCGGGGCGTCAGTTTTCAGGTCCGGGCTGGCGAAATCCATGCGCTCCTGGGCGGCAACGGCGCCGGCAAGAGCACCCTCATCCGCATCATCACGGGGCTGACCTCGCGCGATGCCGGTGGGATTGACCTGCGCTCGTCGAAGGCCGACCGCACCAGCCCGATCATCGCTGTGGTGCATCAGGAGCTGGCGCTGTTGCCCGAGCTATCGGTGGCGGAAAATATCGGCATTGTGCATGCCAGGTCAGGCTGGTCGCTGATCAGCCGTCGCCGCATGCGCGAAATTGCGCTTGGTGCGCTCCGCCTGATCGACCCAGCGATCGGCGAAGAAATCATCGATTTGCCGGCACGCAAATTGTCGCTTCATGAGGGCCAGATCGTCGAGATCGCTCGTGCGCTTTCTACTGGAGCGGAAGTGCTGCTTCTCGACGAGCCCACGGCCAATCTCACCGCCGGCGAGACGGCCAAACTCTTCTCGGTGCTGAAGCGGCTGGTGCGCGAGGAAGGCATCGGCATCGTCTTTGTGTCTCACCGTATGCGGGAAATCCGAGAGCTCTGCGACGTCTGCACTATTTTGCGCGATGGCGTCACCATCGCGAATGCCGCGCCCCTCGCCTCGCTCAGCGACGGGGAGATCGTCCAGCAGATGGGACAACCCACGCAGCGTCAGGCCACGCACCGCAACCCGCAGCAGAACCCCCGCCAGGGCTCACCAATCGAACTCCTTGGCCCAGGCGACGTCCGGATCTCAATTTTGTCCGGCACCATCCTGGGACTGGCCGGCGCACCCGCGGGTCCGACCGGTCTCATTGCTGCCCTTGTGGGCGCGGGACCCGGCGCTGGTTGGCGCCTCTCCGGCGAAGGCTTCGGGGACCGCTTCCCGTCCCCGGCGGCAGCGGCGCGCGCCGGCATAGGCTTTGTCTCGGGCGACCGGGCGACCAAGGGTATCCTTTCGCAGCTTCCGATCGTCGACAACGTGCTCGCAGCGCGCAGGGTTCGCGAGAGGCGGCGGATCGTCGCCGCGGCCGAGAGGCAGGAATGTCGCGATCTCGTGTCGGCGCTGAAGTTGAAAGCCGGCTCGATTTGGGACCTGCCGGCCTCGCTGTCCGGCGGCAATCAGCAGAAGCTTCTGGTCGCACGCTTGCTTGGGCTGCCGCTGCGCATGGTGGTGCTGGAAGAGCCAACGCGTGGCGTCGACATCGGCACCAAACATGACATTTACGGCTTGATCCGGCAGATGGCCGACGCCGGCGCGATCATCATCTGGTGGTCGACCGAGAACGTCGAACTGCTCGAGCTTTGCGACGCCATCTTCGCCTTCGACACCGATGGGCGGCCAAAGGGATTTCTGCCTGAGGATCGCTATACCGAAGGCGGGCTCGCCGAACTGACGGGGATGGCCGCATGACCGACGCAACCAACGGCACCACGACAACCAACAAGCTCCGGACCACCAGGTTCCGCGTCCCAGCAGTTCTCTTTTCGTACCGCACCGAAGTCGCGATTGCCGCGGCAATCGTCGTCCTGCTGCTGGCCGTCGGCATGTTCGTGCCCGCCGCACTCAGCATGGGCAATTTGCAAAACATTATTCAGGCCGCCGCGCCTCTAATCATTATGTCGCTTGGTGTTTTGCTGGTCGTTGTCACCGGCGGCATCGATCTTTCGGTCGGCTCAGTTTTCTCCCTCACCGGAATGGTAACCGCGCTGGCGATGGCCAGTGGCGCTGATGGACTGACCGCGAGCGCTGCCGGCCTGGCGGTCGGCCTTGTGTTCGGGTCGATCAATGGTCTTCTGGTCACGGTCGTTGGGCTCGCGCCTTTCGTCGTCACCCTCATCACCTACGCGGTGGCGGGCAGCCTTGCCTTCATCGTCACCAATGGTCGCTCGATGCCGATCGGTGCGCCGGATTTCTGGCTCCTAAATTCGGGCGAGATCATTCCCGGCATACCCAACCATCTTCTGTTCTGCATCGTATTGATGGTCGCGCTGGAATACGTGCTGCGCAAGGTCGTCGTCGGACGCTGGTTCTATGCCGTCGGCTCGTCGGCAATTGCTGCCCGACTGCTCGGCATCCCGGTTCTGCGCATCAAGTTCGCGGCCTACGTCGCATCGAGCCTGCTTGCCTCTTTCGCCGGGCTGCTGACCGTTAGTTACATCCTTAACGCCGAAGCCACGGCCGGCGCCAGCCTGATGCTGCAGGCGATTGCCGCCGTCGTCATCGGCGGGGCAAGCCTCTTTGGCGGGACGGGCAGTGCGATCGGCGCTGTGCTCGGCGCGCTGATGATCACCTGCATCCAGAACGGCGTGAACCTCATCGGCGTGAACAGCTTCTGGCAGGGGTCCGTCACAGGCGCCGCAATCCTGCTCGCGGTTCTGATCGACCGCTTCAGCAACAAGAACCGAATCTAGATCATCAACGGGAGGAACCAAAATGAAAATGAAGACAATCCTGCTTGCAGCATTGGCAGCGGCCGCACTGTCCAGCGCATCATACGCTGAAGACAAGAAGACCGTCGCCTATATCGCCCCATCGCTGGACATCTCTTACTGGCAATGGGTCGGCTACGGCGTGAAGGAGAAGGCCAAGGAACTCGGCATGGACTATGTCGAGTATACGTCGGAGAATTCGCCTGCCAAGCAGATGGACAATGCCAGGACAGCCGTCACCAAAGGTGTCTCGGCCATTGTGATCGGCCCTGTCAGCTCGACGTCGACACCACCGCTGCTCGACTATCTGGCGAAGCAGAAAGTGCCGATCGCCTTTGCCGGCATCGGGCCACAGCCGGGCCTCACGAACTATACGTCCTCGGTCACCGCGAACAACTATGAGACCGGCAAAGCGCAAGCGAAATTCACCTGCGAGCTCGCCAAGGAGCGTGGCAGCAAGAAGGTCGGCATGCTGTCCTTGCCGCAGGATCGGGAGAATGCGCAGAAGTACCTCAAAGGCGCCAAGGAGGCGTTCGCGGCTGCAGGCTGCGACCTCGTCCAAATGCTGGAGACGCGGGGCCTGACGATCAGCGAAGCTGTAACCCAGGCAAATGACCTCTTGACGGCCAATCCCGACATCAAGGCCATTTACGGCATGTATGACGAAGCTGGCACCGGGGCCGCCAAGGTGGTCGAAACCCGTGGCCTGAACGGCAAGATCGGCATTACCGTCGCCGACGGCTCGCCAACCACGATTGCGCTGCTCAAGAAGGGGGCGATCCAGGGCATCTTCTTCCAGGAGGCTGTGGGCCAAGGTATCGACGGAACCCAACAGGTCTACAACGCACTGACGGGCGCGCCGGTGACCCAGGACATGGCATTGGTCATGCCTCTTGTTACCGCCGACAAGGTCGACAGTCCTGAGGCCAAGAAGGTCATCGCCCGCGTTTTCCCCCCGAGCAACTGACCGCCACCCAGTGGACCCGCCGGCTAGCTGGCGGGTCCTGAACCCGAGCGAGGAATCCCGACCGTGGCCGAGCTGCCGTTCATCGATCCGCACCATCATCTGTGGGACCTGGAGACCAATTACTATCCCTGGCTGACCGACGGGGTTAAGCCGTCGGTTTTCGGTGACTACGAGGCGATCCGAAAAAGCTACCTTCTCGATGACTATCTGGAAGACGCTAGGAACCAGAACCTGGTCAAATCGGTGCATCTCGATGTGGGGTTCAATCCCAGCGATCCAGTGGGGGAGACTCGCTGGTTGCAGGAGATCGCGAACAAGCGTGGGTTTCCCCACGGCATCGTCGGTTATGCCGACCTCTCCAAACCCGATGTGGGCGACCTTCTCGACCAGCACATGGAGTATCCGAACTTCAGGGGTATCCGGCAGTCGATGAATTACCATCCCGACTCCGCCAAGACGTATCAGGCCCGGCCTGAAGTGAGCCGGACGCCACAATGGCGGCTAGGATTTGGCGAATTGGCGAAACGCCGGCTGAGTTTCGACCTGCAGCTCTATTATCCGCAGATGGGTGAGTTCCTTGAGCTCGCGCACGATTTTCCCGACGTCCAGATCATCCTCGACCACACCGGAATGCAAGTTGATGGCCCTGAACATTTCGGGGCATGGAGAAAAGCCATGCACAAGTTGGCGCAGGCGCCGAACGTTTCCTGCAAGATCTCGGGTCTCGGCATGGGCGACTGGCGATGGACCACTGCATCGATCCGTCCCTATGTCGAGGAAGCGATCGCCGCGTTCGGCGTCGACCGCAGCATGTTCGCGACGAACTTTCCGGTCGACAAGCTGTTCTCGAGCTTCGACGCCATCGTTAATGCCTTCAAGGAGATCACGAAGGCTTACCCCCATGAGCAGCGGCTTGCGTTGTTCCACGACAACGCCGCCCGGTACTACCGCCTTTAGACCATTCGTCGCGTAAACAGCAGGAGACTTTGACATGTTGCTGAAGGGCAAGGCCGCGGTGATTTCGGGTGCCGCGAGCCCTAGAGGAATTGGCCGCTCCACGGCAACGCTGATGGCCGAGCAAGGCGCGCGCATTGCCATTCTTGACCTCGATGAGGGACAAGCCCGTGACGCAGCCGCGTCGCTTGGGCCCGAGCACATTGGTCTCGCCTGCAATGTCGCCGATCTCGATGCCTGCAAGAAAGCTGCTGCGGAAGTGACTGAGGTCTTCGGCAAGGTCGACGTGCTGTGCAACATTGCCGGGATCACGCAGCCAGTAAAGACACTGGATATCGGCCCCGCTGATTGGGACCGGATCCTCGATGTCAATCTGCGCGGCGTTCTCTATCTCAGCCAGGCCTTCATCCCGCATATGCGCGAGAATGGCGGCGGATCGATCATCTGCATGTCGTCGGTTTCCGCACAGCGCGGCGGCGGCATCTTCGGCGGCCCACACTATTCGGCCGCCAAGGCGGGCGTGCTCGGGCTTGCCAAGGCCATGGCGCGCGAATTCGGACCCGACGGCATCCGCATCAACTGTGTCACGCCCGGGCTCATCCAGACCGACATCACCGGTGACAAACTGACCGACGCCATGCGCGCCGATATCATCAAGGGTATCCCGCTCAGTCGGCTGGGCGATGCCCGCGACGTGGCGGGCGCCTATCTCTTCCTCGCGTCCGATCTGGCCAGCTACATCACCGGCGCCGTCATCGACGTCAATGGTGGGATGCTGATCCATGGCTGAAGGGACAACGGAGATCGATATGCCTCGGGCCGGCAGCAATGTCGGCCTTGCCGAACGTGCCTATCGTATCCGTCGGCATGCCGTGCGCATGGGTCAAGTCCAGGGCCAGGGCTATGTCGGACAGGCTCTGGGGGTCGCCGACGTGCTCGCCGTCGCCTATTTCCATGCGCTTCGTTACCGGCCTACCGACACGCGTTGGGAGGGGCGCGACCGTTTCCTGCTGTCGATCGGACACTACGCGATCGCGTTGTACGCCGCGCTGATCGAAGCGGGCGTGCTCCCGGAGGAAGAGCTCGAAACCTATGGCACCGACGACAGCCGCATGCCGATGTCCGGCATGGCGGCGTATACGCCCGGCATGGAGATCACCGGCGGGTCGCTCGGCCACGGCCTTGGCATTGCCGTCGGCATGTGCCTGGGGCTGAAACGCAAGCGGAGCGGCAGTTTCGTCTACAATCTGATGTCCGATGGTGAGCTCGGCGAGGGCTCGACCTGGGAAGCAGCGATGTCGGCCGCACACCACAGGCTCGACAATCTCATCGCCATCGTCGACTTCAACAATCAGCAAGCCGACGGCCCATCGACCGCGATGCTTTCCTCCGAGCCGGTGACCGACAAGTTCGAGGCGTTCGGCTGGCACGCACAGCGTGTCGACGGCAACGACATTGAGGCAGTCCGCATGGCCTTCGATCTGGCGCGCGGGCTTAAGGAACCTCGCCCGCGTGTCATCGTCTGCGACACTCGCATGGCCAAGGGCGTGCCGTTCCTTGAATCCCGCGACATTGCACACTTCATTCGGGTCGAGCCGCATGAATGGACGTTGGCCCTCGAAGCTTTGGAGAGGGGACGTTCGCATTGAGGCTGTCAAAGTTCGCGCCGCGCCACGCCGTCAACGCGGGTGAGCGCAAAACGACGTCGGCAATGATCGCCTCGATTGCGCCCGATGGCATTGCGACCCGCAACGCGCCGTTTGGGCACACACTTGCCAGATTGGCACACGAGCGGCTCGGGATCGTGGGTTTGACGGCTGATCTTGCGAAATACACCGACCTACATGTCTTCGCGCAGGAGCATCCGGATCGCTTCTACCAAATGGGCATGGCGGAGCAGGTGCTGATGAGCGCTGCCGCTGGCCTGGCGCGGGAGGGTTTCACGCCCTTCGCCACGACCTACGCTGTCTTTGCCTCGCGACGTGCCTACGATTTCATATGCATGGCGATTGCCGAGGAGAACCTCGACGTCAAAATTGTCTGCGCTCTGCCGGGATTGACCACCGGCTACGGCCCCAGCCACCAGGCGACGGAAGACATCGCGATTTTCCGCGGCATGCCGAACCTGACGATCATCGATCCATGCGACGCGCTCGACATCGAACAGGCCACGGAGGCGATCGCGGACTACAAGGGGCCGGTCTACATGCGGCTGTTGCGGGGCAAGGTCCCCGTCGTGCTCGACGAATATGATTACACATTCCAGATCGGCAAGGCGCGGCTGCTGCGCGACGGTGCGGATGTGCTGTTCATTTCCAGCGGGCTGATGACCATGCGCGTGCTGGAGGCCGCGAAGGCGCTCGAAGCGGACCGCATCGACTGCGCGGTGCTGCACGTGCCGACCATCAAGCCGCTCGATACGGACGCAATCCTTGCCGCCGCGCGCCGGGCTGGACGGATGGTGGTCGTTGCGGAGAACCACACGATGATCGGCGGGTTGGGCGAAGGTGTCGCTGGCCTGCTGATGCGCGAGGGCGTGACCCCTGTCTTCCGCCAGATCGCACTGCCCGACGAATTTCTCGACGCCGGCGCGCTACCGACACTTCACGACCGCTACGGGATCTCAACATCAGAGATCGTGCGCCGCGTACGCAAGTGGGTGAAATAGATACGAGGTCCTGACGCGTAACCAGGCTTGGGGTCTGACCCTATGGTGCCAATGTGCCCCTGAAACGCGGTTTCTAGCGTGAAGGCGATCCGCGGCATGGTCAGCGCCGGGAATGCTCCCTGACGCGTCGCTCCTGCGATGCTTTCTCCGGCAAGCGATCGCGCGTCAGCCAGGCGAGCATGGCTCGTGAAGCAACGCTCCCCTCGCGCATCCCGGTCTTGTACTCCCTTCGCATGTTCTTGGCGAGCTCGACCAATCGCAAGACAGCACGCTATGGACGGGGCCGCCCCCGCTGTAGTTCGGCGATGACAGATCGACCAAATCGTCGAGCGCGCAGGGCAGCCGAGGCAGCACTGAAGTTCCCCACTGCCATTTATGCGACTTTGGAGGGCGCTTGCGTTGGTGCCAGGCGGCGCGTCACTGTCGCATTTCTGACTTGCTGCGCCCTGTCCTCCGAAACGACCTTGGCGACATTTCTACTTTGCTGGCAGCGCGACATTCCAACTTGGTTGCAACATGGAAGCACAAATCGCGAACACCCAAGGCCGGCGTCTGTTCGAATGCCTTAAATCCTTGCTGTAGCGCGGTGGAGTCCGACATCGTCAACGCTGAAACCGGTCGTACCGGAACACAGGGCTCGATTTCCGCTGGATCAAGTGTGTCGAAATAGGCAGAGGTTGGCACTGCGCAAGCCCACCCGGACTCCAAGAAGCCCACGCATCATGAATTGTTCCTTTCCGGTCAGAGGTCTGGCGCTCCCTGCCATTGCAATGGTATGGCTACAACAAGAGTCTTGGGGGCGACTTTGTTCTTTACGGTATTGGCTGCGGGCGTACGCCCGCCAAGTAATGCGCGTTCACGCGCGTTTCTGGTCACGGACAACTGGGACGACTGGTTCGAATTTTCGACCATGTACTTCCTGACCTATGTCGATACTGCTGGCGAGCAGCACGATATCGGCTCCGTAAAAATCGGCCAGGTCGGGATGGAGAAAGGTCAGCGCCGCCCAAACATCCCTAATCGTTTCGATGCCTTGGATGACCCGTTCTTTGCCTTAGGGCAGGATGACACGTATTACGCGGGGTTGAACGACCTAGGTCCAGAGCTTCGCGACCGAATCCTCGAAGGCCTTCGAGATGTCGCGCTTGATGCAGATCTATTTGAGCGGTCACTCGATGAACGAGTCACCGGAATATCCTTACTCCGCTCCGTAACCCCGCAAGCTGTAAGAGGTCAGTACCGTCGTATGGCTCGTGGTGGCGCGCGTGTCACGCCATACGAATTGTCCTACACAACTGCCCGTGACCGCCGCTCGGACACGAGTCGGATCGAGTTGACGTTTGCGGTGTCTCCTGAAGTTCAGCCGCCAACCAACATACACGTGATCACCGGCAGGAACGGCGTCGGCAAGACCCACCTGCTCAATTCCATGACTGAGTCCATTCTAAACGACGGCGAACGCGCAAAAGGGAGGTTTGTAGTCAACCATGACGGTGACGACACTGGTACGTTCACCGGCCTTGTCTCAGTGAGTTTTAGCGCGTTCGATGATTTCACACCGCTCAGCGTTCCGAGAGACAAGTCTTCGGGACTGCAATACTCCTACATCGGTCTCAAGAAAGTCGGGCTATCTCCTGAGGGAAAGCCGCTGGCGCCGAAGAGTCCCAACTATCTAGGTCGGGACTTCGCCGAAAGCGTCCAGATTTGTCGGCGCGGTGCGAGGGCCTCTCGGTGGAGACGCGCCCTCCAGATGCTTGAGGCAGATCCCATTTTCAAGGACGCTGATGTGGCGCAGCTGGCAGCAGAGGATGAAGATGACGCCTCCTCAGAAGCGTCACGCCTATTCGGGCAGCTCAGCTCGGGTCACAAAATCGTTCTACTGACGATTACCCGTCTGGTGGAAACCGTTGAGGAGAGGACACTCGTCCTTCTGGACGAACCTGAAGCGCATCTCCATCCACCGCTATTGTCGGCATTTGTCCGAGCCCTTTCCGACCTCCTGATCAACCGCAACGGCGTCGCGATCATCGCAACACACTCGCCTGTCGTTCTGCAGGAGGTGCCAATGAGCTGCGTCTGGAAAGTTCGACGAAATGGACGAACTGTGATCGCGGAGAGGCCCGAGATTGAAACCTTTGGAGAAAACGTCGGAATACTGACCAGGGAAATCTTCGGCTTGGAGGTCACCGATTCGGGCTTCCACAAGATGTTGCGGGACAAGGTGGAGGAGGGTGGAGACTTCGAAGACATCCTCGAGCATTTCGGTGGTCGGGTTGGCTTGGAAGGCCAGGCAATCATTCGGGGCCTCATCGCCGCACGCGATGCGGACGGTCACGAATAATGTGGAAACTACCAAAGCCGGAACTTACTGCCGAGGATGTTTTCATCACGGCTATCAGTCGCGTTGCCGATGTTGGTCTAAAAGGGCGACTTGAGAGCGTCACCGCCACGATCATTCAGGCCTCAATCGACTTTGACGAGGCAGCGTCCAACAACGAAATTCATACTATCGAGCCTAGCCCAAACGTCGACGGCGTGGTGACAATCAAGGAGATGTCGGGCGTGTACGCCGGAAGAATGGTCGCGAGAGGGAGCCCGGGGCGAACTATCTATGACGAGCTACTGGCCGCACCTAAATATGGCCGATGTCCTCTATGCGGGCAGCATATTGTGTCCACTCTCGATCACTACCTTCCAAAAACCCGCTATCCAGCGCTCGCGGTAGCTCCCTGGAATCTTGTTCCTGCCTGTCATGACTGCAACAAGGCGAAATCTGATACCCGGCCGCTGACGGCGGATGAAGAGGCGTTTCATCCATATTATGACGACATCGACGGTGATCTCTGGCTGGTAGCCCAGGTCGTCGAAAGTGCGCCCGCTGCACTACGCTTCCTTGTTTCGCCTTCACCTGGATGGAGTGACACGCTGACGGCCCGGGTATTGCGTCAATTTCAAATGCTGAAACTCGCGCGACTATATGCTGCCAAGGGGGCACAAGAGCTGACCGACTTGCACAACCTGCTAAGGACACATCTTGCCAATGGCGGCCCAGACGAAGTGCGTCTGCTCCTGCAGCAATTCGCGGATAGCTGTCGGGCGGCGAATATGAACGCATGGCGCACGGCAACGTATCAGGCCCTGGCGAACAGTGACTGGTACTGCCAAGGGGGCTTTGCGCACGTGTAGGTCGAAGTCCATGCCGGTGCCACTTAGCACCACTTAACCAAAAGGCGGCTCCGAGGACAGAACACCTAACGGGCGTCTGGGTGATACCGAACGGAGACCTCGTTTGGGTATACGCCGAGTTAGTCGCCGAAGCCGATCACCTCATCCACCAAGGCCGCAGGCCTCTGCTTTCGAGGTCCTCACCGCTCGACTATTTGAAATCGAGTTAATCGGCTCAGATCCTGTCATTGAAGCTGCGAGGCAATCTGCGGAAGTGCTTTGGCTTCGCACGCAGCTGAAGATGCTAAGCCGAGGCAGGTCCTCTAAGACCTCAAACAGAATTTTGTCTCTGCTGCACGGCGTGAAATAGCTGTGATCGAGAGCTTATCGTCACCGAAGTTCTTTGCCTGAATCGTATGCTCCGGTCGCACTTGCAGCAGTCGGCTGCTACGCCGGGAACAGAGTCCGCACACGTGCGAACGGGTTGCGATACTCCGAGGCGTACCGAGCCTTGGCAACGATGATGTCGGGAAACGAAATCCTTCGCTTCAACGCATCGAAAATGTCCATCCCGTCGGCGAGAATAATTCGCCTGGCTGTGAATGCCTCGAGAGCTCCATCCGTAAAGCCTTCGAAGCTGACGAACAACCCTCTCGTCCCTTCGAGACGCTCGCTCAGTTTTCCCTGAAAGGCATGTAGGTTTTCAGCTCCAGTCTTCGCACGATGCCACTTCGCCTCGAGGAGATATGTGATTGCGCCATGTTGGAACGACCCGTCGATCTGCTCGCCCGCCAGCCGGGACCCTTCCCTCGCGTCCATATCCCAGGCATTAAACAATGCAGTCAGGAGGCGCTCGAAGTGATATCCTCGAGCGTGAGGCTCATCCGTCATCGCAAAGAGCGCTATAAAGTCGCGTTCGAGACGATCAAGTGCGGCATGATCTGGGCCTGCCTTCGTTGCGGAATGTGATTGTGCGGGGGACGAACCGACATTGATGTCGAAAGAGGGCAATAGGGCCCCACCCAGTCTCTCGACAATCGAACTGAGCCGCGCTCGGGCATTGACAACGGTCTCCGGATCTCCCCTACTGATGCGGATGGTTTCGCGGTATTCCCACAATGCCGTCAGTGCCCGGACAATGGCTCGTGGGTGTCCAATCGTCAGAAGCGCCCGCAGGCGCTTCCCCTTGCTTCCACTCCCAGATGCATACGCATCATCGTAGATGTCGATACCGACCTCCCTACGGAAGAAATCGTCAAATGTTGCGTTCGTGAAATCGAGTACCCATCCGGAGCTTATTCCGAACAGATCATCCACCAGTTTCAGTTCGACAGCTCTGAGCTGATCCATCGCTATGGTCCCTTGATCCGCACCAAATGTCTACGATGAATGGTTGCATTCTAAAATCTCGGAAACCGCAATCCTTCCGTCAAGGTGGTGGGCGTTCGACCTCAAAGCCCCAGTCGAGCCGCGACGTTCTCCACGAGCTGAGCATTTGACGGTGCACCGTCTCGCTGCGCGTGGAAAACCGAAAATGGATCCCCCCATCCAACCAAACAGAGAGGGATGCATCAAAGTCCCGCAAAGCTACAAGCAACGAGCCGCACATCTCTGCGAGTTCTGTGTTCAGTCCACGTTTCACGTGCAAGGCACTGTCGATGCCGACCTGCAACGCAGACGAAATCAACTTCGGATGGACGAGAAATGCGACGTCGCCGGCGCCACCGGCCAAGGCCTGTTCACACCTTTCCCTCGAATTCGAAAACAGCGCACGGCAGACGGCCGGCCGGCGATCATAGACGGAACACTGATTGTCCACGAGAAGCGGACAGGTAGCGTGGCTCCCATATCTCGCATCAGGGTTCAACGGAAGTTTCGATATTTCGGACAAGCGACGCTCGATGCTTGCCAGTTCATCATCTGTGCGCGTCGAGAGCAGCAGTTGCGCAAGGATGAATATCTCGAACGGACTGCAGAGCACCATCTGGTGGCAGCACGCGGAACAACCAGCTCGGAAGGCGACGACACCCTGGGGATTGTTTCGAGCCACCAAATCGAGAGAAGCATTCCGCCCCGCATATGAAGCGATCAGCGCGTCGACAATATTATCTGGATAAACATCGAACGCCCGGCACGTGTTCTGATAAGCTTGCCTCAGAACTTTTTCGCCCTGCTCAGCGTCCATCGTCGAGGCGAGAGCTGCATTCTGCTTTCTTCTTTTGGCTTCGCCCACGAGCCCCACCCTTCGAGTTCGGCGACTTCTGCGCCAGACCTACCAGACACACAATGCGAAGCCGAGCGCTATCCTCGCGTCCGGAGTCGTTGTGCGACCGTGATGTCGGCGAGCCTTAGGCCGCGACGCAATATCTCGGCACGAACCTCCTCGTACACTGGAGCAGTGCCGCGTGGATCCGCGATGGTCATCAGAACCGCGAAGCGCACTCCTTCCTCGGGGTACAGAGCTCCGGCGCGTGTTAAGCCCTTCAGTGACAGCTTCCACTCGCTTGTCGTCCCACAACCCTTCGGGATGTTCTTTTCATAGCGCTTTATCGGCGTCCACTTGAGCCCATTTTCCAGAAGATAGCGCTCAGTGTAGTCGAGATGCTGTGGCAGCTGGCTGTCGCATGCGTTCAGCCGCTGTTGCGGATCGGGAACCAGTTCGCCATCTTCGTTCTCCTTTTCCTCGAGCTGGTGGAGACCAACGCCAAGCTGGACCCGTTGGCATTCGGCGTCGAACGCCGCATCGATGGGAGGCGTGTGAGCCAGTGTTACGTCGATCCGGCCACGGCATTTTCCTTCCGTCGTTACCAACGAACGCGGCCACGTGAAGATAAAAGACAGTTCGCGCCGTGGCGGCAATATGTCTGCAAATACCAGAGTTATACTGTTCAGATCATCCGACAAGCATGCATCGGCGTGGCGTGGCACGCCAAACCCGACAAAATCTCGCGCGACCGTACGCAAGGGCTTCGCACATAGTATATGCGGCTTTTCGGCCTTGTGGACGCTCAGCGCGAGAAGCGTTTCTCGTGGAGCCTGACCTTCCAGCCGGTGGTCAAGCGCGGCTAGGGAACCCGTGACGAGCGGGGTCGCATAGCTTGTACCAGAACCTTCGACCAACTGGCCGTCAACGCCGATGGAATGAAGACCGCAAGAACTTCCAGCTCGCGGTGAAACCCCGCCAATATGAGCAAGTTCTGGCTTACGCGCGCCGCCAGGACCGGGTCCACGACGGGTATAGGTCGTTGGAACGTCAGCCACCGCACCCAATACGCTCGGAGCGTTGATCGCTCCAACCGTGATGCCGAAAAGATGCTCACCAGGCGCCGTAATACGCTCCTCCGCGATTGCGCGGGTGGCCAACATTTCGAGCGCATCTTCGGCCGTGGCCGACCATTCAGGCCGGGCATCGCGACCGCGGAGATTCCCAGCCGAAACCAAAAAGATCACGTCGTGCGTTAGCGCTATACGATCGAGGTTGGCGGCGAAGCTACTGTACCCCAACCCTTGGCGCACGCCCGGAGCACCGAGGCTCATGTTGAATACACGCACGCCCTCCGCCTTCGCGACTTCGATCTGGGTTTCGAGTTGGTCAAAAAATTCGTCAGGGGTTTGGTAATATTGACCAAGGAGACCGCGGCGCGGCAAGACGTCAATATCAAAAAAGCGGCACGGCGTTGGCTCCAGACGGTTCGCGATCGTTGGGTTCAGCCCACCGCCACCCGCGAGCAGCCCTGCTATGAACGACCCATGCGCCTCATCGCGATCCGCCGGCGAGATCAGACCCGCCGTTCCTGCTCGCCAAGGTTCGAGTTGGGAGATCGCAGCAACGCCCGCGTCGATGACACCAACCACAGGATAGCTTTGATTTGCAACCGGTGGCTGGACTAAGGCTTCGGCTCCGAGCCCAATCGAACTGGCCGATCCCGACTCGAGACGTAGTGGAAGTTCAACACGGCGAACCAGCGGTTCTCGAGCCAAGAGGTCAAGCAGGGCTTGATGACGGGCCAGTGACCTGTCAGGTGCGCGCGGGCCAAGGTCGGGTACGCCCTCCGTTTGCTCTGCATCCACATCCGGGACGAGCGGCAAGCTGATAGCGCGCCGGCCATCACTCCGTAGATCGATGCTGAGCGTTAAGGCGGAGGCGGTCGCTTTCGTGGTGCGCGAACTGAAGGGTACGGCAATCAAGCCACCAAGTTCGTTAAGGCGGCCGCGAAATCGAGCAATCATCGCCTCCACCGCCTGAGGGGTCACTCTGGGATCAGGCCTGAACATTTCGACCACGTAGCCGCCGATGATCGTTTCTTGCTCGAGCCACATGACCGCATCTCGAGCGGAGAACCCTAGCCTGTCTGCTGGGGTCGGCAGGCGTATTTCGTCGATGGCGCCGACTTCGCTTCGATATGCCGAAACCCGTTCCTCCATCCTGCCAGTTTCCGGGTTCTCCCTCAGGCGCGGCTGCACTTCAGCTCGCTGCTCAATCAGCTCACTTAGCCGGTCCAACGCATCGGGGGTTGTCTGGAAATACATTTGACCAATCGCGGCTCCACCCACGAGCGCGAAACGGTTCGGCGTGGTGAACAACGCACCAAGAGGCCGATAGCTTTTCGCCAACCCTTCCTCACGCATTTGAACCAAGACGAAACCCGCCGGATCAGCCTCTGTCCTTAGAGCCGAACTCGCTTGCAACAGCTGTTGGCGCAAGCGCGCCTTGTGCCGTTGAAAGCCCGAGTTGTTGCCGGCGAAAAAGTCGCGATTGGGACCGCGTGTTCCCGTTGCCTGAATTTGTATCAGCCGCTGCGTGTCAAGGAATACTTGGATTGGTCGTGCAAGGGGCTCAGCCATCGCGATCACGCCTCCAATGGATTGGCGGTGTCGCGGCGGCGACGAGAAACTGTGCTTTGCGAGACGCCTACCAATAGCCCTGCCTCTCTTTGCGTCAGGCCGCCATTATCAACCAGTGCAGCTGCAAGCTCTTCATTGCTACCCAACAGCAAAGCGCGCTGTTCAACACTGAACAGCTGACCGCTCAATGTTGCCTGGCGCCGTAGCCCGCCTAGAAGCCCCCTGCGCCGCGAGCCAGATGCGCCGCTAGCCTCCTTCATCACAAGAAACCGCTTTCCACCGCTGATAAGTGTTTCAATATCGGCTCCACTCATTCCTTCGGTCATCCAGACGAGCATCTTCATCTCTGCCTCACCCGGAGTGAGCGGCGGCAGAAACCGTGCTAGCAGGTTCTTTCGAGCATCGGCATCCGGCAAGGGAATCTCAATCCGGCCATCAAATCTCCTCCACACCGCTGGATCGAGAAGATGCTCGTGATTTGTCGCGGCAAGGGTAAAACCGCGCCGGCCGCGAGCGTCGAGGCACTGCAGGAGCGCGTTTACCACTCGCTTGATCTCACCAACCTCCTGGGCATCATCCCGGGCCTTCGCGATGGCATCGAACTCATCGAGAAATAGGACGCAACGATAGCGGTCGGCAAAGTCGAAAAGCGCGCCGATGTTTCTGGCGGTGGTTCCCAGAAAAGAAGACACCAGACCGTCGAGTCGAGCCTCAACGATCGGCAGACCCAGTTTGGCGCCAATGTATCGCGCGAGCATGGTTTTGCCGACACCGGGTTTGCCGTACAGCAAACAGCGCATATTAGGCTGTACGCCTAGAGCAGCGAGTTCCTCCGTGTGAGCCCACTCGCCAATGAGACCATCGAGGGCGTCCGCGAGAACCGGCGACAACACGGGTTCCGCGCCCACATTGTCCTCGGGAAAAACTACCCGAACAAGCGGCGTCGCAGTCTCGCGATCGTTCGGTAACGGTGTGTTTCGGCCTAGTTTCTCACCCGGAATGACTGGCGGTGACGATCCGCTGACGCGCATCTGTTCTAACGACATTGGCGCCACCGAGTGTCTGCGATCGTCGCGATTGAGAAGTCGCGCCAGCTTCTCGGCCTGATCGGGCTTCGCTTTGCTGACTGCCTCCCGAAGGCGCTTTACCTGATGGGTTGCCCGCTCGCTGTCGCCACTCAGGGCAATTCTTGCAATGGCGAGAACGATGTCGAAATGTTCCATAGCGCAGCCTCGACTCTGGAGTATCCAAGGCTTTAATATGCACTATTTCATCAAATTATGCAATATGTTCTATTTTTCATTCCTGACATCCAACTCTTTATGCATCGCGGTCTCCTTCGCAAGAGTCCGGCTCGCGATAGCGTCCTCCTAGGGGTCGGAACAAGAACTGCTCAAAATCGTACGCTAAGGTCGAACGGATGATGAACATCATGTGACACGCTTTAGCGCCACCGGGAGGCGCAGTGTCCTAAAGCCTTCCGGGAGATGCTGCTTGCTGTCCCGCGCTGGTGTCACATACTGAATAACTGTCAAACGGCAATCTGGCCGTTGAATCAACAGTATACGAAGGCGCAGAGTAGTCGGCGACCGTTCAATGTGCGTTACGACTAGCTCCCCGCACCTCTATGCACCGCCGCGGCGCACAGCAGCATCGATGGATCGTTGGTATTTCTCCGCCATCTGCTTGGCCTCAGCGATAGCCGTCGGATACACTTGGTTAAACCGGTCAAACTCGGATTTGTGGGCGAGAACTACCTCCAGGATTGCCTCATCGTCCCCAGAGAAATCGGGCATCTGGCGCACAGGCTTGTCGCCGACACCTTCCTGGAAATGAGAGAGTAACAGGCCATAACGGAGCAAAGCATCCCGACGCTCGGCATCGCCTTCAAGAGCCAACGCAAGCGTGAAGGCGTTGACGAGCGCTTGCTTAGGCCCCGGCAGGACCTTCACATCCCTAATTTCGCCAACCATGGTATCGGCACCAAGGTAGTCGACGAAGGCGGCAACGGCCCTCTCAGCAACCGCTGCCAATTCCAGATCCGCGGTGCTGAAAGCTATTGGTGCCGACTGCGCCTTTGCGGGTTCCGTCTGCTTTGTTACAAATGGCCAGATCATACGCTAGGATGCTCCTAAAGGCCGGCAGGGCCGGAAGCTTCTATTTCAATGCTGAATTGACGGCTCCGATCAGTTTGATCCAGGCGTCACGCTCGGCCTGGCTAAGATCCTGGGCGGTATGGTCACGGGTCCAGCGAACGTAAGCCTTTGCGAGCTTGTATTTTGAAAAATTGGCGCCGCCCTTTGCTAACAGCAGGTCGACCAAGGGCTTTTCCGGCGTGGCCGCTGCTTCGGCTGTCACGTCGATGCCAAGCTCTTTTGCCGCAAGGGGTATTAGCACGTCGCGCAGCAGGTCTTCGATCTCGGCCTTCGGTCTGGGTGGAACGGTGAAGTCCATCGTCCGGAGAATGCGCTTGGCGCCGAGGCGATGCACCAGCACCTCCTGCTTTGCGGCCTGGTCGCCGGCGTTGTCGGAATCGAGAAGAGCCGCGACCTTCAAATTGTGGGCGATCAGGATCGTCGCGAAATAGACGACCTTGCTCGCGGTGTTGGCCGAGATCAGGGCGATCTTGTCGTTAAGATCCGCGACGCCGCCAACCCGCAACATTTCCGATGTGGCCTCGAGATACCAGAAGTCGGTCAGGCCTTCGAGGATCAGGTTGCGTTGCTGCGCAAACAGGCTCTGCGCAAGATCGTAGCCCAATGCCTCTTGCAGCGGCAGCAGGGCGGCTGGATCCGCCGCTGTGATTGTTGTGTGCACCTTGGTGCCGACCTTCCGGTCCGCCATCTCGACGACCCGTACAAGATCGAGCTCATTCGGGCCGACCAAGAAGGGCGAGTGCGTCGTATAGACTGTTTGGTTGGATTCCGAGAGCATGGAAATCGTGTTGCGGAAATCACGCTGCTTCAGCGCGTGCAGGCTCATGCCCGGCTCGTCAAGCAGCAGAATGGCGTTCGCATGCTTGTCCTCGGTCTCGGAGAAAAAGACCACGAAGAACGAGACCAGCCACTGGAAACCCTCCGATCGCTGATCCAGCTCGATCTCAACGCCCAAGCCATCCTCGACCACGACCTTGAGGTATTGACCGTCGGCGGTGATCCTAAGGCGGCTGGCTTCCGCCCGCTCCGGGTTAGGGTTCCAGACTTTGACTATTTGATCCGTCAGGCGAACACTCGCAGCGTTCAGCTGGTAAGCGCGATTGTCGAGCTGGTCCCGGTACTTCTTCTGGGCGTCCGTGTCCTTGGCGCCTGGTTCGGCCGCCTTACCGAGGTCTGACAGTTCTCGCGCCGTGAAGCCTAGGAGCTTGAGGAGACATTGGTTTCCGTAATCGTACTGGGCGTCGTCGAGCAGGTTTTGCTCGACGCGGGTCGCGAGGTGATCAAGGTGGATCAGCGGGCGCACGCGGAAGTAATTGCTGAACAGGACGAACACCGGCAGCTTCGTTCGGAGCGCCGTCCGGGTGGTCTTTAGCCGATCGGCATATTTGCAGTGGCCAAGCAGCCTGGTGTAGCGATCTTCCTCCTTCTCATCGTCTTCATCGACGAGCGGGTAGTGCTTTTCGAGCCAGTCGATCAGCTTCGTAGCAACCTCACCTTGGATGTAATAGTTTTTGTCCTTGTAGCCCGCCAGAATGCCTTCGAGCTCTTTGCTGGGCTGGGGTTCGCCGTCCTTCTGCCGACTATCGACGTGCGCTGCAAGGCGGGCGAGGTCTTTTTTTAGGTCCTCGATGGTCGGCTTCTCGGGAACACCCTGAAGTTCATGCCCCCATGAGTTGTCCAGGTTTCGCCAGCAGACATAAGTGGCCGAGTGAAACTCGGACTCGATCGCTTTTTTGTCGTCATCTTCGAGTTCGAAATGTGCGACGGCAACTTTGATGTCTTCGGGCTTGAGCCGCTTGGAAGTGATGTCGTTATAGTCGCCGCGGGGGTAATCACGGAGAGCGTCGAAGCCAGGGACACCTGCCGGTGGGTTGATCTGCTGAAGGGCCTTTAGCAGTGCTGACTTGCCGGCCTCATTCGGCCCAACGAGGATTGTCTTGTTGGGCTCCAACTCAATAGAGCCGGAATCCTTCACGCTGCGATAGTTTGTAATTCGCGCTTTCTTTAGTCTCATCAGCCCCTCCCCTGTACGCAGAGGATTGTATACGACGTGCTTTTTTCAAAGAGAATGGCCGCTCGCTCGATAGCCGGTGAATAACGAATTGTATGTTGTGGATCGGTCACCGGCCGGGGAAGTTGGCAATTGACATCCTGCTCCCGCATCTTCGTCCAAAAGGCCCCTATTCCATGCGCGGGCCGAGATTTCGTACCCGCGTAGAATCCTGTTCCAAAATGCCATTTTGCAATTGATGCGACCGCCGCCGGTTACGCTTTGCTGCCGCATGCGGTAACGATGATGTCGCGGTCGTGGAAGGAGTATTCCAGTTCCGGCAGCCCCTCATAAAGGCTCTTGAGGCGGGCGCGTAGAGTTCGGCAGTCCGTTGACGCCGGCGGCCGGGGAAATGACAAAATCGTACAGGCCGGGGCAGACCGCTCCTCGTTCAGGACAGTATGGAATTATCGGAACGAGAGGCTAGCCGGTGTCAGGATTTGCTTGATGGTATGCTTCACGGCCTCGGGAAGCTCGACCGCATCGATAACATCGAGAATCGGAACTGCCCTACTTCCCTGATATCTTGCGTGCCGGGCTTCCCCTAGCAGGAAGAAGCCCGCGTTGCTTTTCCTGTCGAAATCCGTCTCGGCGACGGCGAACTGATTGCCTATCCAAACAATCTCGCCGGAATAGATGCGCGGACGGGTGACTGTTGCGAGCAGTTGATCCGGATCGGTCAGATTTTTCATCAATGCTCGGATGGCGGCGCCACCTTGAACCCAGCTCAGCCAAAAGTCAGGCAGGGCTTCCACGAGGCCCGCAATATGTACCGACAGTCGCTCGAGGCTGTCCATAGCCTCATCATCGCCCAGGGTTAGCCATGGATGGGCCGCAGCGAGACGTGTCGCGGCAAAATTGAACCAGGTCCCTGCCTCTGGCTTGTTGATGAGATCTGCGATCCAGAGCGTCATCGCAGCCGTCAGGTCCGACGACTGCATAAGCGCGGGTGCCTCTGGATGAGCCTCCACGTAGAGATCAAGAAGCGGGCGGCTTCCGTTTCCGAAGAATAACGCATGAAATAGTCTTGCACTGGCGCTGTCGACTCTCGCCTTGTCCATGCCTTCGCGCCGTCTCGCGATACCCAAAAGCAGAGCAACTGTACGGATGTCGGCAGCAAGGCGTGGCGGAGGCCTGCTTTCGAGGAATGCCATCGACGACATGGATGACACAGCTCTATCGATCAGCCGCGCGAGTTTCTCGACTTGCGTTGGTTCGAGCGGCTTGGCAGGTGCCCGTGGTTCTTTCGGCTCCGGCGGGTTCCCGTCCGGATTGTCGGTTGAATTGTCTGATGGATCTCCGTTGCGCGGGCCGACCCCGCCGAGTCTGAAATAGTCATTCATCAGACTCCATTCGTCGGTCGTGAGGTATCCCCCACCCGAAACCGGCGCATAGCTGCGCCGGCCAAACCCAGTCGAGAACACGTCTTCAAGATTGTAGTCTATCGCCGAAGCGCCCTTCGCGCCTCGCGTGCCGGCCCAAGGTACCGGGCTCTTGTAGTGCTCGACGACAAGCGTAAAGATGTCGATGAGGCCTTCGGAGCTGATCGTTCCCTCGTTTCCGGCAAGCCTCGTTTGAACGTCGAACTCTGGCCGACCAACACGGAGTTCAGCCTCGTGGTCGATCCACATCGGAGCGCTGCGGACCGCGCCAGCAGGCGTGTCGATTTCGACCCAAAGGCGGGTTCCGGGACCGGGAACAGACACACGAAAAGAGCCGGTCTCGTCAGCGACTGCAATTAGTGAACCTGTATGCAAAACAACCCTGATGTCGGACGGGGTATCGCCGCCGGCGAAGGCACAGCGCACGACCAACGAACCTGCGTCGAAGCTGGCTGAAAGCACTCGCACCGGAGGATTTTCGATTTCGTCCCAATCTGCATTAGGCGCGGTTTCTGGTAAGTCGGGAGGACTATCCGATATTTGGATGCCCGAAAGAAGCTCTTCGTATTCTGCGTTAGAAAGATGGGAAATCGCCATTAGCTCGGCGTTGCCGTTATCACTACGCAGCAATGCGGCGCGCGAGCAATTGGCGCTCCCGGCTAGTATCACCACGTGATCGGTGTAACGCGCCGCGTAAAGCTTGGCGTGAATCGTTTGCCGTTCCCCGGCGCCCGGCGCAATCCCAACAATACGTGCAGACGAGGGCAGTTTGGCCCCCGCCTTTGAAGAGAGCCCCTCCTTACCATGCTGGATTAGCACGCGCATGGGGACGCCGAGACGGGCTGCAAGTTCGTTCACCGCCGCCCCCTCGGGGTCGAAATAAGGGGCCATCATGTCGAACGAGGCTGGGGGTTCCTGGAACTGGGAAAGCATTCGATCCATGAGCGGAGTGTCCGCAGGTAGCTCGACCAGGCGATCGGGCTCAGGCAGGTCGGCTGCCCATGCTTCTGAGCGGAACGGGTCGAGGACTGTCGCACGCACGGCGTCGCTCGCCCCAGCCATGCCACAGACCTTTTCGAGGTAGTCACGGAAAGCGGCGATTGCCGGTCCGCCTTCACCTGGAAAGTTGAAATAGGTCCAGATCTCGCGATTGCTGCTCCATCCCCCATGGCCAAGGTTGCCGCTTCCGATAGCAAGTCGGGTGCCTTCCTCGCCTGCGAGGAAGATTGCTTTGGGATGGAAGCGCCGCCCGACTCCAAGATCGATCGGGACTACACGGTATGACCGACCAACGCGGTCAGCGATCACGCTTTGCCGATTAAAAGATGCGGCGGCACAGCCTGCATCGGCGAACACCGTGAGCCGCGGTGCGCCGCTCTTGCGCAACTGGTTCACCAGGATGGCTTGCGCAAACATGAAGTCGATGTTGTGGGTTAGGACCACGGCCGTCGTGGCGCGCTTACTCGCATCGACCAAGCGCTGGAGAACGTTGACCTCACCCATCAGCCGACCACATCTGCGGCGATCACGCCACCAGAGCCAATGTTGAGCATCCCTATGTCGCCAAGGATACGCATCGTATTCTGCAGACGGCTGCCAGAATAGTTGGGGCTGAAGTCAATATCCGTGGGAACGAGAACTGGACCTTCAGGATAGAAGCGCAGCGAACAGTCCTGATGGTTACCCATCTTTCGCATCGTATTGGCGATATGGCGCTGCGCGACGCACTCATCGCAGATAGCGCGGAGCACCGCCCCGAGTGTGCCAGTTCCGGCTGCCACCAGCTGGATCGCTCGTGCAGAGGGCGCCGACGCCCCGCTGCTTGCGCCTGGAACGACGCCGATGGATTGTGCGTCCCGCGCCTGCGTCACCAGAATTTCGAAGGCGCGGATTGCCTGGATGTGTGGTTCGAGATGAAAGTCGGCGGGACGCAACAGGCCGCCGCTAAACGCTCCAGGCTGCACAGTAAGTGCCGCGACGTCGACCGGTGAATTCCAGTGATCTGTGAGCGGCTCAGAAGCAACAGCGTGTGAGGACCAGATGGCGATCAACTGCGCGACCGACATGCTGCCGTCGTCCAGGAGCGTTCTCGTCATAGCCGCGAGGAGCAACTCAAGAGCAAAATGCACACGCCGGTGCCACTCGAAGCTCGCCCACTCAAGTTCTATACCGTCCGCACCCTCGAGTACTGCACGATCATAGTTTCGGGCGATCAGCTCGCTGGCACTGGCTGGCTCGACTTCGAGTTCTCGATGCAGCCATGAACGTGTATCGATCATCCGCTGATAGGCTTGAGCAACCAGCTTTGCCGCTATTGAGCTCCCCGGCACCCATGGCTGTTCAAACGCTTCTCGCAAGAGATCCACCTCGCGGCCAAAATCAGCAATTCTGGCGAGAGAGAAGGCTGAAACCGCTTCGCGCGCCGTGTCGTAGTCGAGGTCGCCGCCGTCGCGTAGCAAATCGACCAATCGAGAGCTTCCGAGCGCCTTGCTACGCTCTTGATACATGGCTGTGCCGCGCGCGGACAGGCCGAATGGCAGGCCACTTGATCCAGGACGAGATTCGACAAAACCGAGCGCGCTGGCAGGCCCGAAATACGTCGCGAGCACTGCGAGGTTCCCGACGTCGGGCATGCGCACGGTCTTGCCAGTGACAAGGGTGGCCATCTCGTCGAGATAGAAGTCCGACCCCATGGTACCTATCCGTGAGGCACCCTCATCGACGAACGTCGCTGCGAGCACAAGAAACCGAACCCGGTTTAGGTGGACGGCAAGCGCATCTTTGTCATGCCGCACGCGGCCGCCAGCACTCTCGTGAACAAAATATTGGCCGATCGCCCACGGAAGGACCGAAATGTATCGGGCACGAATTGAGATGGTCGTGAGCCCATTGGTCAGCGAGGCCTCGATATTTTGGTCGAGTGCTCGGATGCCTATAACATCGAGGCCCTTAGTCTCGCTGCTGAGACGCGCACCCCAAGCAATATTCATGTTCGATCCCCAATGAGTTCAATAACTGGGCTACGAAAAATCTGCAGCGCGCGCATGAAAGGGCAGTCGAAGCTTGGATAGAACATCTGCATCACAGTCGAACGCGAAATCAAAGCTTGGCTTCGACGTGATCCCGGATTGCCCTTTCGTGTTCGCGTACGAGTTCTTGGAAGCTCTCGAAGGCCGCGTAGAAGCGCATCTGTTCTTGCTCCAGCAGCTTCACAATCTTGGCAAGATCAAGCGGGCAACGTCCACCGAATCCGTAACGAACCCGCCCCGTAGACGCATTGACGGTGCGCGTTACGAACTGAGTCATCCCAACCACGAACCGCGGCGAGAAGCGATGATTGTAGGCGTGGCGGAAGTCCCCGGTGCCATCGCGAAAGGCACGTGCGCCAATGGCATCAAGCGCGCGCTTCAGCCGCTTGTAGCCTTTCCACGATTTGCCATAGCTGTCAGCAACGTGAGGATAGATCTCGCAGTCGAGCGGCAGGTCGTCGCGCCAAGTAGCTGGAAACTTTAGCATGTTCGCCTGGTGACACAGGTGAGCCGCGGCGAACGCAAAGCGCCCCTTCACAACATAGGGAAGGTTCACTGCGGTGGTTGCAAGCTTGTCGATGAATTCGCGGTTGGCCTCCAACTGACTCTGTTGCGTCAGCGGCTCGACAACAGTCGACCAAGCCGTCAGGCTGTGAACGTCGTTAGTAAATCCATTGACTGTATTGGCCAGTTCACGACCGAATTCGTCGAGCATCCACGAATACGCCATCCATTGGGCGTCCAGGGGGTTGGGCAAGCTCGACCAGTTGTAGGGCATATATCGGCCAGTGAATGGCGTAACCTTCAAAGATTGCCGGTATTGTCGATAGAGCACGATCCCCATTAAACAACTTCTACTCGACAGCTTCTAAAACGCCATATCTGTCAACGTCATTTCTGACGGATTGCACTAGTATTTTTCGACGCAGGGATTGGGTCGATGGGTGTTCACGGCTATGACATTTCCATGGTGAACCAACGCGGTAGCGGACCATCCACTGGGCTGACAGAAGGTGTCGGGCCGGCCGCCGGAAAAAAAGATATGAATAAGCTCGTGCCATCAACCGGAGGATTGATCGGCATCAACCTGGATTCAGAAACGGCCGGACGACGGGCGATCGCCGGCTTCCTCCTTCAGATTCTGCGGAGCATCAAGCTTGGTCTGGACATGACCCTGACCCTGTCGCCGCTAGCCGACGGCACACAAATGGTCCTCCACCTTGAGCCAGCTGAGGGCAGCGATCATCAGGTCGTTGGCGGTGCGAGTGACATCGTCGAGCAGGTAAAGATGCGCGCCAGCCGTCGCAAATGGACAAGTGGTGAAATCGCGTCGAAAGTCTTTCCAGATCTGCTCAAGGCCGTGAAACTGGCTGCCGACCAGCAGTTTCGCTTCGTGACAAATAACGCTGAGGGCCTCGCGCCGCTCCAAGCGTATATCGCCTCCCGAGGTAAAAGCTCGGAGCGACAGCATCGCTGGGGCAACGCTCGTCTCACAACCATCGCGTTCGAACAGCGGTTGGCAGAGGCCGCCGGTCTTATCAAAGTCAATGCCGAGCTGCGACACCTGCTCGACCGATTTGAGATCGAGATCATTGCCGCCGACGTTACTCAGGATGCAATCGACAAGGCCCTAACACCACTGCTGAGGAAAGACGAGGTCGCCAGTGACAAGCGTTTCCAGCTGCTTGGGCAGTTAATGACGCTCGCAACCGATGGCGCGAAGCTGACACCTGCGGAACTGCTCACCCTGATTAATCCGCAGGCCCATCGCCTGCTCGCTCATATTCAGTCCTTGCCAGCTCTTCTCGCCCGCCACGTAGACGAGGACGCCCAGTTGATTGGCTACGTGCCTTCTCAACAAGCTCGTCTAGCACTTCCCAAACTGGTCTCCAACTTTGCGATCCTCTCCGGTGAATCCGGACAGGGAAAAACCTGGACACTCGCCCAACTCGCGTTCGACCAGATCGCGCGTGGCGAACTCGCCATTGTGATGCGTTCGCCCACCAAGATTGAAGACGTTGTCAACTGTATCAGCGAACGGATTTGGCAACCGGCGCATCCGGACCGCGGGACGATCGCGGTCGTCGCAAAGGTTCTAGGGGACGCGTTTCGCGACGAAAACGGTAACTGGCTAACCGTCTACATTGACGATGTTCAGGATCGCGAGTTCGCGCAGAGGCTGGCTCGATCGAAGTGGGATGAATACGGCGTCCGCATCGTAGTCTCCGCACAGCCGCGCATCACAAACGTGATCCGGTCGATCCGTGAGGGAGTCCAGATCATCGAAATCGGCAATTTTCGCAGTGCGGATCTACACCGCTTTTTGAGGCACCACGACCTTGCAGAAGCGTTGGAGACGATGCCGGACGACGTCTTCGAGTTGCTCCTGAAGCCGGTCCACGCGAGCATCTTCGTGCAGCTACCAAAACGAGCATCCTGGGCCGGCGTTTCTGAATATGAACTCTTCAGCGCCTACTGGGAGTATGCAAGTCTGCGAGCACGTGAGCAGTCTGATCATCCAACCGACAAATATGCGTTGCGGTCGCTCGCTGCTCGGCTTCTAACCGGAAAGGGCTACTATCCTTGGCGCGTCACTGACCTCCATGCGGTGAACCTCGACGATCACGCGGTACTGAGGCTTGAACAGGTTGGGCTGCTTCGCCGGCCAGTGCCCGATCGCTTCCTGTTTGCTGCAGACCGGATGCTGAACTGGGCGATCGCGGAGTCGTTGGCGGACAATATTCAGGAGGACGAGCTTTCAGCCGAGCAAGCTGAAGCGCTTTTCGCCTCCATCGACGGGCTCCAGACAAAGAAGAAAGAACCGATTGGATCGCGTCTCGGCTATGTCTATTTCGACGCGCTTTGGCTGCTCGCGCGTCAATCTGAGCCCGAATTCGTTGCCGACCTCATCCAGGAACATGTCGCACGGCTTCCTGAGGATACCCACTCAGAAGACCAATGGCGGAACGGCTACGGCAGTCTCGGAGGTGCGATACTATCCGCGCTGGAGGTTCTTACGCTTGGTACGTTTGACGAGCGGGACTTGGGCATTTTACGCAACGTCCCGCACGCCCTCGCGGCCGTTGCGGCATCCGACCCTGGGCCGGTTGGCGACCTGATCGCCCGCCAGGTCGCGTCTCCAAATGAGGTGGCGGTGGACATAGGGCTGCGTGCAGCCTGCTTGGTGCAAGCGCCAGCCGCGCTGACCGCCATTTGGGATGAGCATCTCAAACGCGCTCTCGCCTATGAGCAGGCGAGGTTAGCTTCGGACGTCGACACCCGCTCGCAGGCAATCTTCGCGCAGCAATTGAGCTCGGAGGCGCTTCACGTAGCCATAAGCGCGAACCCAGGTTGGCTAGACCCCAAGCTTGCTACCGAGACCAACGAGATCGCGGTCAGTCAACTGCTCTGGATGCTCAAGGATGAGAAGACAGTCGATAGCGACCTCGCCGCCGAAATTTGGGAGAGGCACCGTGAACGTATCGTGGCGCTTATGCCAACTCCCAGCGCCGCGCTTATCGAAGCGATCGGTCATTTTCAAGAAGCGTCACTCCTTCCGATGCTGGATGCCGCCCCGAGCTCAGGAGAGTGGACGCATGCTCGCGTCTTACGAAGCCGCGCCCGTGTTGCACCGCACGAGGCAATTCGCCAGATCGCGGAAGGCACCGACAGCTACGGATGGGGGGCGGCGAACTGGTGGTTTGACGAACTGGCGGCGGTGGATCCCGATGGTCTTGCGGCCGCAATTCGCGCACGCGCCCACGCCGGTGACGACCCGCTCACGGATACCGTCTTGTACTATGGCTTCAATCCCGAGGCGATGGATGCGCGGACCCTTGATGAGGTGCTCGACGCCTTCGCCGAAAAGCTCCGCGTGTTTAGTGAAAGCAATGCGAACACCGATGCTCATGAAGGGCGCCTGCACCACCCCTTGAATTTCCTGCCGCGCCTTAGCGAGCGCTGGCAGTTTGAAGCCCTGCGCAGGCGCTCAGGTACAAAGCTGGAGAAGGAGCTTGTGCAGTTCGCCGCCGCACGGCGGGGCCGTATCTCGATGACTCGCGATAACACGGGCAATGAGTGTGAGCGTATCCTCGCAATGATCGGTGGGTCCGGTTATGACGATCTGGTCCTTGCTGAACTCAGTCGACCAAACGTCTTTGGTCGCCAGGACGGGTTCATCGCCGCGCGCTGGACAAACGATGACCGGGTCGCGGCGGCGCTCGCAAAGTCGCCCGGTGATCCTGAGAATCAGACCTTTGATCAGGTCGTGCGGATGGAAGCACTGGCCGTGCACTGTTGCGACGAGCAGCTCGAAGCGATGGTTCGTGCCGGCACCCCGATTTACGTCAACGCAGTGGGGATGCGCTGTTCGATCGATCGCGACATGTCGGGCTTGCGTACTCGCATTGCTGATCTGCTAGCATCGGGCGACATCGAGTCACTCGACATAGCGGCTGCTCTCACCGGCTTCCTCGGGGGGGCCGAGGAGGCGCAGCCTCTGGTGGCAATCTATCTGGCGCCAGCGACAAAGCAGCAGACTCGGCACCGGACTCTGGCTTCGTTCCGCGCGCTTCACTTTTACACCCCTGAGCTACTCCCTATCGCTCGAGACATGATTGCGGAACGGATCGACGACGAGGCCCAGTTCGTAGCAACGTATTTGGCCGAGGTCGGCGACGATGGCGCGAGACAGGCCGTGATCGATTGGTTGTCGAGCCAAGACCTCGGTAGCGCTTCCGCGTCGCGAAGGAGGTATCTGACGGCACTCGTCGAACATCCCAGCGGCAAAGCGGCAGTGGTGGAGTACCTTCAACGATCCCGCGCGAATGGTCATCTCGTGGTGGATGGCGGTCAGCTGCGGCTGCTTGCCGAGGCCGGCGACGGCTGGGCCCAAGAACAGTTGGTGCGCGCGAGCTATCGCTATTCTGGTTTCGACCGAGGGAATGTAATCGCGGCGATCGACTATCTGCGGAAAGAAGAACCTGACGAGGCCTACTTCGCTGCACAGCGCCTGCTCAGTCGCCATGCGGTCGCCGTAGCGGGCGACCTCATGCTTGAAATTAATCCCGATCGGGCCGGCCCCGAGTTGATCGAGCGTTATCGGCATGCAAAACCGTCGCTGCGCCTCCAGCTCGAGCGCAGACTGCGTGCGCACTTGGGAGGCAATGTTTTGGCGGCGTTGGTGACGCCTCTCGCGAGCGCCTTGCCGGCGGCCGACCGCAAAACAGCCGCACAGTTAGCGGCTGTGGTTCCCCCTGGCGAAGCTCTGCCCTGGCTTGACCGACTGGCGAGAGACTCGTCGCCCGCTGTGCAGCAAGCCGCCCGAATGGCGCTTCGTCAACGTCGCCTCGAGACGACAGCGATGGCTCACCGTGATCTTCTGCTTTCGTCCCCCAAGCCCCTTCAGTGGGCCAGGCTTTTGACCATACTTGAACTTGTCGATCCTTTCTATCTCTGGGCTCGTGACGATCCCGCAAATCTGAGCGAAGTCTTCGACGCGCTTCCATTCGAATTCCTCCACGAGGGACGCCAACTTGGAAAGAAGCAGCTGAAGCGCCGAGAAGACGCAGCCGCGAAAGCTGACAAGGATCATTGAGATTTCCGGAACTGCGATGACCCAGTTCTGTGTCGCAAGGCCGCAGGGATGGGCTAAGACCACCGGCCGCCTTGAATCAAAAAGGGGCAGACGGCCATTTGGGCAGCCAATTCGAAATTAGAGCCTAGCGCACCCTCGAAGTAGTTGATCCGCAAGGGAATTAGTGCAGTTTTGGCAGATTGATTTGATCCGGCCTAAGACATCGAAGACGGGGTGCGGGATTATGAGCTACGACCTCAGTGCACTTGGTTGGAAGGCATTCCAGGACTTAGCTGCTGCCGTAGCCGCGGAGATATTGAAGCGGCCCGTACAAACGTTTCTCGGATCGAATGACGGCGGACGCGACGCCGCGTTCTTAGGGCGCTGGGAAGACTCGGACGGTGCCACCTCCAAGTCAACAATCCAATGCAAGTTTCTTGGAAAGCCGGGAGCAAACCTAGCTCTGTCCGATTTAAAAGACGAACTGCCCAAAGCGGAAAAGCTTGCGGCTGATGGCCTCGCGGAAGACTACATCATCCTGACCAACGCCGGCGTTTCCGGTGATGCCGACGCTCAGATCTGCGCGGCATTTGAAGGTGCGGGCGTCAAGAGATGCCGCACATTCGGCGGAACATGGATTATCCAGCAGCTGACCGAGAACCCCAAGCTGCGCATGCTGGTGCCCCGCGTCTACGGCATCGGCGACTTGTCCCACATCATAACCGGTCATGGTTACAAGCAGGCCAAGGCCATTCTGGAATCGATGGGGTCCGACCTCAGCTGCTTCGTGCCGACGGACGCCTACCGGTCGGCAGTGAAAGCATTGCAGGAACACGGCTTTGTAATTCTATTGGGCGACCCCGCCTCCGGCAAATCCACGATCGCGGCAATTTTGGCGCTCGGCGCCATCGATGACGGCTGCCTGGGCGCCTTGAAGATCAACTCACCGGATCAGCTTAACCTGTGGCACCCGGGGGAGAGGCAGTTCCTCTGGGTCGACGATGCGTTTGGTCCCAATCACTTCGACGCTTCTCGGATGAGCCGCTGGAATGCCGAACTTGGTACCCTGCGCGCCGCTGTCGAAGGTGGCGCGCGTATCGTCTTCACCTCCCGCAACTACATCTGGGAGGCCGCCAAACCCCACTTGAAAACAAGTTCCTTCTCTCTGCTCAAGGAAAGCCAAGTGGTTGTCAACGTCCATGCGCTCTCCGACGAGGAGCGAGCTCAGATGCTGTACAATCACGTTCGCCGCGCCCAGCCCCAGCAGATACGCCATCGCCTGAAGCCATTCCTCCCCGCCATCGCCGTCAGCAAAGCGTTTTTGCCGGAAACTGCTCGCCGGCTTGGCGATCCGCTCTTCACCAAGAACCTCATCATCGGCGAGGAACGTCTAACGCGCCTAGTGGAGCACCCGGTTGAGTTCCTGACCGAGGTGCTGGCGCAGCTGGACGACGCGTCCCGCGCCGCAGTCGCCCTCATCTTCCTGAATTCGCAAGCCGGAGTACCCTCCCCTATCACCGCGAGTCCAGCTCTCGAAATGGTCACTCGTCTCGTGGGCGTAAAGCCCGCCGATCTGGCTCGTGCGATGCAGCATCTCAACGACAGTTTGACCCGACTAATATCGGAGGATGATGGCAACCGGTGGGTGTTCCGCCATCCAACGATTACCGACGCCTTCGCCACCCTCGTCGCAGCCTCGCCCGAACTGGTAGAGCTTTATGCTCACGGCGCTAAACTCGACCGCCTGCTCGGTGAAGTCGCGTGTAATTCAAAGGCAGCAGAAGACGGGCGGATCCGGGTCCCTCCCGCTCTCTACCCGGGGCTCATCGAGCGGCTGAAGGCCAGCCCTTTGGATGAATCGTTGAAGTCTTTCCTAGGCGCACGCTGTGAAAGAGCCTTTCTCGCCATGGTACTGGAGGCCCGGCCAGACATTTTGGAGTGGGCCGCACGGGCGCCTGCGAGCGGTCAGGCGCTTGGCGGAAAACTCCTGATCGCCGCCCTGGCGTCGTGGGGCCTTCTGCCGGAAGAAGTGCGCCAGAAAATGGTGGCGGACATCCGCGAGCAATCGATCACTTGGCTGGACGCCAAGCCGCTGACGGACACATTGCTCCGACAGATATTCAAGGATGCTGAGTTCGCCGACTACGCCGAGGCGTTTCGTAAGGAATGGCTCTCAGACATTCCCAGCGTATTCGGTGAATTTAGTCGATTTTCCTCCGAGGACGCGCCGGGCATGTACAAGGAATTCAAGGAAAATCTGAAGGTCGCGCAGGCCTACTTTGAGCTGAAAAGCGACGACTCTTTTGACGAACTTTACGCCGAGATCGACGTCCACATCGAAGAACTTGAGTCCCTACAATCGGCTCCTGATAGCTCGGCCTGGAGCCCCACCTCGATGGAGAAATCGGCAGTACTGCCCTCTGACGGACCTGGCTTAATTTTCCACGACGTCGACGGCTAGGCGGTCAGTTTTCCGGATCGGGTTTCGCAGGACCCGTGATCGCAATCGAGCGTATTGGTAACGATGCGTTGCCTTCTGGTTAAGGAGCATTCGTCAATGTCCGACGACTGTGGCAATGGCTGAGCGGCGATCAATGCTCACGCAGCAGGCATCTACCGCCAAGCCGCATTTCCTTGACGATCTAGCACGGGAAGAATGGGTTAGCCGTCAATTTTCAGAACTGGTCCGCCGTAAAATATCGTCGGTACTGACATTCCACAATTGAGCTTTCGAGAGGATGAGCCGGCGAGCCAAACTTTCAACGTTGAAAACCTCATACGGGCCAAGGAATTCAGAGGAATCGCTGAATCCATGTGCCGTCATGAAATTTCGAATGAAGCTACTGATGTGGAGTGCGTCGGGGATTGTCAATTCGACATCACGAACAACTTGACCGTCGCTATACGGAGCCGGCGCCCCAAGCGTTGGCTTGATCCTATCTTCCGACCTGGATATCTCGCCCCTCACGATCCAATTCACCTTTTGGTCAACGTCTATCCCCGCCTCCTGGAGTCTATCCAAAATATCTTTCAACACGGCAGGGTTCCACTCGCCCGCCAGAAACCGCGCTTTAGCTGCGCTAGACTTCACTTGGAGTTTGATCTCTTCAATCGCTGAGAAGGCAAGATTGATTGCTATCGAGGTGTTTACGTGAGCTGAGTGGAGCTGGGAGCGCTTGTCGAAGATCTGGCCATACCTAGGGTGGGTTGACCACCATGTGATGCTCTCCGTTTCGAAGCTTCGCGATAGTTTGTGGATCGCATACACCAGACGTCTGTCCTGCCACGCAGTTGCAGCCAGCGCCACTGCAAGCGGGAAGTCGGGATCATGGCTGAATTGCTCAAAGAAACCATGACTCCGAAACACATCGCAGAAAACGCCTGTTTGTTCAGATGGATCGTCAGGCAGTTCAAAACCTCGGCGGAATGGGGCGTCTTGCTTGTAATTTCCTTCGATAACGTCGTTCGCCGCACGAACCAGCCCAATGATGTTGTTGGCCGTCGTCTCGTCCGAATCGATGACCATTAGTTGGCCGGCTATAGAGCCGGTCGGCCGCATAGTGAGCGCGTCAGGATGCGAGATTTCCGTCACCCCATTTTTGTAGAACCAAAATCGTTCTGACGGGTCGGCAATAAAGCGAATTTTCCAGCCCGCAGCCGAGCACATAAAATCGACTGCCTCAACGTGAGTGGGATTGAATATGAGGAAAGTGCAGTACGACGTCATCCTATTCCTACTCAGTGAAGCCGGGCAAATTCTTCAAACGGACTATGATGAGACGTCCGGCAGGATCCTTCCTCGCGCATCTCTCGCAGAAGGTCATGCCCCTTGACGAGGAACGAACGTCCAGAGCGAGAGTGTACCCCTCTTGCCTTGCCATTCCCGCCCCGCCCTAGTGAATCCGGACCGCTCAAGATTGTTTCTCATGGTGTTGCTGTCGGTCGTGGCATAGGCAGGCTCGCGGAGCTCTTTGAGGATAGCCTCGACGAGGCCGCCGGAGAGCCGTTTGCCCTGCATCTCTTTGGCGATCACAACATATCCCAACTCCGGCGCAGTTTCGTAGCCTGCGATCGGAGCCGCCGCTGCGGCGAACGTATTTACCCGGTATCCGGAGTGGGGGTTTTTTAGCGTGGCGACGCCGACGATGCGGTCAGTCGCCTTGACGCGGAGTAGCGCCAGCGTCCGTGTCCGCCCCAGTCGCGCACCAATTTGATCCGGGGTGCCTTTGACGGCGCCACCCTTAATCACGAGTTGGGTCAGCGACAGTCGGGCCTCCGAGTTGAGATCGCGGAAGACGCCGCACCACAGGTAAGTCTCGTTTTCGTCCATAAAGAACGCTCGGCGAGTAAGAGGGTAATCCAGCCCTATGTTGGGCCCTCAATGGGCTTTGGCTGGTAGTAGATAGCATCGAGCATAGCAACACGGACATCCCACATCTCCATTTCCCATGTCGTGGGGCGCGGGGTCTTGTACCAAGGTGCCTGTTGGATGGGGTCGATCACCCGCTCCCAGTAGTTCTTCAACCCGATGGTGGTGGGCGCAGACGAGAGGGAGTAGCGAGACCTGCCGTGTTGCCACCGTTCACGCAGACGAAGAGGTCGGGGCGTTTCACTGCGAGGAGCCGGGTGGCCGCCAAGACGCGCGGTACGCGGGATTGCGAGAATGCAGCGGTGAATGCTGCACACATTTCGGACACGCAACTGCCGGCGGTTGCTACGCGCCCCGGACAGTCAATCCTCGATCTCTGGGTGGGCGTTTCGATGGTTGGAAGAAAACCCCGGCACGATGTCGCCGGCCAGCAGCTTCTCCTTCGACAGCAGGCCTGCATCCTCCAGTGCCTCGAATTCGGGCAGCTGGCGCAGCGTGTCGAGCCCGAACTGCGACAGGAAAGTCTTCGTCGTTACATAGGTGTATGGCGCGCCCGGCTGCGGCGAGCGCGGCCCCGAGGCGATGAGGTCCTGCCCCCGCAGCACGCCGATCAGGTCGCGCGACACCTCCTTGCCGAAAAAGCTAGACAGCTCGCCGCGCGTGATCGGCTGGAAATAGGCAATGCACATCAAAACCAGTGCCTCCGCCTGCGACAGTTCTTTTGCCCCCTCGCCCGCTGCCGTGCCGAAGGCGGCGCGGATGGCGTCGCCAAAAATTTTCTTGGTCCGGTGCTGCCAGCCGCCAGCGACCGCGACCAGTTCATAGGGGCGGCCGGCGAGCTCGGCGCGGATGTCGTCGATGACCAGCTCGATATTGCAATTCCTTCCCACCACCCGCGCGAGGACACTGCGTGTCACTGGTTCATTTGCCGCAAAGATCACCGCCTCCACCCGGCCCATCCACTCACGCCAGCGCAGTTCTGGCGGCAGGTGATCGAGCTCGGTGTCAAGCAGCGCCGGCTGATCGTTCGACTTGCGGCGGGCAGAGGCTTCGCTCATCGCTAGAGTCCAAACAGCCGGAAGGTGGGACGGTCGGAGAGCTCGCGCACGGCCTCCAGTTGCTGCAGCCGCTCGAACAGCCGCCGGGATGCAAAGCGCGACAGATTCTTCGTCGTCAGCGATCCAGAGACGGCGTCTTCGTTGAACAGCAGGAAGACCACCTCGCCGGCGCCTTTGGAGCGCAATTTCGGCGCCACCGCCAGGAGTTTTGCGGCGCGGCGCGACAACTCGGTGGCCAGCCGGCAGGCATCGGCCGCAGCGTGAACCAGCGCGACGCAGACCGCCCGCTCAAAATTCTTGTCCCCTGGCCGGATGCGTTTGCCGCCGCCGTCGGGGCGAAAAGCCGGACCAAAGGCCTGAGCCATCAGCAGCGGCAGGGGCTGCGGCCACCCCAGGCTTTGCGCCAGCACTAGGTCGGCGAGCCACCAACCAAAAAGCTCGGCATCGGGCCTCATGGCGACGACGTGAGCGACGATCGCCGCGGCGGCGAACGGCGCCGGTCGCTGCGACCGCGCCAGGTTTTCAATGTCCCTACAGAGGTCGGCGAGCGCCGCGCTCTCCCAATGGAACCCGAGCTGGTCGAGTATCTTTTCGAGCCGGTCAGGGGTAGCGACGGGCGGCTGTCCGGCCAACTGCCGCCAGGCGCCAAAGATGGTGCCCGCGGGTCCGGAGTCGGCCCCGGCTGGGCGCAGATACCAGGCGTCGCGCAAGGCGGCCGCGTCCTCGGCGCGGCCGGCGAGCCGCATGCTGGCGGCGGCGCAGCTCAGCGCCAGCCGCTGCCGCCAAACGCCGGCCCAGGCAGGCTGTGCGCGGGCGAGCGTGTCGAGGACACCCAGGGCGGCGCCGGCCCGGAAGGCGGCGGCGCCGTCGCTCGGCGCGCCGGCGCTTGTGATCGCCCAAGCCGGAACGGAGGGCGGCGCACCCGAGCTGGCGGTCGCGGGATCAAGGCGAATCATGATTTGGAGAGTAAAGTGCCGGTGCGCTTATGGCCATGACTTTTGTGCCAAAACGCACAGCCTGTCGTGCGTCAACAACGAATGATAATGTTGCATTATCAGTCGCTTAACTCTACTCTTTCCACTCGCAACAAGTTAGCTGGATAACATCACTCTTCGGGCACACCCGGACGACGGTTTGGTGCAGCCACTCACGTCAATCCGGACAGTCCCGTCTTCTCGTCGCGACTATCCCGGTACCCGGTGTTGGTCACGGCGACCTGCTTCCGAGCCACCTTTCGAATAGGCCGAGCTCGGATCACCAACTCTAAAGCTCCGCGTGATTGCCTATTCGATAAACCCTCCGTCAAGATTGCAGCGGCTAGGAGCCGCCGCAGCCAAACCGTCACAGCGCCCGCCCAATCGAACCTGAAATCATACCGGCCGGCGGACTTGCACGGGGGCCGTCAGTGGAGCAGGCGCGTGAAAGAGCACATGAAATAGGTGTATCGCCAATATTTTCGTATTGCTCTAATCGATTATAGTTGTGAAGCGCAATTTCAGCCCGTTTACTTGCCGCTCAAGTCACGCATAAAAGAAGGTAGCACCGATTCGGTAGCTTATCCCCTGTCTTTTGCGTACTCGCGGCCCGTGGCGCCGAGTGGACGATTGAAGATCGCCGGTCTCACTAGCGGGTGGGCACAAGCGCCTGGGGCCGGTTGGCAAGCCACAGGAGTAGGACAAATGTCGAAGGATTCGGGTAAGGGCGATCACGGCGGCGGGCCAGGCAAGATCGAGATCACGGTGGTGGTGAACGGCCAGCCCACGCAGGTCGAAGCCAATCCCAACCAGCCGCTTCACGTCGTTCGTGCCAAAGCCCTTGAGAACACGCAGAACGTCGCCCAGCCGGCCGAGAATTGGGAATTCAAGGATGAGGCCGGCAACCTGCTCGACGTGGACAAAAAAGTTGGCGATTTCGGTTTCGCGAACATTGTGACCCTGTTCCTCAGCCTGAAGGCGGGTGTAGCAGGTGCCTGAAATCCAGACTGTGGACCCTGCGGTCTCGCGAGCGAAATTCGATCGGCAGATCGGCTGGTTCCAAACGCAAGCGGGCGCTTACCGGGCTCAGGGTTGTTTCCTGATCGAGGCGAGATTCCCTACTGCCTTCTTCATCTTCGCACCGCCCAAGATAAGGCCACAGATAATCGGTGCAGCTGTCGAGATCGACTTCTCCAATTACGACCTCCGACCTCCGTCGGTAGTCTTCGTCGACCCCTTTACCCGCCGGCCGGTTGCCCGCAAGGATTTACTGCTAAGTATGCTCAGACGACCGCATCTACCCGGAACCCCACCGGGTATGATTTCGGTCCTCATGCAGCAGAAAGCTCTGTCGCTATCGGACTTCCTCCAGGCCAACAGTGCGGAACATACGCCATTCCTGTGCATGGCAGGCGTCCGGGAATACCACGACAATCCAGCCCATTCAGGTGACTCATGGCTTCTCCACCGGGGTTCTGGCGAAGGCTGTTTGGCCTTTATCCTGGACAAGATCATCAAGTACGGGACCGGCCCCGTGGAGCAGATACAGTATCAGTTCCAAATCTCAGTGGGAGCGATGGTAGTACCCCCATCCGCCATCCCGGAATGAGCGTTTTGATGGATGTAACGACCGTGACGCTCCCGCGCCACTGCATCTCGACTGTGCATGCGCATCTGCGCTCGGTTGGTCGCGAAGGCAATGAGGGGATGGCGCTCTGGGTCGGCGTTCAGCAAGACCAGCATTTTGCCGTAACAGAGACCGTTATCCCGGCGCAGCGTCACATTCGGACGGGCGATGGTGTTTGCGTGATGGTTCCGGCCGAGGAACTGCACCGGCTTAATGTCTGGCTCTACAATAGCGGCCTGAAACTCTTGGCCCAGATCCATAGCCATCCGGGCCGAGCCTACCATTCGACGACCGACGATGCTTATGCGGTTGCTACCACGGTTGGGTGTCTGTCGCTGGTAGTGCCGAATTTCGCCCGCGAGCCTTTCGATTTTGCTCGAGTCGCCGCCTATCGGCTCGACGGAAAAGCCAACTGGAATGCGCTCCCTTCCGCGGCACTGTCGCGAATGATCACAATAACGAGTTGAACAATGGCACTCGCTAACTTTATCGGCCGCGCCGCCACGGCGGCATCTAGGTCCTAGCCGATTTTCATCTGGAGGACTTTAAAGCAGCTCTTGAAAAGCAGGTCGTGGCCGTCGCCTTTGACGATCAAGCCGCTTCCTGCGCCGAAGGCCAGGCGACACTAGATCTTGCGGTGAGGTTGCTCGCCAGGCTCTATCCAGTTCTGGCGATACTCCCGCTGGGCAGCGCGGCAAGCTCTCAAGCCCAAGCGCTGGAGCGCTTGGCAAAGTCGATAAATCCAAAAGTTGGCATCCGGCGTTCCGGCAAGTCTGCCACCATCTGCGTAGTTGCAGGGGTGACGCGCCCACCACTCCGGTGCCCGACCTTTTTCATGGGATCGGACGGTTGGGCGGCAAAGCTGTCGCGTACGGACCCGGTGGGCTCCGGCTCGAGTTTGCTGCCCTATGGAGCTGGCGCCGCCAGTTGCTTCGGCGCCGCCAACGTCTTTCGAACCATCTTCGCCGCCCAGCTGACCGGCGCCGAGTTAGACGAAACCATCGACCTCTCGTTATACAGCTACGACAAGACCAGAGCCGGCGAGGCAGGCCCGATCGACATACCTGTCGACCTTGGCGAAACGCACCTCGTTGGGCTCGGTGCGATAGGCCATGGCTCGCTTTGGGCGCTAGCGAGACAACCCGGTCTCACTGGTCGTCTGCATGTAATCGATCACGAAGCAATCGAACTCTCAAACCTGCAGCGCTACGCCTTGGCCGGCCAGGCGGAGATTGGCATGTCCAAGGCGGTTCTTGCAGCCACCGCCCTTAGATCGACGGCCCTTGGGGTCGAGGCGCACCCGCTGACGTGGGCAGAATATGTTGCGCGCCACGGCGACTGGGTCTTCGACCGAGTGGGTGTGGCGCTTGACACCGCCGCCGACCGTCTGGCGGTCCAAGGTGCTCTGCCCCGATGGATCGCGAATGCCTGGACGCAGGAGCACGACCTCGGCATCTCGCGGCACGGGTTCGATGACGGCCAAGCTTGCCTTTGTTGCATGTACCTGCCGTCCGGGAAATCCAAGGACGAGCACCAGCTGATTGCCGAGGAACTCGGAATACCGGAAGCACACGAGCAGGTGAAAACGCTCCTGCAGACCAATGCCGGAGTTCCCAACGACTTTGTAGTTCGGGTGGCTACAGCGATGGCTGTGCCGTTTGAACCGCTAGCCCCGTTTGTTGGCCAGCCCCTGCGTTCCTTTTATCAGCAGGCTATCTGCGGCGGTCTGGTGTTCCAGCTCAGTGATGGAAGTCGCCGCGTTCGAACCGTGGTTCCGATGGCCTTCCAGTCAGCGCTTGCCGGGATTATGCTTGCCGCCGAGCTCGTCAAACATAGCGCGGGTTTTCCCGTGGGCCCAACGACGAGCACTCGGGTGAATCTTCTGCGCCCACTTGGCTCCCACTTGCACGATCCGAAGGCCAAGGATTCCAGCGGCCGCTGCATCTGTAGCGATGACGATTTCATTGCCGCTTACAGGCGCAAATACGGCAAGAGCGTCGTACAGCTAAGCGATGTCTCCGCCGCCTAAGCAGACGCGCGAATGTCTCCGTTGCCGCCGAGCGGCGATGTGCGCGCCACTACGAAACGCTATGTCCGCTCCTCTGCCGTCCGAGGGTCCATGAGATAGCCTCCCCACGCGCCACACCGGAAACCTCCTTTCCGATGTACCGATCAAGCACCGGCCTCCATGGCACGAGCGTGAACTCGCGCGACTTCTCGATCACGGCATATTTGCCGCTGGCAAGCTCGACCGATCGGCGCAGCGTGCCTTCTATTCGTTCTCCAGGCTGCGCTTCGGCATACGAGAGACCGAGCTGATCCGACAGCTGGCCGGCGACACGGTTCAGCTCGCGCTGGCGCAGGATCGAAATCATGTTGGCACGATAGACGACCCGGTCCTGTTCTTCGTGCGCGAGGCCTTGCGCGATCAGCCACTGCCGCCGACGGGCATGCGCCTCCCGCACCTCATGCCCGAAGCCTGAGTTGCGCAACGGCTCCGGTCTCTCGGCAACCAGGTTCCGGTCGAGCCAGGTGGCGCCTTCGAAGCTGACTTGGCGTTCCAGCGGCATTGATGAGAGCTTCTCGACTATCACAGGCTCGACCCTGGCCCGCAGGCGCTCGTATTCCGCGACACGATCGAGATGATCCGGCGCGATGATCCAAGTGCCATTCGGCTCGCGCTCCACGCCGCCGGTGGAGCGCCGGATCGCCTCCAGCCGGCGGATATGCGTCTCGGCAAAGCTTTCGGTGGCGAACGCATCATGCTTGAGGTGCATATCGACGCTGTAACGGCCGCCGTGTGCGGTAGCGATGTCGGCGATTGTACGGTCGACTTGCCTGGGCTTGGTATCCCTCGACGTGACACGCACGATGCAGCCGTCGGGCGTCGGTTCTGTCAACTCGCCTTTGCCGATGTCTATCCAATGGCTTTTGCCGTCAACGCCGTCGACGATGAGGTAATGCCGATCGTTGATTTCGTCGGCGAGCCCGCGCGCGGCGAGGCGGCCGACGACCGGTGGGGAGGGCTCTTCACGTCGATCGTGGACAAGGTAATCGGCGGCACTGCGAGCGAGCCCCTTGCCAGTCAGCTCGCGGTGCATGGTCTTGATGATGTCGCCGCGTTCGCCGGTGCGGCGCAGCGTGGCTTCCAGCTCATCATCCAGGCGCCAGCGGACCGGGTCGACCTCCTCGGCTAAGCCCATCCGCTCGAGCTTGCGCAGACGGCCTTGATGCAGCGTCTGGCGAAAGGCGTCGCGGCCGTCCGTAGAAACAAGTCGGTCCTCATCGCGCATGCGCAGCAGCTGCCGGTCGATGCTGGTGAAGCGTTCCTGCTCCATTTCCTGGCGCAAGCGCTGTTCAATCTCGCGGTCGGTGCGGGGACCGAGGTCGAGGCTCACCAGTTCGGCCGCCCGCTCGCGAATGCCGCTCGAAATATACTCCCGCGCGATGACGAGGTTTTCGCCGCGATCATCCTTGCCGCGGACAATGATATGGGTGTGCGGATGGCCGGTGTTGAAATGGTCGACGGCAACCCAGTCGAGCTTCGTACCGAGGTCCTCTTGCATCTGCGCCATGAGACGGCGGGCGAGCGGCTTGAGGTCGTCATAGTCGATACCATCCTCGGGAGCGACGATGAAGCGGAATTGATGCCGGTCGCTATCCGCGCGATCGACGAAGGCCTTACTGTCGATGCGATCACTGCCGGGGCCATAGAGTTTGCCGGGTTCGCCTTCCCTGGTGACGCCATCGCGCTGGATGTAGCGCAGATGCGCACGCGCTCGGTCCGAACCCTTGCCGGCCAGCTTCACAATCCGCGCCTTGACCATCACCCGCCGCTGCCGGAAGGCGGCATACCGGTCGCGTGACTTGAGCAGCGCGGCCGCCGCCCCGCCCCGGCCTGTCCGGCTCCCCGTGAAGCGACCGCCGCGCTGGAGGCGGCCGCCGGCTCGGTTGATCGCTGCCTTGACCTGGCCGGCATAGCGCTTGCCTGCTTTCGAGCCGCGCGAGCCGATCTTGCCGAGCTTCGGCCTGAACTCATCGTCCTGCATACCAGCCTCCGGGCAAATTCAAGCGAAACCTGAGTCTCGCTGGCCCACCCTCCTGGCGCCGCCGGCAGCCTCCGGCAAAAACGATGTGCAGACAAAGGCTTCGCCGCCTCATGGAGGCGGTGCCTTTATCTTGCCTTACGCGCCCCTCGCCTTAAGCGTCCCTGGCCCCTCCCGGATGCCCTCAACATCGCTAGCCATTGTGCTTCTTTGGCCGCGCGAGATCCCTGCCGAGCGGCACGAAAAGGCCGCCATTCGTTTCACCGGCGCGAACACCGTCGCGAAGGAAGAACAAAGAGCGTCCGGAGGGAGCGTTCCGCCCCTTTGAAGTTGTGGATTGGCCTTTGAATTCGTTCATGTCGGCCGCCGAAATCCCCGTCGCCTCAAGCTGTTTCAGATAGGCAACGGTCTCTTTCGGCAGCGGCCTTCGAAGCTTCAAATGGCCTTCATAGCGCTCGGGTCCAGCGTTGTAGGCGGCAAACAGGCCGGGGAATCCGAAACGCTTATACATGGCGCTGAGATAGGCGGTTCCGGCCAAGATGTTGTCGCGCGGATCGTGCGGGTCGGCTCCCAGACCGTGCTCGACGCGCATCTCCTGATAGGTGCCGGGCATCACCTGCATAAGACCCATGGCGCCGGCGCGGGAGGTGATGGGACGGCCATCGAGGACGGTCTTGCCGCGGCTTTCGGCATCGATGACGGCGCAAATCCAGGCCTGGGGAATGTGGAAGCGTGCGCTTGCTTCCGATACGAAGTGCTGCCATCGTTGCAGCTGCGGACTTTGGGAGATGACGGCTGGCTCAGCGCCGGTCGAGGCGGAACAGGCGCATGGCGCGACGGCGATCATGCCGAGCATCAGGAGGGTCACTCGGTCCATAGCGGCACCAGCCTCCCGATGATGTTTTCGGCCGGCACCGGCCCGAAATAGCGACTGTCGAAGGAGTGATTTTTTTCGTTGCCGAGCAGGAAAACCTCGTCATGGGCGAGCGCTCGGCAGCCGTTCCACCAGGGCAGCGGACGGCCTTGCGTGTCGATTTTGAGCCGACGGGCGACGATCTCGCCGCCTATGATGATGGCATTACTAAAGGCGCAGACATGCTCGTCCGGCAGCGCGGCGAGACGCTTCACCAGCGGTGTATTGCGAGGCAGATAACCGCGTTGGTCGGCGAGATAGGCAACGAAGCCAGGCGGGCGGGCGAGCACAAGATCGCCGCGCGCAGGCGTGCCAGACCCAACGCGATAGAGACCGACCGGCGCGCTAGCCGAGGCGTTCCAGACCAGCAAGGGAGACGGCTTTGGGAGCGCCGTGAAGCCTGTCAGGCTCAGGCCAATCGCGGCGATGGCGATTGCCTTGCGCGCCCGAACGCGCCGCAAACGGCTGCCGATCAGATGGATGGAAGGCCGCTGGCTCATGAGCGGGCTCCCTCGTCGGCTGAGCCGGACCCGCCCTTGTCATCGTCGGAGCCGGGTTCTGGCGGGCGGCCTTTCGACCAGTCGTCGAGTTCGTCGATGTGGTAGCGGACATAGCGGCCATGCTTGCGGTATTTCGGGCCGCCGCCGGTCAGCCGCATCTTTTCCAGGGTGCGCTGGGACAGGCCGATATAGAAGGCAGCCTGCGCGGTGTTCAGAAACGGACTGCCCTTCTTGGCGCGGGCCGCGCGGTCGTTTTCGTCGTCCATGATGGTCCTCGTTTCGCTTCGGACAAGCAACCGCGAGGATCGGCGAACGAGGTCGTCGTGGGGACGGGCGAAGAGTCGGGTGGGAGTTTTCGCCGCCCCTTCGGGCGAGCGTCGGCGGGAACCCCCGCGCCGAGTTGCGGCGCGAGGGCTTGAGCCGGCCGGTCAGTCGGCCGGGTTCCAGATGACGGCGTAGGTGTCTTGATCGTCTTGGCCGGCGGCGCGGCCGAGATTGGCGTAGAGCTTGCGCGGACCGAACTCCGGTGCGGCGATGGACAAGCTCACATAGTCGTTGCCGGAAGTCTCCCCGGTTCGGACCCAGCCGGCGCCGACCTCCACGCCCTGCGTCAGCACCCGGAAGTCGGGATGGTTGTCGGCGGACTTGCTCCGATTGGGCACGATGTCGATGTCGGCGCGGACGCTGAGTGTCCTGAGCTGGCCTTTGTAGCTGCCGTTTTCCTGCTTGTTGACGTAACCGATCGCGGTCATTTTCCTGTCTCCTTTTGCTGTCGCCGGGGACCATTCCCCTGCGATGGCGGACCGTGATGGGCGCGTCCGGACCACCCGAACCCGGCAGGGCCGCAGCGGCAGCGAAGGACCCGAGCGGGCAGCTTTTTTGAAGCGAAGCGGGCGCGAGGAAGCCGCGTCATGCGGCGGGGAAAAAAGCTGGTGGCGAGGGTTTCGGGCGGGCTGGAACCGCCCATAGGTCAATGAGCCAGCCGCAGGGGAATAGTCCTCAAGACGTGTGGGGACAGGTCGCGTGATCGGGTGAGCACAACAAGCGATCGGAACGCGTGCGGCGGGTTCCGCGCGCTCAACACCGTGCCGGATCGATAAATGTGCCCGTGCACCGGAGCCCCAGCAGGCATCTCGGCGTGGTAATCGAGCACTGACAAAGGCGAGCTTTGGCGGCCGGATGTTGTTGCCGGAAGCGGGGTCCAAGGGGCGGAACGTGCAGCCAACGCGCCCCGGAGAGGCGCCAACCCGCGGCTATCGACGAGCCGCCTCGGCATGGCGGACTCATTCGAGGGTAACAGCGACCGGGCCTTGGCCCATTGATCGGCGGTCGGAAGCCGCCGCGTTTCGTGTGTTTTCGGTTGGGAACTTGGTCGAATCCGCGCCAGCAGGTTCCATTGGAGCGAAACCGATCGTCTCGGCGTGATCGAGGAATTCGACCACATTGATACCGATGGCCTTCGCGAGGTCCGCCTGGCTGAGACCAGACGCTTTTCTTTTATCGACGCGGACATACCCGGGTGATCGGCCAGCCGCCATCCGCCAAGGTTAGGTCGTTCCTAGCGGCGCGGCGGGCACGGCTGAGCCCGCGTCCGAAGTCGACGAGGAAAGGGTATTGCTCCCCCGATTTCCGAAGAAGGCCACTGGTCGCAATTGCCCCTGTGGGCCGTGGCGATCTTTTGGTCGCGCTTGCGACATTCTTGTCAGCCTTCGCGACACAACAATGTTTTCGGATAGGCGCGCACGAGGGAGCAAATCAAGGAATCTCAATCATGCAAACGCCGTGACGCCCAGCCGGACTCGATCCTCACGGCGTGGAGACCGGCGCGCCGTGCTGAAGAGCTCGAAGGTGTCAAAGGCCTTCCTCGACAGGGGGAGCAGCAACAGCGCGATCGTAGGCGCGACGGCCGCGTCTTCGCAGATCGCAGCCCGCGCACGCAATTACACGCAAGAGACAAAGCCTTACGCGGTCGATGCCGGCGTGCGGCAATGCATCGGCTCGGCCCGTCCGGAACGGTTTTCGCCTTCCCTTGCCGGTGCGGAAGTTCTGACTACTCCGACAGTACAGCACCTTTGCTCGGTCCGGGTGACCACGCGATTGTGCGGCGCGCTCGGTCTCGGTCAAGGCACGGCGCCCCTGCTCAAGCCGACAGGGCTTCGGCAAAAGATAGTCCGATTCGGTGCCCCCAAGTGAAATGGCATAGCGCTTGCTGTTATCCGTTAGAGCCCACCAAAGCACGTAGAAAGCTATGAACAGAACCATGGCAAAAACGCGAAGTTCCATACAAGCGCCCAAGGAGACCGTGCACGTTTGCGCCGAACGTCCCCTCCAGACGTCCCTCCTCCGGTATCTGATTTGCTATGGCTGGTTCGAGACTGACGGAGCCGTGGCGCTCGCCCAATTGTCGCTTACCCGCCTCCGCCAGGAGGATGCCTTTTTTGGAACACGGCATCGACCAAGTGCGGCCTCCCGGGCCCAGGACTGTCGTCGACGCGATCAAAGTGCATCAGGCGACGGTAAGCCGGGTGACGTCGAACACATACATGCAGACCCCGCGCGAAGTGTTCGAACTGAAGTATTTTTTCACCGTCGCGAGCGCGTCCTCCCAAGGTGGCGACGCGCGGTCCCCCCCGAAGCTGTCCGCCATCGGATCAAGGCGACAATCGCCGACGAATCGCAAGATGACGTGCTTTCCGACGACGACATCGTCGTCCGGCCCAAGGAAAGGGCCATCGATTTGCGCGCCGCACCGTCACAAAATATCGCGAAGCGATGAACATCCCCTCGTCCGTGCAATGCCGCAGGGAATGGCGCTTCTGGCGTTAATCCGGGTCAACGCAGCAACCCGAGTTTGCAGCACATCCAAACTGGAGACCCTGTTGATGACCGAATCCGCTACGGGCTTCATGGACGGAGTTCTGCATGACCCAAAACAGCCAGATCAACGGTCTGGTCCCGCATGGGGTGCAGTCATTTCGCTTGCCTTAGGCACCTTTGGGCTTGTGACGGCAGAGTTTCTGCCTGCCAGCGTGCTGACGCCGCTCGCGCATGATCTCTCTATCACCGAGGGTGCAGTTGGACAGGCGCTGACAACGACCGCCATCGTGGGGGCGATCTCGGCGCCCACGATGGCCGTCATCACAAGGCCCCTGGACCGCAGGATCGTCATATGGGCGATGACGCTGCTGCTGATCCTGTCGAACGTTCTATCGGCCGTCGCGGGGTCGCTGCCGGTTCTCCTGGCCGCCCGCGTCGTGCTCGGCATAGCACTCGGAGGGTTCTGGTCGATTTCGGCAGCGCTGGCGATGCGGCTCGTTCCAAGTCACCTCCTGCGGCGCGCCATGTCGATCATCCTCACCGGCGTTACCTGCGCTACCGTTTGCGCGGCTCCAATCGGCGCCTATGTCGGCGATATCTGGGGATGGCGAACCGCCTTCATGATCGCTGCGGTCGTCGGCGCCGTTACGCTGGTAGCGCAACTCATAACCATTCCGAGGCTGCCTCCGATTGGAGTGGCCAGCTTCCGCAGTCTGCTGGATGTGGCCAAGAATCCGATGATCAAAGTCGCGATGTTGGTCGTCCTGCTGGTCGCTTCCGGGCACTTCGCCGGCTTCACCTATATCCGCGCCTTCCTTGAGAAGTTTCCCGCGCTTGATATCGAGACGATCTCGCTGGTGTTGCTCGTCTTTGGCATCGGCGGCTTCTTCGGCAATTTGGCCGGCGGATTCCTGGCCGAGCACAGCCTCAAGGCAGCCGCGGCCCTGCCGCCCCTGCTCATAGCGATGGCCACTGTCTCGCTGCTGACGCTGGGAGCATCGGCTTGGGCCACGGCGATTGCGGTTACAGTATGGGGCTTTGCCTTCGGCGCGGTGCCGGTGGGACTGCAGACATGGATGGTGCTGCACGCCGCTCCCGAGCAGGCCGAAAGCGCCGGTGGGCTGATGGCCGCAACGTTCCAGGTAGCCATCGCAGCGGGCGCGATTTTCGGCGGACTACTGATGGACAATGCCGGCGTCGCCAGTTCCCTTGCCTACAGCGCCGTTGCCTCGTTCCTCGGCGCCCTGACAGTGTTCTTGCTCGGCCCGAAGCGCGAACCTCAGACCACCTGACAGAGAGGCCATCAGTGCAGCGCGGGAAAGATGCAATCATCAGCCGCGCGGTGCGATCCTACGCACGATTTTTGGCGGTTGCAGGCCTCGTCTCCGGGTGATCGGACGCTGTTGTCCGGTCGATTTCGACCGGCGGGGGCGTTTCGAATGATGGTGCCGACGAGAGAACCTAAGAGTGCGGGACCGAACCGGACCGCCTCGTCCGTCGACCGCTCTGGCATGGCGACGCGGTCTATGCGGCTCTGTCTTGCGGCGAGCATCGGGCGGATCGCGCGCCTGATCTCTTACATGAAGCTCGGGGCCGAACATGCCCCGCGGCTTCTGATTCGGCCCGAAATAGAGGATCGTTCGGCGATATCGTAGTTGTATTCACCAACTGTGATCCAGCCGCGATTGAACGTCGACAGCCCCGCGCGGCGGATTTCCAGCGGCGGAACCTCATGCGCCGCCTGCCCTTGGTAAGGCGGCTTACCGGAATTCGGCAGGACGACGAGACGAGTTATCTCACGCTCAGTATCCCCGCAATTCGGTGCGGCGCATGGCGAAAACCTTCAGCCTCGCATAGCTTGCGGTAAAAGTACTTCTTCCACTTCATGTTTTTGGTGTTGCCGGCTGCCAGCATGGGGAAACACGTGGCACGCCGTCATGCAAAATCATCGAATGTGCGTCAGACCCAATTTTGCACGCCGGTTCGCACCCGTATGAGGCGCTGAGTAAATCGAGACTGAGACCAGGAGTGCCCGCGACTTCACATGCGGGATGCCTCCTGCAACATTATCTGCCGCATCCAGATGCTTGCCGGATCACTGTTGTGGAGGGTGGGCCATTGGACGGCCTCGGTGAACGTGGGAAGTGGCCGCGGAAGTTCGATGATCCGCAAGGGGAAGGTTTTTTTGAAATGCTGAACCAGCCGGAAGGGCATGGTCGCTATCCGAGCTGTGCCTGAGACCATCGGCGGGATCATGCTAAAGGCCTGTACGACGATCTCAACACGTCTCTTGAGACCATGCTCAAGCAAAAACTGTTCCTCGATGGATGGCATCTGGGCACCGCCGACCCTGAACGCAATGTGTTTCATCGACACGTATCTCTCGAATGTAAGCTGACGTGGCAACTGCTTGTTCGTGGGGCAGCCCACGCACACGAATGTCTCGTCGAACAGCGCCGCTCTTGGATGGGCACTTGACATGAAAAATTCCGGAAGAATCACAAAATCGACGTCACCGCGCCGGAGAAGCTCATCGGGGTCGTTGTCGAGCGGCCGCAATTCGAAGCTGACGGCGGGTGCTTCGCTTGCAACCCGCTCCACGACCTTTTCAAAAAACACGAGTGTGGCGAAATCGGAAAGAATGATCCTGAAGCGGCGATTGGATTGAGCCGGATTAAACGGATCCCAAGAAATAATCGAGCACTGGATTTGCAAGAGTGCGCTGCGAACTGCGGGGGCGAGTGTTTCCGCACGCGGGGTTAGAACACGTTCGCGGCCGCTCGTCGTAAACAGTTCATCGTTGAAATAGTCGCGCAGCCGGGCGACGGCCGCGCTCATGGCCGGCTGACTAAGGTTGATGCTGCTTGCCGCCGCCGTGAGGGTCCGCTCGGTCAGCAGTGCGTCGAGCACGACGAGAAGATTCAGATCAAGGCCTTTGAAGCGCATGGCTTTCACTTATCCATAGCGTGG
>NZ_JAIUHW010000023.1:0-45179 GCF_020165315.1 Mesorhizobium sp. BR115XR7A
GATCATCACGCTGCACGCCATGATTGAGGTCGTCACTCTACGGCGCCCCTCTTTGTCCTGCCGGACATCTCCCCCACGGGTGGGGAGATTGGCAGTTTCGGCGCTTCGCTCTGTCCTGCAACGCTGGGGATTGGCGAAAGCCATTGAGGCATCCGATCTCCCCCCTTGTGGGGGAGATGTCCGGCAGGACAGAGGGGGGCGCTGTCCCGCGACGTTATTCAATGCGGCGAAAGCCTATCCAACCAGCGCCAGTTTCGCCGCGACCGGAGCGAATGGATGTATGTCGATGCCATCCCTGGTCATGGTGACGAAGCTCGATGGCGGAATCGCCTGCCAGTCGCCGCCCTCGCGATCGAAGGGTTCGGAGACGATGCAGCGACCGGCCCCTTTGCGGAAAATGGACGTGTAAAGCGTCGGAGCCTGGCCATCGGTGGCATAGCGCACCGCATACAATGCCTGTCCGTCGCAGAAGGCGGCGGTCAGTTTCAGCGCCGGCTCGAAACCGGCACGGCGTGAGGCTTCCAGCACGCGGCTGGTGGCGCGCGAGACGGCGCCTTGCGGGTCGGCCGAAAGGCCCTCGTCGATCATGAGCAGAAAAAAGAGTTCGGAATCGGTGGTGCCTTCGCGCTGATCGAAAACGGCGTCGGACAGCGAGTTCTCCAGCGCTCGGCGGATTTTTTCGAAACCGCCGATCTGGCCGTTATGCATGAACGACCAGCGTTCTGAGATGAACGGATGGCAGTTCATGCGGCTGGTGGCGCTGCCGGTCGAGGCCCTGACATGGGCGAGGAACAGGCTGGACTTGATCTGCCGGCACAGGCTTTTCAGATTGGGATCGGACCAGGCCGGCAGGATATCGCGGTAGAGGCCGGGTTCTGGCCTCTCGCCATACCAGGCAAGGCCGAAGCCGTCGCCATTGGTGGGCGACTTCGCTTCCTGGGCGCAATGGCTCTGGGCGATCAGCGAGTGACAGGGCGCCGTGAGGATGTCTTCGAGAAAGACCGCTTCACCGAGATAGGCCGCCCACCGGCACATCGCTTCTGTCTTCCTCTAGGCGCGATCCGGAAGAGCAGCGGGCTCGTTGATCGCGTGCGTGCCTCTGTTGTGCGTCCGCTCGTAGAGCTCGCGAATGATTCGGCTGGCGGTAGTCTCGAAGAGAAATGGCAAGAAAGCGTGAACAAGAGCTGCTCCCGCCGCCATCAGAAGGCGCGAGGAAAACCAGGCGGCGAAGGCCATATGGCTGAAATAGGTCTCGCCGACCTTGGCCGGATGAGAGGTGAAGATCCTTGCGACCGACATGCTGGTTCCCCTTCAGCGCTTTTCGTTTCGATATGAGTATCCTGACACGCCTCACCGGTTCATTGGTCCCAAAATATCCTTGTATTTTGCTATTTCATGGGACAAATATCCCAATATGAGCTTTGACATCGACGAAATTGATCGAAAACTGCTCGCCGAATTGCAACGTGACGGCACGCTGTCGGTCGACCAGCTGTCGGAGCGGGTAGCCTTGTCGCGCAATGCCTGCTGGCGTCGCGTCAAGCGGCTGGAGGAAGATGGCATCATCACCGGCCGTGTGGCGCTGGTCGATGCCGAGAAGCTCGGGCTCGGCCTTTCGGTGTTCATCCTGATCCGCACATCCAATCACGACCCCGACTGGCTGCAGAAATTCCGGGCGGCGGTGACCGGTCTTTCCGAGATCATCGGGGTCTACCGGATGTCCGGTGATCTCGATTATGTGCTGCGCGCCCGCGTCGCCGACGTGAAAGCCTATGACCGGCTCTACCAGCGGCTCATCGCCAAGGTGGCTTTATCCGATGTGTCCGCTTCCTTCGTCATGGAGGAGATCAAGGAGACGACGGTGGTTCCCGTGGAACTCCGCTAGGCCACAGTGATGCCTGAAAGAAAGCCGTTGATAGCGCCGCGGTCGAGTTGACCGAATCGGCATTCCCGCCGATAGGATCGATTTTATGCGCGCAGCCCTTCAAACACCTTCCGTCATCGGTCCCACCGTCGGCTTCGTCAGGTTGCCGCATGGCGAGGGGCTTCCGCTTCCCGCCTATGAAAGCGCCGGCGCCGCCGGCATGGATTTGCGCGCGGCGGTGCCTGAAGACCGGCCGCTTCTGATCCTGCCGGGCAAGCGCGCCTTGGTAGCGACGGGGCTGATCCTGGAAATCCCCGAAGGCATGGAAGGCCAGGTGCGGCCCCGCTCGGGCCTTGCCTTCAAACACGGCCTTACCGTCCTCAATTCACCGGGCACGGTCGACAGCGATTATCGCGGCGAGGTGAAGGTGCTGCTGGTCAATCTCGGCGACGAGGATTTCGCGGTGACGCGCGGGATGCGCATTGCCCAGATCGTTTTCGCCGCGGTGACGCAGGTGGCGGTTGAAGAGCGTTCGCTGGCCGGCGGCACGGCGCGTGGCTCAGGCGGATTCGGATCGACCGGCACCGCCTGATGCCTGGCTGTGTTTCGGCACAGTGAACCGTTTCCGGGTAGACTGATCCAACATGACTGAAACACGCCCCCTGCCAAAGCTCGTCATCTTCGACTGCGACGGGATCCTGGTCGATACCGAGAACCTCGCCAACCGGCGCCTGGCCGAATGGCTGAGCGACGCCGGTTTTCCAACGACCTTCGAATATTGCCGCAAGAACTTCTCCGGCCGCAGCATGGTCTCGGTGCAGAAGGAGATCGAAGAGACGACCAGCGTCAGGCTCGGCGCCGATTTCGTCGAGCGCTGGAATGCCGGCCTGCCGGATCTGTTCGCTCACGGTGTCGAGGCGATCCCTTATGTCCGGGAGTTCATCGAGGCGGTCCGCGCGGCCGGCATCGCTTATTGCGTCGCCACCTCGGCCAGGATCTCCAAGATGCACATAACGCTTGGCCAGACCGGTCTGTTGCCGCTGTTCGAACATGCCATGTTCAGCGCCACCATGGTGTCGCGCGGCAAGCCGTTCCCCGACCTGTTCCTGCATGCGGCCAAAACGATGGGCTTCCCACCCGCCGACTGCATCGTCATCGAGGACAGCGTCGCCGGCACGCAGGCCGGCATCGCCGCCGGCATGCGCGTGTTCTCCTATCATGGCGACCCCTATTCGGACCGCGATGGCTTGATCCAGGCCGGCGGCATCCTGTTCTACGACATGCGCGAACTCGCCGGGCTGGTGCCGATCCATTGATCCGCTGCACTGGACGCCACAAAGCGCTGTGCTACCTTCCCCGCGCCCGACAATGAGGCGCCGCCATGCCAACGTACCTGCTCATTCCCGATCTGGCGGAGAAGGACGGTTTCTATGTCGGCTCCGTGCCTGTCGACATGCGCCACATCGACACTTTCGAGAAATTGGCAGCAGAGAACGAGAAACGCTTCTGAACCAACCGCATTCGTTTGCCCGGCCGCAAACAGCGCGGTAGCATCCGCCCCAATACTCGTTATGGGGGAGCATTCATGGACAAGGGCAAGATTTTTCGCGACCTGCATGCCTCGACCTTCGTCATGCCCAATCCCTGGGATCCGGGCACGACGAAGCTGCTCGGATCCTTCGGCTTCAAGGCACTGGCCACCACCAGCGCCGGCTTTGCCTTTTCGCGCGGCCTGCCGGATGGGGCCGTGACCTTCGACCAGATGATCCATCATTGCCGCGAGGTGACGGGCGCGACCGACCTGCCGGTCTCGGCCGATCTCGAGAAGGGCAAGGGGGACAGCGCCGAGCAGGCCGCCGAAACCATTTTCGCGGCGGAAGCGGCCGGGCTTGCCGGCTGCTCGATCGAGGATCACACCGGCGATCCTGAAAAGCCCATCTACGAGTTTTCGCACGCGGTCGAGCGCGTCGCCGCAGCGGTGGAGGCGGCGCGGGCGCTGAAGCGCGACTTTGTCTTCACGGCGCGGGCCGAGAATTTCCTCTGGGGCAAGTCCGATCTCGACGACACGATCAAGCGGCTGCAGGCGTTCGAAAAGGCCGGCGCCGACGTGCTCTATGCACCTGGTATCGGCGATGTCGAGATGGTGCGGACCTTGTGTTCGTCGGTCGGCAAGCCGGTCAATGTCATGGCGAGGCCCGGCTTCACCATCGCCGACCTCGCCATGGCCGGTGCCAAGCGGATTTCGCTTGGGCCATGGCTGACCAATTTCGCCTACGGCATGCTGGAGACGGCGGCGCGCGAGATCCAGCAGGACGGCACGTTCGGCTTCACCCGCGCCGCCATGCCGTTCGGCAAGCTGCAGGCGCTGTTCGGCAAATCCCAGGGCTAGGATGAGTTCGCCGCATGAACCTTACCGTTGTCGACATGCATACGGGTGGCGAGCCGCTACGGATCGTCACGGGCGGTTATCCCGCTATCCCCAAGGGCACCATCCTGGAGAAGCGCGCCTATGTGCGGGACCATCTCGACCATTTGCGCAAGTTGCTGATCTTCGAGCCGCGCGGCCACTATGACATGTATGGCGCTTTGCTGGTCGAGCCCGATTTGCCCGGCGCCGACCTCGCGGTGCTGTTCATGCACAATGAGGGCTATTCGACCATGTGCGGCCACGCCATCGTCGCGCTCGGCCGCTACGCCGTCGATCAGGGGCTGGTGGCGAAGCAGGAGCCGTTCACCACCGTGAACATCGAGGCGCCGTGCGGCCTGGTCGTCGCCTCGGTCGCGGTCAGCGATGGCAAGGCCGGCGCGGTGTCGTTCGAGAGCGTGCCGGCCTTCCTGTTCGCTGGCGATCGACAGATCGAGCTGACAGGCTATGGCAAGGTCGGTTTCGACATCGCCTATGGCGGCGCCTTTTACGCGCTGGCCGACTGTCATCAATTCGGCTTGGAGTTCGGCCGCGACCGCGTGCGCGATTTCGTCGATGCGGCAACCACGCTGACGAACCGGCTGAAGGCCGAGTTTCCGCTGTCGCATCCCGATCATGATGACCTCGCCTTCCTCTATGGCACCATCCTGACCGATGGAAAGGACGCCTTTTCCGGAGAGGCCACCAGGAATGTCTGCGTCTTCGCCGAGGCGGAGGTCGACCGCTCGCCGACCGGTTCCGGCGTCACCGCCCGGCTGGCGGCCATGCATGCCAAGGGCGAGATCGCCGTCGGGCAGACGCGAACGTTCGAGAGCATCGCCGGCTCGCGCTTTTCCGGTGCGGTGGCGCGAACAGCGCAGGCCGGCCCGCATGAAGCGATCGTCGCCCGCGTCGGCGGCCGTGCCTATTATTCCGGACGAGCCGAATTCATTGTCGAACCGGACGACGAGTTGGGGCGGGGATTTCTACTATGCTGAAGAGATCTAGCGCCGCGACGCGCGTGCGACTTCCCGCGCCGAGATCGCCTTGTGCAGATGCACCATCATGGCGGCGGCGAAGAGCGGCGTCAGCAGGTTGAGCAGCGGCACGGCGAGGAAGGCCGCGACAACCAGCCCGGAGAGAAACACCGTGCCGGCATACTGCCTGCGCAGGGCCCGGGCCTCTTCTTCCCCGCGAAAGCGCATGGCGGCGAATTCGAAGAATTCGCGTCCGAGCAGGTAGCCGTTGACGATGAAGAAGGCAGCGATGTTGATGCCCGGCACCAGCAGGAGCATCAGCGCCACGACGTTGCCCAGGATGACGACGCCGAAGAATTTTATCGCCAGCACCAGCGAGCGCAATACCGGCATGGCGCGTCCGGCCGGGTCGCCGGGATAATCGGTGCGCTCGACCACTTCGGCGACATCGTCGAGGAACAGGCCGGCGATCACCGCCGTGACCGGTGCGATCAGAAGCGCCATGCCGAAGGCCAGCGCGATGGCCGCGACGATGCCGCCCAACCAGCCGGCCCAGGACGGCATGCCGGGCAACAATGTTTGCAGCCACGGCAGGGCAAGCCATTCGACAAGGCTGGTCAAGCCGAACCACAGGGCGACCAACGCCAGCAGGGTCAGGCCGAGCGTCTTGATGAACACGGCGCGAAACGGAGGCGAGAGCAGCTCAAGGGCCGCGGTGCGGGCAGCGTCGAAAATCACCGTGCTTCACCCCCAGGTCAGCGGACACAGCCACAAGGCAGGACGCCTCCGAGATAGGCGGTGCGGCCCGCGAGCACAAGCGCGGGCCGTTGCTTGCCTTCGTATGTTCCCCAGATCTGCCTATCGGGCTAAGCCCAGCTTACGAACCGGTATGGTCATGGCCGCCACGCCGGCGACGACAAACCCCATGCCGAGCCAGGCCGTGGGCCCCAGGCTTTCGCCGAGGAAGACGGCGCCGATGCCGACGCCGATCGGCACCCGCAGATAGGCCTGAGACGTGGTGCCGACCGAACCCAGCGTGTGGATCAGGCGGAAATAGATGACGAAAGCCAGTGCCGTCGAAAACACGGACAGGCCGAGCAGGGCAAGGATGGAAGCCGTCGAAGGCGCCAGGGTCCATGGCTGGTCGACCGCCAGGCTGAGCGGTCCCAGCATGACAGCGCCGCACAGCATCGAACCGGCGGCGGGAAGCATCGGATCGAGGCCCTTGAAGCCTCGGCCGAAAATGGCGGCGCCCGCATAGCACACGGTTGCCGCGACGATGGCGATCTGTGCCCAGAGCTGGTGGCCGATGCCGCCAAGCGCCTGCGTGCCGACGATGAGGCAGATGCCGGCGATGCCGGCGCCAACGCCGACCAGCTTGCGCACGGTCACCGGCTCATGACGGGTGATAAGCGCCGTCAGCAGGAAGGTGAAGATCGGCGAGGTGGCGTTGAGGATGGTAGCAAGGCCGGCGTCGACCGAACGCTCGGCCGCGGCGATCAGCGTGAACGGGACGACGCTGTTGAGGCAGGCCTGGAAGGCGAAGCGGCGCCAGCTTGCCGCATCGCCCGGCATGGCAAGCCCGCGCCAGCGGATAATGGCGAACAGGATGGCGCCGGCGATCAGGGTGCGGGCCGCGATGAAGGTGATGGGCGGGATGGTCTCTACGCCGATCTTGATGAAGGTATAGGAGGCTCCCCAAAGCACCGTCAGCACGCCGAGCAATGCCAGGTCGATGGTCGTGTTGCTTTTGGCAGGCATGGGCTCGCGCCTTCGGACCGTGATTGAACAGGCGCAGATGTAGGCGACATCGCGACGAGATGTTTCGGCCACGGTCGAATTGTCGTAGCGCCTGGCTGGCGCGGCAAGGACAGAAAATCGGTTGCCAGTTTTCAGGGTCATGCTGTAGACCCGCGCGGGCATGGCAAGAAGCCGGCCCGGGTTTTTGGCGGAGACATTGATGCCGGATTATGACGTGCTTTGCATCGGCAATGCGATTGTCGACATCATCGCCCAGTGCGAGGAGGAATTCCTCGAGACCAACGGCATCATCAAGGGCGCGATGAATCTCATCGACACGCAGCGCGCCGAATTGCTCTACAGCCGCATGGGCCCGGCGATCGAGGCCTCCGGCGGCAGCGCCGGCAACACGGCGGCCGGTGTCGCCTCCTTCGGCGGACGCGCCGCCTTCTTCGGCAAGGTCTCCAGCGATGCGCTGGGCGAAATCTACGCGCACGACATCCACGCGCAGGGTGTCGCCTTCGACACCAAGCCGCTCCAGGGCGAGCCGCCGACGGCGCGTTCGATGATCTTCGTCACGCCCGATGGCGAGCGCTCGATGAACACCTATCTCGGCGCCTGCGTCGAACTCGGCCCGGAAGATGTCGAAGCCGACAAGGCGTCCGGCGCCAAGGTGACCTATTTCGAGGGTTATCTGTGGGACCCGCCGCGCGCCAAGGAAGCGATCCGGCAGACGGCGAAACTGGCGCACGCTGCCGGTCGCGAAGTATCTATGACCTTATCGGATTCGTTCTGCGTCGACCGTTACCGCGACGAGTTCCTAGACCTGATGCGTTCGGGCACGGTCGATATCGTTTTTGCCAACAGCCACGAGATCAAGTCGCTTTACCAGACGTCATCGTTCGAGGAAGCGCTGGCGCGGATCCGCAAGGATTGCAAGATCGCGGCGGTTACCCGCTCCGAAAAGGGCTCGGTTATCGTGCGTGGCGACGAGACCGTGGTCATCCAGGCGACCGCCATCAAGGAACTGGTCGACACGACGGGCGCCGGCGATCTCTACGCCGCCGGTTTCCTGCATGGCTACACACAGGGACGCGACCTCCAGACCTGCGGCGATCTTGGCTCACTGGCGGCCGGATTGGTGATCCAGCAGATCGGCCCCAGGCCAAGGCAGAATCTGCGCAAAGAGGCCGAGCGGGCGGGGTTGCTGTAACAACGCCCTTTCTCTTCGCCCGCTGTTGGGGAAAGGAGGCAAGCGCGGACCGCTTCTCATCGTCGCGCAGTTGTCACATACCGCCCCTACACGCAAATGCGAGCGTGCCGTGACTGACATTTCGACATGCTAATCGGGGTGTGAAGCAATGCAGGACAGCAACCTGTCGGGTCGCTGCATCTGTTGCCGTCGCACTTTCCACTTTCCGCCGTAACCGTTCAACAACCGGCCGCGGCCAAGGGAGGAGAGCGCGCGGCCAGAAAACAGATGCATGACAAGATTTCAGACCAAGACGACATTCCAGACCAAGACGACCGGCATCACGCAGGACGATTTCGCCGACATGGTGGCGGAAAGGGTCGAGCGTGCGCTTGCCCACTATGACGAAGCCATCAACGGCCCCACAATGGTCTCGGTCGGCAAGATCGCCGGCTCGATAGCGTCCGCCGTCACCTTGCTGTCGCCCAAGCACCAGCGCGCCATCGACGCCATCCATGCCGACCTTCCGGGCCTGGCCCAGAAATTCGTGCGGGCGCTGGCGGCGGAAGCCGCACGCCGCGGCGAAGCCGGCGCCATGACCGCCACGACGCTGTCGGCAGAGGCTGAAACAGTTGCCGCGCTCCCCCAGTCCGACGACCTCGAATCGATGCTGATCGAGGACTGGGCCGGACGCGTCGCCGGCTCGACCTATCTGGAAGAGAACCTGCGCATCGCCCGCTCCACCCTGCACCGCTGGCAGAGGCGCGGCGACGTCATCGCTCTGCGCAAGGGCGGCCGCAAGCACGTCTTCCCGCTGGCGCAGTTCGTCGATGGCAGGCCGGTCGCGGGCATAAGCGACGTGCTGGAGCTGATCGGCAATCCGAGACTCGCATGGCTGTGGCTGACCCGTCCAGCGGCGCACCTTGATGGGCGTATTCCCATCGACCTGCTGCGGCAGGACCAGGCGGAGGAAGTCGTGGAGGCGGCGCGGGCGTTCGCGCCGGGGTGAAGTCGGCGCGGTCATCCCTTTCGTTCCGCGAGCAGGCCGAGATAGTGCTGCAGCACCGCCGCCCCGGCAAGCGACGTGACATCGGCGTGGTCATAGGCGGGCGCCACCTCGACAACGTCGGCGCCGACAATGAGTGCCCGTGCCGGGAGATAGGCCGGGTCGAGGCAATCGATGTCGAAGGTCAGACGCGAGCCCGATCTTCCACGACCCGGCGCTTGCTGTCCGTGAGGCCGTCAATTGCGGCGGCGTGGCGCTGGCCGACAACATCATGGTCGAGGACCTGCTGGCCAGCGGCCAGCTGGTCGCGCCCTTCACGATCCGCCACGCAATCCCACAGAGCTACTGCCTGTGGCAGAAGCCGGGCAACCGCATTTCAATCAGCGCCAGGCTGTTCCGGGATTGGCTGCTGTCGGAGATCGCCAGCCACAAGCAGGTGATGCGGCTGGCGTGAGGCGTCCAACACGGGGGGAAGCCCCTCAAGCCCCCGCCGTATAGGCGGCGATCGCCGCCATGTTGACGATATCGCTGTCCTTGGCATTCAGTGACACGATCTGCACCGGCTTGTTCAGGCCGACCAGCAGCGGGCCGATGACGGTCGAGCCGCCCAGTTCCTGCAGCATCTTGGTCGAGATGGAGGCCGAGTGGAAAGCCGGCATGATCAGGACGTTGGCCGGACCGGTCAGCCTTATGAACGGGTATTGCGCCATGGCGCGGGCGTTGAGCGCGACGTCGGCGGCCATTTCGCCATCGTATTCGAAGTCGACGCGGCGCTTGTCGAGGATGCGCACGGCTTCCTGGACGCGCTCGGAACGTTCGCCCTGTGGATGGCCGAAAGTGGAATAGGCAAGCATGGCGAGCCTTGGCTCGTAGCCCATGCGGCGCGCGAAGCCCGCCGCTTCCTCGGCGATGTCGGCGATCTGCTCGGCGTTGGGCATGTCGTGCACGGCGGTGTCGGCGACGAGCACCGTCTTGCCGCGCGCGAGCACGATCGAGACGCCGATGACGCGGTGACCGGGCTTGGCGTCGATGACGCGCCTGATGTCGTCGAGCGCGGTCGAATAGTTGCGGGTCACGCCGGTGACGATGCCGTCGGCGTCGCCCAGCGCCACCATGCAGGCGGCGAAATGGTTGCGGTCGTTGTTGATCAGCCGCTGGCAGTCGCGGAACAGGAAGCCTTTGCGCTGCATGCGCTCGTAGAGATAGTCGGTGTAGATCGAATTGCGGCGCGACAGGCGCGCATTGATGATCTCGATGCCTTGCTTGTTCAGGTCGATGCCAGCGTGCCTGGCGTTCTCCTTGATGACGTCGTCGCGACCGAGCAGGATGGCGGTGCCGAGCCGCTGGTTCACGTAGGAGACGGCGGCGCGCATCACCTGCTCCTCCTCGCCCTCGGCGAAGACGATGCGCTTGGGCTGGCGGCGCACGCGGTCGTAGATGCGCTGCAGCGTCGAGGCGATCGGGTCGCGGCGGGCGGAAAGCTCCTGCGCGTAACGGTCGAGATCGAGGATCGGCTTGCGGGCGACGCCCGAATCCATTGCCGCCTTGGCCACGGCGATCGGGATGGCCGAGATCAGGCGCGGGTCGAACGGCACCGGAATGATGTAGTTGGGGCCGAATTTCGGCCGGTTGCCCTGATAGGCCGCGGCGACGTCGTCGGGCACGTCCTGGCGCGCCAGTTCGGCCAGCGCGCGGGCGGCGGCGATCTTCATGTCGTCATTGATGGTGGTGGCCCTGACATCCAGCGCGCCGCGGAAGATGTAGGGAAAGCCGAGCACGTTGTTGACCTGGTTGGCGTAATCCGACCGCCCGGTGGCCATGATGGCGTCGGTGCGGATCTCGGCCACTTCCTCCGGGGTGATCTCGGGATCGGGGTTAGCCATGGCGAAGATGATCGGGTTCTTGGCCATCGACTGCACCATGGCGGTGGTCAGCGCCCCCTTGGCCGAAAGGCCGAGGAAGACGTCGGCGCCGTCCAGCGCTTCGGCCAGGGAACGCGCCTCCGTCTTGACCGCATGCGCCGATTTCCACTGGTTCATGCCCTCGGTGCGGCCCTGGAAGACAACCCCCTTGGTGTCGCATAGGATGATGTTTTCTGGCGAAAAACCCATCGCCTTCATCAGCTCGATACAGGCGATGCCGGCCGCGCCCGCACCGTTGCAGACCAGCTTCGTGGTCTTCATGTCGCGGCCGGTTATTTCCAGCGCGTTGATCAGACCGGCGGCCGAGATGATGGCGGTGCCGTGCTGGTCGTCATGGAAGACCGGAATGTCCATCAGTTCGCGCAGGCGCTGTTCGATGATGAAGCACTCCGGCGCCTTGATGTCCTCCAGGTTGATGCCGCCGAAGGACGGACCGAGGAAGCGCACGCAGTTGATGAACTCGTCGGCATCCTCGGTGTCGACCTCGAGGTCGATGGAATCGACATCGGCGAAGCGCTTGAACAGCACCGCCTTGCCTTCCATCACCGGCTTGGAGGCCAGCGCGCCGAGATTGCCGAGGCCAAGAATGGCGGTGCCGTTTGAGATGACGGCGACCATGTTGCCGCGCGTCGTGTAATCGAAGGCCCTGGATGGGTCCTCGGCGATGGCGCGCACGGGCACTGCCACGCCTGGCGAATAGGCGAGGCTGAGATCGCGCTGCGTCGTCATCGGCTTGGTGGCGACGATCTCCAGCTTGCCGGGCCGGCCCATGGCGTGGAATTCGAGCGCTTCCTGCGCGCTGACGGACGGACCGTTGTTCTCGGTTTTCCTGGCCATGGTGCTTTTGATTTCCTCGCCGATGAAGCACCTCCTTGAAACGGGTGCCTGTGTGCTTGCGAATTAAGACCACGGGCCGCCGCGTGTAAACCACGAAGCTGGGCAAAGCTGCTTCAAAGCGGAGACGGCCGGTCAGAAGCCTTTCCGCGCCGTTCCCAATGTCGTGATTTCATCCGCATGCTGGCGGGCCGTTGCCCAGCGCCGCAGCGTCCTGGTTCCGGGAAACGGCCATTGCGTCAGCGGCGGTTGGCTGCTTCCCATCCTCTTCAACAGGTCGGACAGGAACACTGTGAGTTCCTCCCGTTGAGCCCGCACCTTGGCCAGCGTGCGGTTGCGAATCTCATCGCGGGGAATGGCGCGGTCGCGCAACGTCTCGACCGCGCGCCGGATCGCCGCCGGATCGGGCTCGGCGATGATGCAATAGTCCGGATCGAAAAAGACGTCCCGGCCGCCAAGACTGGGCGTGCTCACCACCGGCAACCCCGCCATCAGATATTCCATGCTGGAGCACATCGCCCCTTCCGCCGCCGACAGACAGAGCCCAACCGCGGCCTGGTTGTAGACGCGGTTGACCTCCTGCGGCGCCAGCCAGCCAGTCAGGCCATTGACGATCGGGTTGGCGATACGATGCAGCGGCGATTGCGCCTGCAAGCGACGGATGAAGGCACGGTCGCCGGCCCGCGGCAGCTCGCCGATCGAAAAGGTAATGTGGGCGAGCCTTTCGATATCGAAGGCGAGGTGGTGGCGCTTGGTGTGCGAAATGCGGCCGTTATATACCGCATCAAACTCGACAGAAATGTCCGGCAGTGGTCGAAATATGTCCTCGCTGACCATCAGATTGTGGTTGGAGAAGATCGCGGTTCCTCCGGCAGCAGTGACCAGACGACGCTCCTCTTGCGTGTTGCAAAGAAAGATCAGTTGGTGAAGCGAGAAGCTCTCACGGTACCAGGCGAGATCCCTGCCAAGCTTCGCGACGACATGGGGCCGCTCAAGCGTCCAACTCGGCATCAGCAGGAACACGGCGCGGCGCGAGGCCAGGCGACGGCCGATTGCCACCACTGAGTTGAGGGGGCGCTCGCCGCCGATCGGCGTGTAGATCAGCAGCGGATCGTGGCTGAGCACGTAAGCTGCAAGCCGAATGCCGCTATCCAGGTGGGACAACGGACCGCTGAGCGGCAGCGCGAAAGGAAGGCGCTTGGCTGCTACAAACTTAAGCCTGCCCAACCGTTGGCTGGCGTGCCGAGCTGTCATGAGCCAGAAGCGCTCGAGCGCCGAGTCGATCGGTCCCACCATCTCCTCGAACGTTTCGTGCCCGTCTTTGTCCATGACATCCCCGCCATTATTGTCCAAGATGACAGATATTCGCGATCGCCGCGTCGGGCAATGCAGCTGAACAGCCGTTCCATGAAGACGGCTCGCGGTCTTCCCCTGCTTTTCGATGGCCTGGCATTAAACCCCGCCATCACATCTGCTAGCGTGCCGCGCCATGAACATGCACAGCCCGAACGAGCCCGACGCCGCCCCCGAGGCGATGACGCCGCCGCAGCCCGGCGTTGCCGCCGTCACGCCGATGATGGAGCAGTTCATCGAGATCAAGGCGGCTAACCCGGATTCGTTGCTGTTCTACCGCATGGGCGATTTCTACGAGCTGTTCTTCGACGATGCCGAGAAGGCGAGCCGGGCGCTGGGCATCGTGCTCACCAAACGCGGCAAGCATCAGGGCCACGACATTCCAATGTGCGGCGTGCCGGTGCACGCGGCCGACGACTATTTGCAGAAGCTGATCGGCCAGGGCTTCCGCGTTGCCGTCTGCGAGCAGATCGAGGATCCGGCCGAGGCCAAGAAGCGCGGCTCCAAATCGGTCGTGCGCCGCGACGTGGTGCGGCTGGTGACGCCGGGAACCATCACCGAGGACAAACTGCTGGCGCCGTCGGAATCGAGTTATCTGATGGCGTTGGGTCGGGTGAAGGGCGGCAGCGAGCACAGCTTTGCAATTGCCTGGATCGACATCTCGACTGGTGCTTTCCGCGTCGCCGAGACCACCGCCGACCGGCTGCTGGCCGACATCTTCCGTGTCGATCCGCGCGAACTCATCGTCGCCGAGCCGGTGTTCCATGATCCCGACCTGAAGCCGGTGTTCGACGTGCTCGGCCGTGTCGCCAGCCCACAGCCGCCGAGCCTGTTCGATTCGGCCTCGGCCACGGGGCGGATTGCGCGTTTCTTCGAGGTGGCGACACCGGACAGTTTCGGCGCGTTTTCGCGCGCCGAATTGTCGGCGATCTCGGGCGCCATCGCCTACGTCGAGAAAACGCAAAAGGCCGAGCGGCCGCCGCTGTCGCGGCCCGAGCGCGAGGAGCAGGGCTCGACCCTGTTCATCGATCCGGCGACGCGCGGCAATCTCGAACTGCTGCGTACGCTGTCCGGCAGCCGCGAGGGTTCGCTGTTCAAGGCGATCGACCGCACGGTGACCGGCGGCGGCGCAAGGTTGCTCGCCGACCGGCTGATGGCGCCGCTGACCGACCCGGCGGCCATCGGCGCGCGGCTGGACTCCGTCTCGTTCTTCCGCTCCGAGGTCAGGCTTTGCCAGGCGGTGCGGATGAGCCTGAAGAGCGTCGCCGACATGCCGCGCGCCCTGTCCAGGCTGGCGCTCAACCGGGGCGGGCCACGCGATCTCGGCGCGCTTCGCGCTGGTTTCGAGGCGGCCGGTGCCATCGCCGGAACCTTTGCCGCGATCGCCCTGCCCCAGGAGTTGGCCGGCGCGATGGCCGCGATCAAGGCGCTGCCCAAGGCGCTTGCCCAACATCTCACCCAGGCGCTCGGCGACGAGCTGCCGCTGCTCAAACGCGACGGCGGCTTCGTTCGCGGCGGCTATCACCCGGACCTCGACGAAATGCGGGCGTTGCGCGACGAGTCGCGAAAAGTGATCGCCGGACTGGAGCGCTCGCTGATCGAGGAAACCGGCATCCGCTCCCTGAAGATCCGGCACAACAATGTGCTGGGTTACTACATCGAGGTGACGGCCAATCATCACGCCGTCATGACTGGCAGCGATGGCGCCAAGGCGCGCTTCATCCACCGCCAGACCATGGCCAACGCCATGCGTTTCACCACGACCGAACTCGCCGAACTCGAGACCAAGATCGCCAATGCCGCCGACCGGGCACTGAGCATCGAACTGGCCGCCTTCGATGCGCTGACGGCGGAGGCGGTCGGCGCGGTCGAGGCGATCCGCGCCGGCGCCGACGCGCTCGCCGTGCTCGACGTATCGGCAGCGCTTGCGCTTTTGTCGGAAAGCGAGGCCTGGTGCCGGCCGGTGGTGGATTCCAGCCTTGCCTTCGAGATTTCTGGCGGGCGGCATCCAGTGGTCGAACAGGCGCTGCGCCGTTCGGGCGAAGGCCCGTTCGTCGCCAACGATTGCGACCTCTCGCCGGAGGGCAATGCCAAGAACGGCGCGATCTGGCTGCTGACCGGCCCCAACATGGGTGGCAAGTCGACGTTCCTGCGGCAGAACGCGCTGATCGCCATCCTGGCCCAGACCGGCTCCTTCGTGCCGGCGACATCGGCCCATATCGGCGTCGTCGACCGGCTGTTCTCACGCGTCGGCGCGTCGGACGACCTGGCGCGCGGCCGCTCGACCTTCATGGTCGAGATGGTGGAGACGGCGGCGATCCTCAACCAGGCCGGCGAACGGGCGCTGGTGATCCTCGACGAGATCGGCCGCGGCACCGCTACCTTCGACGGGCTGTCGATTGCCTGGGCGGCGGTGGAGTATCTGCACGAGAAGAACCGCTGCCGGGCGATCTTCGCCACCCACTTCCACGAAATGACGTCGCTCGCCGGCAAGCTGGCGCGGCTTTCCAATGTCACCATGCGGGTCAAGGAGTGGGAGGGCGACGTCGTTTTCCTGCACGAGGTCGGCAAGGGTGCCGCCGACCGCTCCTACGGCGTGCAGGTAGCCCGCCTTGCCGGCCTGCCGGAAGCGGTGGTGGGCCGCGCGAAGGAAGTTCTGCATCAGCTTGAGGAAGGCGAGGTCTCCGGCAAGACCAACCGGCTGGTCGATGACCTGCCGCTGTTTTCGGTGGCGGTGAAGCGAGAGGCGCCAAAGCCGGTGAAGAGCGACGCTGTGGGCGCGGCACTCGGTGAGATCAATCCCGACGAGATGACCCCCAAGGAAGCGCTGGAGGCGCTTTACCGGCTGAAGGGGCTGGCGGGGAAATAGTCAGATCATTTCCAGTCCGCGCTTGCGCGTCGGTGGGGGGAATGCACGGTCGAGATCGGCGAGGTCATCGGCCGTAAGCTTTATGTCCAGCGCGGCAAAATTCTGGCGGACGTGCTCCTGGCTGCTGGCCTTGGGAATGGCGATAACGCCGTCCTGATGCATCACCCAGGCCAAGGCGATTTGCGCAGGGGTCGCATTGTGACGGGCGGCGATGGCGTCAAGCCTGCTGTTGCGCGCCAAAGCACCCTGCTCCACCGGCGAATAGGCCATCAGCGGAATGCCGCGCTGGCGGCTCCATGGTGCAAGGTCGAATTCGGGGCCGCGCCGGATCAGATTGTAGAGCACCTGATTGGTCTGGACATTGCCGCCCGAGCGCAAACCGGTGAGCTCTTCCATTTCATCGGTATCGAAATTGCTGACGCCCCAGTGGCGGATCTTGCCGGCCTTCTTCAACGCCTCGAAGGCCTCGACCGTCTCGCCCAAAGGCACGCTGCCCGGCCAGTGCAGGAGATAGAGATCGATGCGGTCGGTGCGCAGCCGCTTCAGGCTTTTCTCGCAAGCCGCCGGCACGCCGGTGCGCGAAGCATTGGACGGCAGCACCTTGGAGACGAGAAAGAGTTCTTCGCGCCGGCCGGCGATGGCTTCGGCCACCACCTCCTCGGCGCCGCCGCTGGCATACATTTCGGCGGTGTCGATCAGCGTCATGCCGAGGTCCAGCCCAAGCTTCAAGGCATTGACCTCCCCGGCTCGACGGCGGGCATCCTCGCCCATTTTCCAGGTGCCCTGTCCCAGCACCTGGACGGCTTCGCCCGAAGGCAGCTTGGTGGTTCTTGTCGTCGTGGGCATGGGGGCTCCTGGGTAAGCGATCGAGGCGCATGGCATCACAAGCATACGGAGAAATCCAGGATGGAGCTCGGGTTCTCCGGTCGCCGCCGTTGATGCCTTACTTCACCGGATGGGCGGCGAGCCAGTCCTGCATCTGCTTGATTTCGGCTTCCTGCGCGGCGATGACGTTTTCGGCGAGTTTGCGGATTTCCGGATCCTTGCCGTTGGCCAGTTCGACCTTGGCCATGTCGATCGCCCCCTGATGATGCGGGATCATGCCGCGGACGAAATCGACATCGGCGTTGCCGGTATATTGGGAGGCCATCATGTCGGTATGCATCTTGTCCATCGCCGCCTTGTAGCCCGCCGTGGAAGGGCTTTCCGCCCCCATGGCCATGGCACCCATGTCGTGCTTCATCTCCTCGCTCTGCGCCGGCACGCTTTCGAGGAAAACGGCAAGCAGCATTCCGGCGGCCATCAGCAGCAGCACGAGTTTTTTAGCCAAGGTCATTCATGGTCTCCTGTCGGTTGGGTTTCGTATCTGGGGGTTAATCTCAGAGTTTCAACGTTCTCAGGCGCAATGCGTTTGCGATCACGGAAACCGAGGACAGGCTCATCGCCGCCGCCGCCAGCATCGGCGACAGAAGCGTGCCGGTGAGCGGATAAAGCACGCCGGCCGCGACCGGCACGCCAAGCACATTGTAAAGGAAGGCGAAGAACAGGTTCTGCCGGATGTTGCCGATGGTGGCCTGCGCCAGGGTTCGGGCGCGGACGATGCCGTTGAGGTCGCCCTTGACCAAGGTGATGCCGGCGCTTTCGACCGCGACATCGGCGCCCGTTCCCATGGCGATGCCGACATCGGCGGCGGCAAGCGCGGGCGCATCGTTGACGCCGTCGCCGGCCATGGCGACGGCGGCACCCTTGCCGCGCAGTTCCTCGACCAGCGCTGCCTTCTGTTCCGGCAACAGACCTGCCCGAACCTCGTCTATGCCGAGATGTCCAGCGATCGCCCTGGCCGTGCGCTCATTGTCGCCGGTCGCCATGATGATCCGCAGCCCGCTGCCATGCAGCGTCTTGATCGCCTCGGCCGTGGTCGCCTTGACCGGATCGGCGACGGCGACGATGCCGGCCAGCTTGCCGTCGACAGCGACGAACATCACCGTCTTGCCATCGCCCTGCAAGACTTCCACCCTGGCCAGGGCCCCGGAAACGTCGATGGCGAGATCGGCCATCATCGCGGCATTGCCGAGCGCGACCTTCTTGTCCGACACCGTGCCGGAAACGCCTTTGCCGGTAACCGCCTCGAAGCTGCCGGCCTCGGCGATCTTCACGCCGCGCTGGCCGGCTCCGTCGACGACGGCCTCGGCCAGCGGATGCTCCGACCCTTTTTCCAGGGTCGCGGCGCATCTCAGCAATTCGTCCTCGGAAAAGCCGCTGGCAGCAACGACATCGGTCAATTTCGGCCGGCCCTCGGTCAGCGTGCCGGTCTTGTCGACGATCAGCGTGTCGACGGAGGCGAAGCGCTCGAGCGCGGCGGCTTCCTTGATCAGCACACCGGCATGCGCGCCGCGCCCGGTGGCGGTCATGATGGACATCGGTGTGGCGAGACCCAGCGCACAGGGACAGGCGATGATCAGCACCGAAACCGCCGAGACGATGGCGAAGATCAGGCTGGGCTCGGGGCCGAAGATCGCCCAGGCGACGAATGCGGCGATCGCGACCAGGACGACGGTCGGGACAAAGTAGAAGGAAACGCGGTCGGCCAGGCCTTGGATCGGGGCGCGCGAGCGCTGTGCCTTGGCGACGAGTTCGACGATGCGCGACAGCGTCGTCTCGGCGCCGATCCGTTCGGCGCGCATGATCAGCGAGCCGTTCTTATTGAGCGTGCCGCCGGTCAAGGCGTCGCCTTCGGCCTTCTCGACCGGCAAGGGCTCGCCCGTGATCATCGATTCGTCGATGGAGGAGCGGCCTTCGAGCACCGTGCCGTCGACCGGGACGGCATCGCCGGGACGGATGCGCAGGCGATCGCCGGTCTTGACCTCGTCCAGCCCGACATCGATCTCGGCGCCGTCCTCGGCGACCCGCCGCGCGGTCTTCGGCGCGAGGTCGAGCAAAGCTCGGATCGCCGATCCGGTCTTCTCGCGGGCGCGCAGTTCCAGCACCTGGCCGAGGAAGACCAGCGCCACGATGACCGCGGCCGCCTCGAAATAAACCGGCACCGCACCGCCATGGCCGCGAAACTGATGCGGAAAGATGTCCGGGAAGAGCGTGGCGACGACGCTGTAGAGATAGGCGGCGCCGACACCCAGCGAAATCAGCGTCCACATGTTGGGGCTGCGGTTGAGCATCGAGTCCCAGCCGCGATGGAAAAACGGGAAAGCGGCCCACAGCACCACCGGGCTCGCCAGCACCAGTTCGATCCAGACCTTCGCGCGATCCTCGACCAGGCCCTCAAGCGGCAGGCCTACCATCGGCGCCATGGCTACGATCAGCAGCGGGACCGACAGCACCGCGCTCACCCAGAGGCGTCTGGTGAAGTCGACCAGTTCGGGATTTGGCCCTTCATCGCCCGTCGGCACGCCCATGGGCTCGAGCGCCATGCCGCAGATCGGGCAGGAGCCGGGCTTGTCGCGGAGAATCTGCGGATGCATGGGGCAAGTGTATTGCGTGCCCTTGGGCATCGGCGCCGGCGCCGGCCTGTCGCCGAGATAAGTTTGCGGCGCCGCCTCGAACTTCGCCTTGCAGCCGGCCGAACAGAAATAGAAGCCCTGGCCTTCATGGCGGACGAAATACCTGGCGTCGGCGCGGTCGACGATCATGCCGCAGACAGGGTCGACGGCGGTCAGATAGCTTTCCGGCTCGGCCTGGAACCTCGAACGGCATCGCTCGCTGCAGAAATGATAGAGGCGGCCGCCATGCTCGGATGCCGGCTTGCCGGCGGCCGACTCCACCGTCATGCCGCAGACCGGATCGCGCAGAACCGCATCCGAATCTCCGCCCGTGCCCTTTGCCGCGCAGCAGCCGCCATGAGCGCCATGCGTGTGATGATCGTGATCTGAATGCGTCATTTTCTAATGCCTCGATGCACTGCTTCGAAGCAGAGGTAGTGCTTCCAGTAACTGGAAGGTCAAGGGCTGTTTTTTGACCTTTCACATTCAGAATTGCGGAGCCGCCGGATCAGAAGAATTCCCTATACAATCGCCCTATCGATGCTAAACGTTGCTCGCTAGAATTGCCGTGTCAAAATTATTCTCACTAAAATTGTTGCGCTCTGGCAGCTTGGTGCCGCCCTGGATTCGTTCAACAAATGAAATGTCTGGTCATCAACCTCGATCGGTCCGTGGACAGGCTTGCCCATATGACGGCGGAGTTCGCTCGTATTGGCATAGAATTCGAACGAGTCGCGGCCGTGGACGCGCGGTACCGTCCCGATCTGGATCTGCAGCCGCATTATGCTTCGTATGCGCCGCAGCATGTGACGAGCAGCGAGGTCGCTTGCCTGCACAGCCATCGCGCCTGCTGGATGATCATTGCGCAAGGCGAAGCATGCTATGGCGCCGTCTTCGAGGACGACATTATTTTTTCCGCAAACGCCGGTATACTGCTTGCCTGTGCCGGATGGATCCCGGCCGATGCTGACATTGTCAAGATCGAGACGTTCTTCAAGAGGACTTCGATCCATCGCAAAAGGATTTCCGTCGGCCACGGCTTTTCCATGTTCCGACTCTGCAACATACACCTGGGAACCGGGGGCTACATCATATCGAGACAAGCCGCGCGCGATCTCCTTGCCGCGACCGAGATGATTAAGGTGGCTGTCGACCACGTCATGTTCAATCCGGCATTTCCGACCTCGTCCAGCAAGGCAATCTACCAACTTTTCCCTGCGTTATGCGCGCAGGACCAGTTCCTGGGCGACATAGCGGTGGGACTACCAAGCCTACTCAGTCGGGAGCGCAATGCCAAAACCCGTCGGCGCCCGGCGGGAGAGAAGATCAGAATCGAGATCGGGCGAATCGTCGATTGGATCATCGATTTCTGCAAGCTGCGGCGACAGATGACCATTCCCATGGCTTCGCCCAGGCCGCAGAGCCTAGGCGACCTCACCCAGAGAGCCCATACCCAGCGCCGCGAAAACACGCTATAGACGCCGCCCAAAAGGCAAGGCCAACCGATATCTATGGCGAAAATCTCCCTGAAGCTCGATGAACTGATCGACGGCGAAGCCTTGCGTCGCGAGATGACCGCGCTGACCACGGCCAGCGCCGGCGACGGTTCCAGCAAGGCCATCCGCACGGCCGTCCTTCAGCTTCTCAAGGGGCGTCTCGCGGAGGGCCGCAAGACAGCCGAGGCCATGCTGAGACAAGATGGCGGCGGCAATGCCTGCGCCGAACGGCTGTCGCACCTGATGGACGAGCTGATCCGCTCGCTCTACGATTTTGCCGCAACCCATGTCTACCGGGTGAAGAACCGATCCTCGGCCGAACGCATGGCGGTCGTTGCCGTCGGCGGCTATGGCCGCGGCACGCTGGCGCCGGGATCCGACATCGACCTTCTGTTCCTGCTGCCTTACAAGCAGACGCCATGGGGCGAACAGACGGTCGAATATATGCTCTACATGCTGTGGGACATGGGGATGAAGGTCGGCCATGCCACCCGCAACATCGATGAGTGCCTCAGGCTGTCGCGCACCGACATCACCATCCGCACCTCGATCCTGGAAGCCCGTTTCCTGTGGGGCGAACGCAAGCTCTATGACGAGTTGATGCTGCGCTTCGACCATGAGGTGGTGCGCACGACCGGCCCGGAATATGTGCAGGCCAAGCTTGCCGAACGCGACGAGCGCCATGCCAAGGCCGGCGAAAGCCGCTATCTGGTCGAGCCCAACGTCAAGGACGGCAAGGGCGGCCTGCGCGACCTGCAGACGCTGTTCTGGATCGGCAAGTATTTTTACCGGGTGCGCACCGGCGAGGAACTGGTCGAAAAAGGCGTCTTCACCGAAGCCGAGTACCGCGAGTTCCAGAAGGCCGAGGATTTCCTGTGGGCGGTGCGCTGCCACATGCACTTCCTCACTGGCAAGGCCGAGGAGCGGCTGCATTTCGACATTCAGCGCGAGATCGCCGAACGGCTCGGCTATACGACCCATCCCGGCCTGTCGGCGGTCGAACGCTTCATGAAGCACTATTTCCTCGTCGCCAAGGATGTCGGCGACCTGACCCGCATCTTCTGCGCCGCGCTGGAGGAGGAGCAGGCCAAGCATGTTCCCGGCTTCAACCGCATCTTTCTCACCTTCCAGCGCCGCAAGCGCAAGCTTGCCGGCACGTCGGACTTCATCGTCGACAACCATCGCATCAACATCGCCGACGACGGCGTCTTCGAGCGCGACCCGGTCAATCTTCTCAGGCTGTTCTGGTTTGCCGACAAGCACGGGCTGGAATTCCATCCCGATGCGCTGAAACTGCTCACCCGTTCGCTCGGCCTAGTCAACAAGTCGCTCAGGCGCGACGAGGAAGCCAACCGGCTGTTCCTCGACATATTGACCTCGGACCGCAACGCCGAGCTCAACCTGCGGCGGATGAACGAGGCGGGATTGCTGGGCCGGCTGATCCCGGATTTCGGCAAGATCGTCGCCATGATGCAGTTCTCGATGTACCACCACTACACCGTCGACGAGCACCTGATCCGCTGCATCGGCGTGCTGGCCGAGATCGAGCGCGGCGACGGCGAGAAGGTGCATCCGCTGTCGCATGCGCTGATGCCCGGGCTGAAGAAAAGCCGCGAGGCGCTCTATGTCGCCGTCCTGCTGCACGACATCGCCAAGGGCAGACCAGAGGACCATTCCGAGGCCGGCGCCAGGATCGCAAGGCGGATCTGCCCGCATATGGGGCTTTCGCCGGCCGATACGGAAACTGTCGCCTGGCTGGTCGAGAACCACCTCGTCATGTCTATGACGGCGCAGACCCGCGACCTCAACGACCGCAAGACGATCGAGGACTTCGCCTCGATCGTGCAATCGGTCGAGCGGCTGAAGATGCTGTTGATCCTCACCGTCTGCGACATCAGGGGCGTCGGACCGGGCGTGTGGAACGGCTGGAAGGGCCAGTTGCTGCGTACGCTCTACTACGAGACCGAACTGCTGCTGACCGGCGGCTTTTCGGAGGTCTCGCGCGCCCAACGCACGGCGGCGGCGCGCGAACGCCTGGCCGAGGCGCTCGCCGACTGGCCCGACAAGGCGCGCAAGCGCTATGTCGGGCTGCATTATGAAAACTACCTCCTGACGGTGGACCTGCCGGACCAGCTTCGCCACGCCGAATTCATCCGCGAGGCGGACGCGGCGGGCAACAAGCTCGCCACCATGGTCAAGACCCACCAGTTCGAGGCGGTTACCGAAATCACCGTGTTGGCGCAGGACCATCCCCGTCTTCTCTCGGTGATTGCCGGGGCATGCGCCGGCGCCGGCGGCAACATCGTCGACGCGCAGATCTTCACCACGTCGGACGGCCGCGCGCTGGACACGATCCTGATCTCGAGGGAATTCGACCGCGACGAGGACGAACGCCGGCGCGCCGAGCGTGTCGGCCGGCTGATCGAGGACGTGCTGTCGGGCAAGAGCTGGCTGCCGGAGATGATCGAGAAACGCACCAAGCCAAGGCGCGGATCCAAGGTCTTCAAGATTCCGCCACGCGCCGAAATCCGCAACGCATTGTCGAACCGGTTTTCGGTGATCGAGGTCGAGGGGCTCGACCGCCCCGGCCTGCTGTCGGAAATCACCGGAACACTATCCGACCTGTCGCTCGACATCGCATCGGCGCATATCACCACCTTCGGCGAGAAGGTCATCGACACCTTCTATGTCACCGACCTGACCGGTCAGAAGATCGACAACCCGGCCCGCATCGCCACCATCCGCAACCGGCTGATAGCGACGCTCGAAGGTGTAGCGCTCGAACGCGGCGGCAAGGCCAAGGCAGCCGCCGAGTGACGGCCATCATCCCCTTCTTCCAATCCCACAGGCAGTTTGCGAACGCATGAGTCTCGTCAAGAAATTCGCTACCGTCGCGTCCGGCACGCTGATGAGCCGTGCGCTCGGTTTCGGCCGCGAGATGCTGATGGCGGCCGCACTCGGCACCGGACCGGTCGCGGACGCCTTCAATGCCGCCTTCCAGTTCCCCAACACCTTTCGCCGGCTGTTCGCCGAGGGCGCGTTCAATGCCGCCTTCGTGCCGCTGTTCGCCAAGGAGATCGAGACACACGGCACCGATGGCGCCAGGCGTTTTTCCGAAGAGGTGTTCGGGGTGCTGTTCACCGCGCTCCTGGCGCTGACCATCGCCATGGAACTGGCCATGCCGCTGATCGTGCGCTACCTGGTGGCGCCGGGCTTTGCCGACACGCCGGGCAAGTTCGAGACGACCGTCACGCTTGCGACGATCATGTTCCCTTATCTCATCTGCATGTCGCTCGCCGCCATGATGGCGGGCATGCTGAACTCCTTGCGGCGCTATTTCGCCGCGGCAATCGCGCCGGCTTTCCTCAACATCATCCTCATCAGCGTGCTTGGCTATGCCTGGTATCACGGACTGGATGCACACGCTGTCGGCTTCGGCCTGTCCTGGGGCGTGCTGGCGGCCGGCGTCGTGCAACTCGCCATCGTCTGGGTGGCGGTGCGCAATGCGGGCATCTCGATCGGCTTCCGCCGGCCTAGGATGACGCCGAACGTGAAGCGGCTCCTGATCCTGGCGCTGCCGGCGGCGATCACCGGTGGCATCACCCAGATCAACCAGCTGATCGGAACGGCCATCGCCTCCGCGCAGGACAGTGCCGTGTCCTCGCTGGCTTATGCCGACCGCGTCTACCAGTTGCCGCTCGGTGTCGTCGGTGTAGCGGTGGCGATCGTGCTGTTGCCCGAACTGTCGCGGGCGCTGAAGTCAGGCAATCTGATCGAGGCAGCCAATCTGCAGAACCGTTCCGTCGAATTCACCCTGTTCATGACCTTGCCGGCGGCGGCGGCGCTCTGGGTGATGGCGGAACCGATCGTGCGGCTGGTCTATGAGCGCGGCGCGTTCGCCGCCAACCATTCGACACCTGTCGTGGCGGCGATCCTGGCGATCTTCGGTCTCGGTCTGCCGGCCTTCGTGCTGATCAAGGCCTTCACCCCAGGCTATTTCGCCCGCGAGGATACGCGCACGCCGATGATCTTCGCCGCAATCTCCGTGGCGGTGAACGTCGCCACCGCGCTGACGCTGTTCCCGAGGATGGGTGCACCCGGCATCGCCGTGGCCTCCGCCGTTGCCGGCTGGGTCAACGCGCTGATGCTGCTTGCCGTGCTGATCCGGCGCGGCCATTGGGGCCGCGACGTGCCGCTGTTGAGGCGCATCCCACGGCTGGTGCTGTCGGCGGTGGTCATGGGTGTCGCCCTCTATTTCGCCGAACATTGGTTGGCCACAAGGATCGGCCCCGGCTCGCCGCTGGTCGTCAAGGCGACGACGGTGCTGGCACTGGTGGCCGGCGGGGCGCTGCTCTATTTCGTCACCGCTTTCGCCACCGGCGGCGCCGATTTCGGCATGATCCGGCGCAATGTGGGGCGCCGGAGGACAGAAGCCGGCCCGTCCGTGGCAAAATCAGAACTCGACGAATAGATCGGCCGAGCATCCCGCCTGGCCGGTCTTGATCCCGCCCGCGCTCTCGTCCATAAGCGCGCCGTCGCAGACTTTCGCCGCGCGCGGTTTCCAGCCGCATGATTGGCTCCGAAAAGTCCGCAACTTTTCGGAATCACGCTTATACGGCCCTCCACAAGCCATGAGGAAAACCATGTCCGCCTTCAAGCCACTCGTCTTCTCCGGTGTTCAGCCGACCGGCAATCTGCATCTCGGCAACTATCTCGGCGCTATCAAGAAATTCGTCGCCCTGCAGGATACGTCCGACTGCATCTATTGCGTTGTCGACCTGCATTCGCTGACCGCCCAGCTTGTCCATGACGACCTTGCCGACCAGACGCGGTCGATCACCGCGGCGTTCCTCGCCTCCGGCATCGACCCGAAGAAGCACATCGTCTTCAACCAGTCGCGGGTGATGCAGCACGCGGAGCTCGCCTGGATCTTCAATTGCGTGGCGCGCATAGGCTGGATGAACAAGATGACGCAGTTCAAGGACAAGGCCGGCAAGGACCGCGAGAACGCCTCGCTGGGCCTGCTTGCCTATCCCTCGCTGATGGCGGCCGACATCCTGCTTTATCGCGCCACCCATGTGCCGGTGGGCGAGGACCAGAAGCAGCACCTGGAACTGACACGCGACATCGCGCAGAAATTCAACAACGATTTCTCCGACCGCATCGCCGGTCTTGGCGTCGGCGTCGAGATGAGGATAGGCGAGGAGACGGTGAACGGCTATTTCCCGCTGACCGAGCCGGTCATCGGCGGGCCGGCAGCGCGCATCATGTCGCTGCGTGACGGCTCCAAGAAGATGTCGAAGTCGGACCCGTCGGACCTGTCGCGCATCAACCTGACCGACGATGCCGACGCCATCTCGAAGAAGATCCGCAAGGCCAAGACCGACCCGGAGGCCTTGCCGAGCGAGGTCGACGGGCTGGAAAGCCGGCCCGAGGCGGAGAACCTGGTCGGCATCTATGCCGGTCTCGCCGAGATGTCGAAGGCCGATGTGCTTAAGGAATTCGGCGGCCAGCAGTTCTCTGTGTTCAAGCCGGCGCTGGCCGATCTCGCGGTGGAGAGGCTGGCGCCGATCGCCACCGAGATGCGCCGCATCCAGGGCGACCGCGCCTATGTCGACGCCGTGCTGCGGGATGGCGGCGAACGCGCCGGCGTGCTCGCCGAAACGACGATGAAGACGGTGCGCGACATTATCGGGCTGCTGCAGGGCTGATCGCGGCGCCGTGCACTGCACAACACTGGGACAAGGCCGGCGGCTTGCCGCCGGTCAGCGGCGGTGGCAGATTGCGGCCGAAAAGACACCGAGTAGATAGACATGGTCTCCAAACGCCTCAGCCGCGAAGCCGGTCACCGCAGGAAATTCCTGACGATCATCGACGACACGCCGGAATGCGAGCGCGCCGTCGCCTACGCCTCGAAGCGGGCGCAGAGCACCAGCGGCACGCTGGTGCTGCTCTATGTCATCGTACCGGACGACTTCCAGCACTGGCTGGGGGTCGAGAAGATCATGCGCGAGGAGGCGAACGCCACGGCGCGCGCCGCACTGGACGGCTACGCCAACAAGGTGCGGCAGAAGCTCGGCATCGAACCAGAGATGGTGGTGCGCGAAGGCAAGCCGACGGAAGAGATCCACAAGCTGATCGAGGAAGACCAGGACATCGCCATCCTCGTGCTGGCGGCCGGCGCCGGCAAGGAAGGTCCAGGACCGCTGGTCGGTGCCGTGGCAGGCAAAGGTGCTGCCTTTCCGATCCCGGTGACCGTGGTGCCACAGAATTTGTCGGATGAGGAGATCGACAGCCTCGCCTGAAGTGTATCGACATTCGGGTGATGGCGGCCTGCAAATGACGGCTTCCTGCGCTTCCGGTGCTCACGTACTTCAAGTACGCTCCGCTCCGGTCTCGGAAACCATCATTTTCGACTCGGCCTGACCCGAATCTCGACACACTTCACAGTGCTTGGCATGAGTCGCAAAAACATTCCGCCAGCCAGCCGTTCTGGCGATGCGTTTCGCTTGAATGTCCAGCCGATAGAGCCTATTTAGAACTATTCCAAACTAGTTGCCCAAACGGGCATGGAGACGGCCATGTTCATCCAGACCGAGTCGACGCCCAATCCGGCGACGCTGAAATTCCTGCCCGGCAAGGAAGTGCTCCTAGAAGGCACCGCCGATTTCCGCGATGCCGACAGTGCGGCCATTGCTTCGCCGCTGGCTGGGCGGCTGTTCGAAATTCCCGGCGTCACCGGCGTGTTCTTCGGCTACGATTTCATCACCGTGTCCAAAGACGGCCCGGACTGGCAGCACCTGAAGCCGGCGATCCTCGGTGCGATCATGGAGCATTTCATGTCCGGTGCGCCTGTCATGGCCAAGGCCGGCCCCGCCGCCGAGACCAGCCAGACCGGCGAGTTCTACGACAAGGCCGACGAGGAACTCGTCATCACCATCAAGGAGCTGCTCGACACGCGGGTGCGCCCGGCGGTGGCGCAGGACGGCGGCGACATCACCTTCCGCGGCTTCGAGAACGGCACCGTGTTCCTGCACATGAAAGGCGCCTGCGCCGGTTGCCCGTCTTCGACGGCGACGCTGAAGCACGGCATCCAGAACCTGCTTCGCCATTTCGTGCCGGAAGTGCAGCAGGTCGAGCAGGTCTCTTAGACGGCAATTTCCCACCCACGGACAACAAAAAACCGGGCCGAATTGCCCGGTTTTCTGTTTGGGACGTCCGTTGTTGCCTAGACGGTCCGCGTATGAAAGGCGACTTCCAGTTTAACCACGATATGCCGGAAAAGCGGACAGGCTTTCCGGGATCATGGCCTAAAGAACGATGACCTTGGCGCCGACCTCGGCGCGATTGTAGAGGTCGATGACGTCCTGGTTCATCAGCCGGATGCAGCCCGACGACATGGCCTTGCCGATCGAGTTCCATTCCGGGCTGCCGTGCAGGCGGTAGCCCATGTCACCGCCCTTGTTGAACAGGTACATAGCGCGCGCGCCGAGCGGGTTCTTCAGGCCCGGATCCATGCCGCCGGCGAACTTGGCGAGTTCGGGCTGGCGTTTGATCATCTGCGAAGGCGGCGTCCAGGTCGGCCATTCGCGCTTGATGGCGATATGGGCCGTGCCGTGCCATTCGAAGCCCTCGCGGCCGACGCCGATACCGTAGCGGATTGCCCGGCCATCGCCCTCGACGAAGTACAGGAACTTGTTCTGCGTATCGACGATGATGGTGCCGGGCTTTTCCTTGGAGTCGTAACTCACTTCCTGGCGATGGTACTTCGAGGGGACCTTCTCGATCGGGATACGTGGCAGCTGGTAACCGGCATCGGTCACCGCGCCATAGTCGTTGGAGAACATCTGCCCGCCGATGGTGCTGCAACCGGCAATAGCAGTGGACAGCGCCAATGCGGCGATTATTGCAAGCGACTTCATGCGCATGTGGTGATCCGGTGCCCTGCCCAAACTAGAGCGGCACGAGTCGGCCGCTTTCTCGCCATCATTCATGCTGGCATTTGCTTTGCTTGCCAAGCACACGATGCCTATATGCGGGGACTTACGTGCTGGTATGCGTATCACTATGGCATTTCGGCAACATACTTCACCGGATTGTGAAGGAAATTCAATGGGCCTGAATCGCAGGCCCGCGAAAGTCGAGGACCCGCCATGAATGTCGGCGACGCCGCCCACCGCTCAGGCCTGCCGGCCAAGACCATCCGCTACTATGAGGAGATCGGCCTGATCGCGCCCGCGCGCGCCGCCAATGGCTATCGCGATTATTCGGGCGACGATATCCACCGGCTGGCCTTTCTGCGCCGCGCGCGCAATCTCGGCTTTTCGATAGACGATTGTCGCCAGTTGATGGCGCTCTACAAGGATCGCGGCCGCGCCAGCCACGACGTGCGCGCAATCGCCGCCGCCCACGTCACCGCCATCGAGGAGAAGGTGCGCGAGCTGCAATCGATGCGCTCGACGCTGCAGAAGCTCGTTCACGCCTGCCATGGCGACGAGCGGCCGGACTGCCCGATTTTGGATGACATGGCGGGGGCGGCGTTGGCCGGCGGCAAACCCAACCGCGGAAGCGATAGACCACCTGTTGAAGACGGTGGCCTGGGCGGAGGCGGCGTTAGCCGCCTTGCCACGCGCTCGTGAAGCCGCCAGCTTTGGTTCGTGTGGTATATTGCACGCTCTGATATGAGCGTAGGGTAAAAGCACTGCCGCTGGTCGCCGGCCGGTGACCCAATGACCGGAGAGAGCGCATGATCCGCGACCAGATGCTCGCCCACCTTCGCGCCGCCGATGCGGTCGCCCGCGAGGCTGCCGCGCACGGCCACCATCCGTTCGGCGCGGTGCTGGTCGGCCCCGACCACGCAATCCTCATGCGCCAAGCCAACATCGACACCGTTCATCACGCCGAGACCGAACTTGCGCGGCGCGCGGCGGCAGCCTATCCGCCGGAGTTTCTCTGGACATGCACGCTGGTCTCGACCGGCGAGCCCTGCGCGATGTGCACCGGAACGCTCTACTGGGCGAATATCGGCCAGCTGGTCTATGGCTTCGAGGAGACCGAGCTTCTCGCGCTGACCGGCGACCATCCCGAAAATCCGACGATGAGCCTGTCCGCGCGAATTGTGCTCGGCTCTGGACAGAAGAAGATCGAGGTCCACGGCCCCTTCCCCGAAATTGAGGATGAACTTGTATCGGTGCACCGGCGGTTCTGGCAGCGGTAGTGGTTCCCCACGTCCCGCGAAAGGTCAGAAAGAGCGAACCGAACATAGGCGCAATGTGGACCACTGCTACATGGACTCGCGCGGAAACGCCGCCCTTCGTTCGAATGACGCCAACCCATCAACCCTGCGATATCCTGGTCAAAGCTGACGGCGAACTCCCAAATCCCCAAATTTGCCGCCGCCAGTCAGGCTCGGCGGTTTTGCCCGTATTGATGTCCCCCAAACCGCCGAGCCGCCCCGGTCAGCCGGCAAACTCCCTCTGCTTGGGTCTATCAAATATATAATCGCCTCCTAAAAGGCGATTGTATATTTGACAGACCCATCTTTCCCGATGGCGCGCCAACCTATTTACATCGAGTGGCCATCAAACTGCATGAGAATGGAAATCATGTAGAGAAAACCGAACACAATCGGGCTCAAAACAGCTACGGCAACGAGCGCGACAACGCGCTGGCCTGGATTCATATTGCGCGTCAGGAAAAAGGCACAGGCGACTGTCGCGAAAGTTAGCGCGGTGAGTGCCAAGCGGCTTCCCTCACCGCTCATCGGATGGCTCCTTGTCGTCCTTCGGCGGCGGCGATTTCGCTACCTTCCTAAGCGCTTCGTTCAAAGGCTCTTCGGAATCGACGGTTTCAATCTCCCGCGCCAATTCGCGGAACTTCTCAACTTGACTCTTTTCCTTGTCGGTCTTCTTCATGTCGAATGGCCTCTGAGGGGAGTTTACCAGACCCGTACTTCATCGCCTATTTTGATGAAGCTGGCGATCCTGGTATCAAAACTGTAGCACCTATAGATCCGAATGGCGCTAGTGAGTGGTTCACGGTCGGTTGCGTGGTCGTGCGCGCCGCCAATGAACCAGAGTTGGTGCCACTCATCCAGACAATCAAGAAATCGATCTTTTCGACCCAAAGCCCTGACCTACATTTTCGCAATCTGGTGGAGCACAAGAAGCTACCGGTCTGCCAAGCCCTAGCGGCCGAAAACCTGCGTTTTTTTGTCGTAGCCTCAAACAAAAAGAACATGCGAGGTTATCGAAATCCCCAAGCCGAGGCGGTCTCTTTGCACAAGCACAATTTCTTCTACAATTATTGCATTCGGGTTCTACTCGAACGCGTTAGCCAGTGGTGCGCGCGCCGTTCAATCGCTGAGACAGGGGAACCGAAGCACGTAAAGCTGGTGTTTTCGAAGCGTGGTGGGCACTCGTATCGACACGTCGAGACTTACATACATCTGCTCGCGAACCAATCTGAGACCGGACGGATATATCAGACCGCCAACGCCCCTGATTTTAGGGTCATCGACCGTCGCTTGATCGAAGTTATTGAGCACAACAAAAACGCAGGCTGTCAGGTTGCCGATGTGGTCGCCAGCGCCTTCTATCAAGCCGCAAACGCCGGAACCAAGAAGTGGAACACAGAATACGCGGAAGCTCTAAGGGACCGCGTGGCATCCCGAGGCGATGGCCACTACGCGGGATGGGGGGTCACGCTTCTACCGTGGAAGAACTGGACGCTGAGACTCACCGACGCACAGAAGAAAGTCTTCCGGTTCTATGGCTATGAGATATGAAAGCGGCGGGTCCCGGCCTCGTTGCCATCGGGGGCTTGTAGGCCACCATCCAAAGTGGGCGACCGTCCGTCCGACTGCGGCATCTACGATGCCGCCCAAGGGGGTTCCGGCGTACCCCGCCGACAAAGACACTATTCCGATTTGCGGGAAAAATCAAGCCGAATCAAAACGTTACTGACATTTTGGCGTAACCCATTGATCGGGATTCACTTTTTCCTTCGCTTCTCGTATCGCCAGAGCGGCAATGTCAGCTGGACGGGCTTTCGGTAGTGGTCCCGCTTAGACCTCAACAGGTCTCCGATAAGTCAGGCGCTTGCCCTTGGCACCCCTAAAAGCGATGAGCGAGCGCACGTTGTCATCGATGCCCAAGGCGACGCGGTTCGAATAGCGGAAGTCGAACTCTGCTAGGTAGCGGTGCAGATGGTGTTCCGCACAATGCTGGTAAACACCCTTCATGCCGCGTTTGAAGATCGAATAGTAGCCTTCGACGGTGTTGGTGTGGATGGTCTTTTCGCCTTCGTAGCGCACGTATTCATCCTTGGAATGCGTGACGACATCGTGCGAGGCAAATTCCTGGCCCACGCGGCGATACATGGCAGCCTCATCCGTCATCAACGCGCTTTCCTTGGCGATATTGGCACGGACAATCGGCATGATCGTGCCAATGCGGGCGGTATCGACGTGGAAGGAACGGGCACGGCCACCGCGCTCGACCAGCGTGACGACAGTGTTCTTGTGAGCGCCGCCGCCGGTCTTAACCGGAGTACCGGCTAGGCGACCGATGTAGGTCTCGTCGGCCTCGACGGTCTTGCCGTTGCCGCCCATGGGCGTGAAGTCGCCAGAGCGCATGGCCTCGCGAATGCGATGGCACATGAACCAAGCGGTCTTGTAGGTGATTTCCAGAGCGCGGTGCAGCTGGTGAGCCGAAACGCCCTTCTTGCTCGCGCACATGGCATGTAAAGCCTGAAGCCAAATGTGCAGCGGAAGCTTGGACTCCTCGAAGATCGTGCCCATACGAACGGTGAACTTCTTGCGGCAATCCGAGCACTTGTAGAGGCCATGGATTTCCAAGCCATGCGGGTTCTTCTTGGAAGGCTTGGTGCGGCCACCCTTCAATGCGTAGTGCTTCTCCATGGAGCCGCAATGATGGCAGACCGGACCCTGCGGCCACAGCATACCTTCGACATGCTCGAATGCGGCGGCTTCGTCGTGGAAGTAGGGGCGGGACAGAACGGACATAGCGATAACTCCTTGGATTCGTTATCGCATAGTCAGTTGGGTCTGTCAAATATATAATCGCCTCCTAAAACCGGGTTCAAACCGTGAACAAAGTCTGGCATGGTGCCTGCCATGCCAATCATCTCCCCGATTCTCCTGAACCCTCTGATCGACGGTCGCCAGTCCGAGCGCGCCATGCTGGTGCGGCGGGGCGTGCAGCGGTTGCTGATGCAGATGGGCGCGCATGTGCTGCCCGAGTTGTCGTTGGCCACCGGCCGGCGCGCCGATCTCGTGGCGCTGACGCGGCAGGGCGATATCTGGATTATCGAGATCAAATCCTCGATCGAGGATTTTCGCGTCGACCGCAAATGGCCCGATTACCGGCTGCATTCCGACCGCTTTTTTTTCGCCACACATCCCGGCGTGCCGGCCGAAATCTTTCCCGAGGAATGCGGCTTCATTCTCTCCGACGGCTATGGCGCCGAGATTTTACGAGATGCGCCCGAGCACCGCATGGCGGCGGCGACGCGCAAGGCGCTGATGCTGCGCATCGCGCGCGCCGGCGCGGCGCGGCTGCTGGCGGCGGAACTGGCGGGTGTCGCGGTGCCGGTGCTGGAGGGGGAGAGCGAGTAATCGCAGCCCTGAAATTGACGCCCGCCAGATGCTCCAGCCCGGAACGGCTACTCCGCTTCTTCCTCGCCACCCACAGCCGGCGCCATCAGCAGCACCGCGGCGCCAAGAAGCGCGGCGATGAAGGAACCGGCAAGGATGCCGACCTTGACCGCGTCCTGTAGCGCCACGTCGTTGGCGAAGGCGAGCAGGCCGATGAACAGGCTCATGGTGAAGCCAATGCCGCACAGGAGCGAAATGCCGATCATGTGCGGCCAGCCGGCGTTGGCCGGCAGGTCGGCGAGGCCGAAGCGGATGGCGAGCGCGGAGGAGCCGAAGACGCCGACCAGCTTGCCGACGACGAGACCGGCTGCGACGCCCAGCGTGAGCGGCTCGATCAGGGCGCTAAAACTCAGGCCGGTGAGCGAAACGCCGGCATTGGCAAAGCCGAAGATAGGGATGACGATAAACGCCACCAGCTTGTGCAGGCCGTGCTCGAGCCGGTGCAGCGGCGAATGGTCAAGGTCGTGGCCGATGCCGGCCGAGCGTTCGAGCGGAATGGTCAGCGCAAGTGCCACGCCGGCCAGCGTGGCATGGACGCCGGACTTCAGCACCAGTACCCACAGGATGGCGCCAAGCACGAGATAGGGCACAAGGTTCATCACCCGCATACGGTTGAGCAGGACGAGCACGGCAATCACGGCGAAGGCCGCGCCGAGATAGGCCAGCGACAGGCCGCTGGTGTAGAATATGGCGATGATGATGACGGCGCCGAGGTCGTCGATGATGGCAAGCGCGGTCAGGAAGACCTTCAGCGAGGCCGGCACGCGGCTGCCGAGCAGCGACAGGACGCCGAGCGCGAAGGCGATGTCGGTGGCGGTCGGGATCGCCCAGCCGGACAGTGCGGCCGAATTGTTGCTGTTGACGGCGACATAGACCAGCGCCGGCACCACCATGCCGCCGGCCGCCGCGATGCCGGGCAGCACCCGGCGTGGCCAGGTCGAGAGCTGGCCGTCCAGCATCTCGCGCTTGATCTCCAGCCCGACGAGCAGGAAGAACACCGCCATCAGCCCATCATTGACCCAGTGCGAGATGCTGAGCGGGCCGAGATAGGCGTGGAGAACCGAGAAGTAGGTCCCGGCGAGCGGCGAATTGGCGACGATCAGGGCAAGGGCGGCGGCCACCATCAGGATGATGCCGCCGGCCGCCTCGCTGTCGAGGAACTCGCGGAAGACGGAAACCGGCCGTCGCTTCAAATCCTGCATGTCGCCTCCGTCATGCCGCCTGCCGGCGTGCGTCATTTGCAATGATGCGCAAAGTCCGGCCGCCGGGCAAGCATGGGACCCTTTTCAGCGCCTCGGAGACTGTTTCGAATTCGCTCTGACTGGTCATATGGTGGTTGAGAACCGCAGCGCAGCGGACATTCGTCCGTGAGCAAGGGAAGCGCAGAAAACGCCGCCAGATGGCGCCAGAGCAGAATTTCCAAACAGTCTCTCAGCGCGGCGCGCGCTTGGCCAGGATCCGCTGCAGCGTGCGGCGATGCATGTTGAGCCGGCGTGCGGTCTCTGAAACGTTGCGCTCGCACATTTCGTAGACGCGCTGGATATGCTCCCAGCGCACGCGGTCGGCCGACATCGGGTTTTCCGGCGGCGCGGCGCGCTCGCCGGTGGTGCGGGTCAATGCCGCAAAGACATCGTCGGCGTCGGCGGGTTTCGACAGATAGTCGACGGCGCCGAGCTTCACCGCCGTCACCGCGGTGGCTATGTTTCCGTAACCGGTCAGGATGATGGTGCGGGAGTCCTCACGCTTCTCGCGGATGGCGGCGACGACATCGAGGCCGTTGCCGTCGCCCAGCCGCATGTCGACCACCGCATAGGCGGGCGGATTGGCGCGCGCCTTGCCCACGGCCTCCTCGACGCTCTCCGCCGTCTCGACCACGAAACCCCTGGTTTCCATGGCACGGGCCAGACGGGTCAGGAACGGCTTGTCGTCATCGACGATCAGAAGCGAGGTGTCCTCGCCTTCAACCATAGGCCCACTGTTCTCATCGCCTGTCATCGTCTCGAAAATTCCTGCTGCCTTATTTTTACGCAGATATAGTTTTGCGGGGCCATTGTCCAATTTACGCAGTGTCAAACATGGTGGCTGGGGCCGATTCCGGGTTCAGGAAGACGCTTCTCGGCCACGAAATCCGCACCACGGCCCCTTCGCCGAGGCCGCTCGAATTGCGAAAGTCGAGCGTGGCGCCCGAACGTTCGAGCAATGTCTTGGCGATAAACAGGCCGAGCCCGAGGCCGCCTCCGGCTTCCGTGCCCTGGCGTGTCGACATGTAGGGTTCACCGATGCGGTCGATGATCTCGGGCGGGAAACCCGGGCCGTCATCGGTGATCGAGAAGGAGACCGTCGCCTCGTCCCAGCTCCAGCGCACGGTGACGCTCTTGCGGGCGAAATCGACGGCGTTCTCGACCAGATTGCCGAGACCATAGATGACGCCGGGATTGCGGCGCCCGACCGGCTCCGGCCCGGTCCGCTCGCCAGGGCGAAGCTTGATCGAGATGCCGAAGTCGCGATGTGGTGCGGTCACCTCCTCGACCAGCGAGGTCAGCGGCAGGCGGGACAGGTGTGCCTCGCCCTCCGACGACAGGCTGGTCAGGCGCTTGAGGATTTCACGGCAACGCTCGCTCTGAGAGCGCAGCAGCTTCACGTCTTCCCCGTATTTCGGATCGCTGCCGAGCGCCTTTTCCATCTCCTTGGCGACGAGCGTGATGGTGGCGAGCGGGGTGCCGAGTTCGTGCGCCGCCGCCGCCGCCAGCCCGTCGAGTGCGGAAAGGTGCTGTTCGCGCTGCAGCACCAGTTCCGTGGCGGCGAGCGCGTTGGCCAATAGCCGCGCTTCGGCGGCCACCCGGAAGGCGTACATGGCGGTGAAGGCAATGGAGGACAGCACCGCCATCCACATGCCGGCGACATAGATGAAGGGCATCACCAGGGGCGCGCCTTCGTACCAGGGCAGCGGGAGATGGCGAAAGACCAGCAAGGTCGCCGCGATCATCACCAGCCCGCCGAGGATGGCGGTGAGGCGAAGGGGCAGCGACGTCGCCGAAATGACGACGGGTACGGTCATCAGCAGCGAGAACGGATTGGTCAGGCCGCCGGTCATGTAGAGCAGGCCGGCAAGCTGCAGGCTATCGAAGACCAGGATGCCGAAGGCGGCGAACGGGGTGAGCCGGTGCGCGGCCGGAAAGCGAAAGGCCAGAAACAGGTTCATCCAGGCCGAACAGGCGATGAGGGCAAAACACAGACTGACCGGCAGCGGAAACTTCAGGCCGTAGGCGACGACGAGCACGGTCACGCTCTGGCCGACAATGGCCAGCCAGCGCAGCCGGATCAGCGTGTTGAGGCGCAGTCGCTGGCTTTGCTGGAAGTCGGGCGTGTTCAGGATGTTGATCATGGCCATGGATTACAGCCGCAAACCAGCAAAGGCTAGGTCCCGCGCGGCTTGGCGCGGGCGGTGGCGGCGGCGAGCAATGGGTTTTCCGGCCAGACATGCTTGGGATAGCGGCCGCGCATGTCGGCGCGCACATCGGTCCAGGAGCCGCGCCAGAAGCCAGGCAGGTCTCGCGTCGTCTGGATCGGCCGGTGCGCCGGCGACAACAGTTCAAGCGTCAAGGGGACGGTGCCGTTGGCGATCGACGGATGGCGGTCGAGGCCGAACAATTCTTGCACGCGCACCGCCAGAACCGGCCATTCGCCGTCATAGCGGATCGGCACATGGCTGCCCGACGGGGCATCGAAATGAGTCGGCGCCAGTGCTTCGATCTTGCGTTGCAGGTCATGCGGCACGAGCGACGCCAGCCCGGCCGCGACAGTTCCGGGATCGATGGCGGCCAGGGAGGCCGCACCGGACAGAAAAGGCAGCAGCCAGTCGTCGAGGCGCGCGATGAGCGCTTCATCCGACATGTCGGGCCAGGGCTCGCCCAAGCCCTTGTGCAGCCAGGACAGCCGGTGGCGCAGCGTCTGCGCCTCCTTGCTCCAGGTCAGAAGGGAAAGCCCATGCTCGCGCAGGGCCTCGATGATGGCGCGGTCGGCATCGGCGCCGGCCGGCGGCGGCAACATGCGTTCGGCGAGCGTGATGGCGCCAAGGCGCACGGTTTCGCGCACCCGCACGGCGCGCCTGTCGCGATCGAAACTCGTCTGCCGGCGCGTTTCGATCCTGCCGCCAAGTGCTGCCCGGATGTCCTCCTCACTGCTTGCCGCAGCCGCCGTAATGCGGGCATTCTGCGCCTTGCCCTGCAGGTCCGCGACGACCAGAAACGGCTCGCCCGCCAGCGGGTCGCCGGCGTCGAGCATGGCGCCGGAACCGTTGGCCAGCACGAAACGGCCGCGCTCGCCGCGCGCCTTGGCGACGCGATCCGGCCAGGCGTGGATGAGCAGGGTTCCGGCTGGAACAGCTCCGCTGGTCTTCGCACCGCCTACATGCCTGGCCAGGCGCTCGGCAAGCTGGCGCGCCGACGTGGCACGCGGCGATCTTTCCGTGCGAAAGCGCATCAGTCGCCGTTCGAGGTCGGCACCGTCACCGCCAAGGCCACGCTCGGTCAGCAGCACGGCAAGCATGGCCGCCTCACCACCATGACCGCTGCTGGCCGCCTCGGCGACCATATGCGCCAGCCGGACCGGCAGAGCGAGCTTGCGCATCGCAGCGCCGGCGTCCGTCAGCCGCCCTGCTTCATCGATGGCCCCAAGCGCCCGCAACAGCGCCCGTGCTTCATTGAGCGCGGGAGCCGGCGGCGGATCGAGGAAAGCAAGACTGACTGGATCAGCGACACCGAAGGCGGCGCAGTCGAGCAGCAGACCCGACAGGTCCGCCTCGAGGATTTCCGGGGGTGTGAAGGCGGGAAGTGCCGCCGTCTGCTCGGCACGCCATAGCCGGATAGCGACGCCCGCCTGCGTGCGGCCGGCGCGGCCGGCGCGCTGATCGGCGGAGGCCTTGCTGACGCGCACGGTTTCCAATCTGGTCATTCCGCTGGCCGGCTCATAGCGCGGCAGCCGCGACAGGCCGGAATCGATGACGACGCGCACGCCGTCGATGGTGATGGAGGTCTCGGCGATGGAGGTCGCCAGCACCACCTTGCGGCGGCCTGGCGGCGCCGGCTTGATCGCCGCGTCCTGCGCCTTGCCGTCGAGCTGGCCATAGAGCGGCACGATATCGGTGTCGGCGCCGACCTTGCCGGCCAGCCGCTCGGCGGTGCGCTCGATCTCGCGCTGGCCGGGCAGGAAGGCAAGCACGCTGCCGCTCTCCTCGGCAAGGGCGGCGCGGATCGCCTTGGCCATGGCGTCCTCGATCGGGATGCCGGCCGGCCGCTCGTCGTATCTGACATCGACGGGGAAGGCGCGGCCCTCGCTTTCGATCACCGGCGCGCCCGACAGGAGTTTCGCGACCCGTGCGCCGTCGAGCGTTGCCGACATCACCAGCAGACGCAGATCCGGCCGCAGCGCGCCTTGCACATCGAGGGCAAGAGCGAGACCGAAATCGCCGTCGAGCGAGCGCTCGTGGAATTCGTCGAAGATGACCGCCGAAACGCCGGGCAGTTCAGGGTCGTCGAGGATCATGCGCGCCAGCACGCCCTCGGTGACGACCAGGATTTTCGTCCGCGCCGAGGTGCGGTTTTCCATGCGCATGGCGTAGCCGATGGTGGCGCCAGGCTCTTCCCCCAGCAACTCGGCCATGCGGCGCGCGGCGGCGCGGGCGGCAAGCCGGCGCGGTTCGAGCAAGACGATCTTGCCCCTGCCCAGCCAGGGCGCATCGAGCAGCGCCAACGGCACCAGCGTGGTCTTGCCGGCACCGGGTGGCGCCACCAGCACGGCGCTGTTGCCAGAGCCGAGCGCCTCGCTCAGCGCCGGCAGCACGGCGGATACCGGAAGTTCCGGCAAGGGTTTGGTCGTCATTACGCCCGCATATCAGCGGTCGCAGGCGCCGTGCAACTTTATCGCACCAGGCCTGGTTAGAGCCGTGCGCGGGAAAACGGATTCCAGCGCACCGTGCCCAGCCGCACTTCCTCGCGCACCATGGTCAGCAGGCCCGATCCGCCGACGACGGCGAGGCCGACAAGCGACAGCCAGTCCGGATATTCCCGGAAGAACAGCGCGCCGAGGATGACCGCCCAGACGATCTGCGAATAATGCGTCGGCGCAATCCGGTTGGCCGGAGCGTATTTGGCGGCCAGCAACTGCAGCAATTGTCCACAGGCGGTGAAGGCGCCCGCCATCACCAGCCATGCCAGCTGTTTTCCATCCGGGACGGTGAAGGAGGTCGCGGCGGCACCGATGCCGTTGAACAGCAGTCCATAGCCGATCAGCACGCCGAGCATGGTCGTGCGTTTTTCTTGCTGCGCCAGCGACCGCATCAGGATGACGTTGGTGGCGGCGAGGAAAGCGATGGTGAAAGCGGCAAGGTGACCAAGGTGCAGCTCGCGAAAGCCCGGCCTGACAACCAGCATGACGCCGGCAAAGCCGGCGACCACCGCCAGCCAGCGCCAGGGCCCGACCTTTTCCTTGAGGATCACCGTGGATAGAATGGTGACGCAGAGCGGCGCCAGAAAGATGAGCGCATAGGTCTCGGCCAGCGGAATGGTGGTGAAAGCATAGACGCTGAGCACGCCCGACGCGATGCCGGCCCAGGCCCGCGCCTGCACCGCCCAGGGACGTTTGGCACGCCAGAAATCACGCCAGCGCTCGTTGGCCGGCCGGCTGAAGAAGAGGAAGCAGCCAGCAAACAAAGTCGAGAAGAAGCCGATCTCGAACACCGTGAATTGGCCGCCCAGGCTCTTGATAACGGCATCGCTGCCCGAATAGCTTGCATAGGCGAGCAGGGCGAGCAGGATTCCGTTCGGCACGTTTTTCATTTCCGGGAGAGAAAGTTGAAAATACTGGCGCTCGGTGCCCATCCAGACGACATCGAGATCTTCATGTTCGGTACGATGGCCGCCTATGCCGCGCAAGGCGCAGAACTCACTTTTGCCGTGGCTACCGATGGTGCCAGGGGCGGCAACAGCGATCTCGCTGTGCTGGCTCGTGTCCGGCGCGAGGAGGCAATGGCCGCGGCCGCGCTGCTCGGGGCGGCAGCCCGCTTCCTCGACTTTCCCGATGGCGGGCTGGTGGCCGACGCCGCGCTGATCGATGCACTGAAAACACTGATCAGCGAGATCGGGCCCGATCTTGTGATCACGCACGCGCCCAACGACTATCATGCCGACCACCGCGCGCTGTCGGATGGCGTGCGCATCGCTGCTTCGTTCGGGGTTCCGGTGCTGCATGCCGATACGATGGGCGGCACCGGATTCTCGCCGACGCACTATGTCGATATTTCCGCCCATGCCGACATCAAGACCGAAGCGATCCGCATGCACCAGTCGCAGGACCCGGACCGCTTCGTCGACATTGCACTGACGCAGAACCTTTTTCGCTCGGGCCAATGCAACGGCGCGCAAGGTTCGCTGGCCGAAGCCTTCCGCTTCGAGCCGACGTTTCCCTTCGGCGACATCCGCGCGCTGCTGCCGCCGGCGCCACCGATCCGGACGGTGATGGTGAGCACCAAGCGGGTCGACTGAACCCGCGGACGATCGGCCAGGGGTATCCCGTTCCGCGCTCGTCCGCCTGATGCGGCGCTTTTCTCAACTTTTCAGAGACCGGCTTCAGCATGTTGCGGCGCAGCAACGAATTCGCTTGCCTTGTTTAGTAAAAATTGCATCACTAAACAAATTACTAAACATCCGCGGCGCGACGACGCCGCCATGTTTGGGCCTCTGAGGAGAGAGGTTGAGGGATCTTGAGACCGTCATCCGGACGTGTTTCGCAAATGGGAGGAAGGCATGAAATCGAGCTTGAAACTGGCGTTGGGACTGACCTCGGCGATCGCAGCGTCGACAGCTATCTCGAGCGCCGCGCACGCTGAAGACCTGACGCTGTGCTGGGCCGCCTGGGACCCGGCCAACGCGCTGGTCGAACTGTCCAAGGATTTCACCAAGGAAACCGGCATCGGCATGAAATTCGAGTTCGTGCCGTGGACCAACTACGCCGATCGTTTCCTCAATGAGTTGAACTCGCATGGCAAGCTCTGCGACCTGATCATCGGCGACAGCCAATGGATCGGCGGCGCGGCCGAGAACGGCCATTACGTCAAGCTGAACGACTTCTTCGACAAGGAGAAGATCAGCATGGACGACTTCGTGCCGGCGACCGTCGTCGGCTATTCGGAATGGCCGAAGAACACGCCCAACTACTGGGCGCTGCCGGCCATGGGCGACGTCGTCGGCTGGACCTACCGCAAGGACTGGTTCTCCAAGCCCGAACTGCAGAAGGAATTCAAGGAGAAGTATGGCTGGGACCTCGGCCCGCCGGCCACTTTCGACCAGTTGAAGCAGATCGCCGAATTCTTCCAGAAGCGGCAGGTCGACGGCAAGACGGTCTATGGCGCCTCGATCTACACCGAGCGCGGCTCGGAAGGCATCACCATGGGCGCCATGGACGTGCTCTACAGCTACGGCTTCCAATACGAGAACCCGAAGAAGCCCTACGAGATGGAAGGCTTCGTCAATTCGCCAGACGCCGTCAAAGGCCTGGAATTCTACAAGGCGCTCTACGATTGCTGCACCCCTCCGGGCGCCTCGAACAGCTACATGGGCGAAGGCGTCGATGCCTTCAAATCCGGCCAGGTGGCGATGCACATGAACTTCGCCTTCACATGGCCGGGCCTGCAGAAGGACGAGAATGTCGGCGGCGACAAGATCGGCTATTTCGTCAATCCCAAGGGTCCCGGCGGCGCCCAGTTCGCCCAGCTCGGCGGCCAGGGTATCTCCGTGGTGTCCTATTCCGACAAGCAGGAATCGGCGCTGAAATACATCAAGTGGTTCGCCAACAAGGACGTCCAGGCCAAATGGTGGTCGCTCGGCGGTTATTCCTGCCTCAACGCGGTGGTCAAGGACCCGAAATTCCCGGCCAGCCAGCCCTATGCGCAAACCTTCCTCGACTCGATGGCGATCGTGAAGGACTTCTGGGCCGAGCCGAGCTACGCACCACTGCTGCAAGCCTCGCAGAAGCGCTTCCATGACTATGTCGTCGCCGGCCAGGGTTCGGCCAAGGATGCTCTCGACGGCCTGGTCAAGGACTGGACGCAGGTCTTCCAGGACGACGGCAAGATGTAGCCGCGACAACCGCAAGGCTCCTCCCGAGCCATGACGCCGCGTCCCGTGCCGCCCTTGGCACGGGACGCGGTTCAGATAAATTCCATGACAGAGACGAACGAAGTGACCGAAGCAGGACTGACCATGCTCAATCGGACCGCGGAGACCGTTGCCCGGGCGACCCCGGAACCGTTGGCCCGCAAGGTCCGGGGCATCAGCGACAAGGGCCTCGCCTGGCTGTTCATCTCGCCGACGATCCTGTTGCTGCTCGCCATCAACATCTTCCCGCTGTTCTGGGCGATCTACCTGTCGTTCACCAATTTTCGCGCGAACCGGCCAAACGAGGTGGTGAAGAACCTCGGCTTCGCCAATTACCAGCGCATCCTTGGCGACCAGGACATCTGGATCGCCATGCAGACGACGGCGCATTTCGTGTTCTGGACCATCCTGTTGCAGACGCTGATCGGCTTCACGCTGGCCTGGCTGATCGACCGCAAGTTTCGCGGCCACGCTTTCTGGACGACGCTGATCCTGGTGCCGATGATGCTGTCGCCGGCGGTGGTCGGTAATTTCTGGCGCTTCCTCTACGAGCCGCAGATCGGCCTGTTTTCCTATGTCATCTCGTTCGTGTCGGGCATTCCGCCGACAAGCATCCAGATGCTTTCCAACGTCTCGCTGGCGCCGTGGTCGATCATCATCGTCGATACCTGGATGTGGACGCCCTACGTGATGCTGATCTGCCTCGCGGGCCTGCGCTCGATCCCCGAATATATTTATGAAGCGGCCGAGGTCGACCGCGCCTCCAACTGGCGGCAGTTCTGGTCGATCACGCTGCCGATGGCGCTGCCCTTCATCATGCTGGCGGTGCTGTTTCGCGGCATCGAGAACTTCAAGATGTTCGACATGGTCAACCTGCTCACCGGCGGCGGGCCGGGCTCGACCACCGAAGTCGCCTCGATCACGCTGAAACGGCAGGCATTCGAGAGCTGGCGTACCGGCTATTCCTCTGCCTTCGCCATCATCCTGTTCGTCGCGGTGTTCGGTCTCGCCAACATCTACGTCAAGGCGCTCAACAAGGTGAAGCAGAGATGAGCCTGACCACAGCCCATTCGGTCGTCGCGCCCTCGTCGAATTCGAAGCGCATCGCCGGCGCCATCATCATCGCCTACGCGCTGATCTCGATCGTGCCGCTCCTGTGGATCTTCGCCACCAGCTTCAAGACGCCGCCGGATTCGATCGCCTATCCGCCCAAGATCGTGTTCCAGCCGAGCATCGAGGGCTACTGCAACCTGTTCACGACGCGCACCAGGCAGACGCCTGAATATATCAACTCGCTCGGACCGGCGACGGGCTTCTGCGACGAGACCGTGCGCAAGCGCAACATGGTGATCGCCGGACCATCCAACTTCCTGCCGCGCTTCATCAATTCGCTGATCATCGCCTTCGGCTCGACCTTCTGCGCCGTCTTTCTCGGCACATTGTCGGCCTACGGCTTCTCGCGCTTCAAGGTGCCGCTCGCCGACGACCTTCTGTTCTTCATCCTGTCGACACGCTTCATGCCGCCGATCGCGGTCGCCATTCCCATCTACCTGATGTACCGCGAGCTTGGCCTGTCGGACACCGCCCTCGGCATGATCCTGCTCTACACGGCGGTCAACGTGTCGCTGGCGGTGTGGCTGCTCAAAGGCTTCATCGACGAGATCCCGCGCGAATATGAGGAGGCGGCGATGATCGACGGCTACACGCGACTGCAGGCCTTCTGGCGCACCGTGCTGCCGCAGGCGACCACCGGCATTGCCGCGACGGCCATTTTCTGCCTGATCTTCGCCTGGAACGAATACGCCTTCGCCGCCCTGCTGACTTCCGGCACGGCACAAACAGCGCCGCCCTTCATCCCGACCATCATAGGCGAAGGCGGCCAGGACTGGCCGGCCGTGGCGGCCGGCACGACGATCTTCCTGGTGCCGATCCTGGTCTTCACCATCCTGCTCCGCAAGCAATTGCTGCGCGGCATCACCTTCGGTGCGGTGCGCAAATGATTAGTGTGGGAATAAGTCGCCCCCCACTCCGTCGAGCTTCGCTCGACACCTCTCCCCCGATTGATGGGGTAGAGGAAGGGCGCGACCTTGATTCAGCCAGGCTCCCTTCCTCTCCCTCCGGAGGGGGGAGAGGTGGCGCAGCGGAGCAGCGACGGAGTGGGGGAACCACCTGGCAACCATCTCTCCCTTTGAACGGGGAA
>NZ_JAIUHW010000024.1:0-36906 GCF_020165315.1 Mesorhizobium sp. BR115XR7A
CCCCCCCCCCCCCCCCCCCCGACTTTTTCATGTGGAAGCCTGTTTTGCAGCCCGTCCTATGCGGTCAGGGATGATTCCCTTTGACCGCGCGAAGCCCTAGACTCCTGAAATGACCGAATCAAAATCCATGATCCTCGGCTGTGCCGGGAAAACGCTCACCCGCGAAGAGATCCGTTTCTATCGCAATGAGTGCCCGTGGGCCTTCATCCTGTTTGCCCGCAACATCGGCGAGGCCGAGCAGATCCGCGATCTCGTCGCCGAGATGCGCGACTGCATCGGGCGCCCGGACGCGCTGGTGTTCATCGACCAGGAAGGCGGCAGGGTGCAGCGCCTGCGACCGCCGCTGGCGCCGAACTATCCGGCCGGTGGCGCGCTGGGGGCGCTTTGGCGCGACGATCACGACGCAGGCGCGCGCGCCGCCTGGCTGATGGCGCGGCTGCATGCCTTCGACCTCCTGCGCTACGGCATATCGGCGGATTGCCTGCCGGTGCTCGACGTCCCGATCGAAGGGGCCAGCGATGTCATCGGCGCGCGCGCCTATGGCAAGGATCCGCGTCCGGTCATCGAACTCGGCCGCGCCGCGGCCGAAGGCCTGATGGCGGGCGGCGTGCTGCCCGTGATGAAGCATGTTCCGGGGCACGGCCGGGCGTTTGCCGACACGCATTTCGAGCTGCCTGTCGTCGACGCCTCGCTCAGCGATCTGCAGCGGCACGACTTTGCCCCGTTCCGCGAACTCAACCATCTGCCGATGGCGATGACCGCGCATGTCGTCTACAGCGCGATCGATCCGAAGAACCCGGCGACCACTTCCGGCAAGGTCATCGACGAGATCATCCGACGCGAGATCGGTTTCGACGGGCTCTTGATGAGCGACGACACCTCGATGAAGGCGCTTTCTGGGGATTTCCCGACAAAGGCCGCCTCGATCCTTGCGGCCGGCTGTGATCTGGTCCTTCACTGCAACGGCGTTTTCGAGGAGATGGCGGGGATCGCATCGCGCACCAAAGGGCTTGAAGGCAAGTCGCTGGAGCGCGCCAAGCGGGCAATGACCTATATAAAGACAAGCGACACGGTAGAAGAAACCGAGATACGCGCTGAATTCGCCACCTATTTCGACGCGGTGGCATAGCCAAGGGAAGTGACAGGGCAGTGGCGGAAGCATTGGAAAGCAAGGCTCCGAAGGCCGCACCGATGGATCGCCTGTGGGCCGAGAATGACGATTCACGCGTCACCGGCGATCCGTCGCTGGTCGTTGACGTGGCCGGCTTCGAGGGCCCGCTCGACCTTCTCCTGCATCTTGCCCGTACCCAGAAGGTCGATCTGGCGCGCATTTCGATCCTGGCACTGGTCGAGCAATATCTGACCTTTGTCGAGACGGCGAGGGCGCTGCGGCTCGAACTTGCCGCCGACTATCTGGTGATGGCGGCTTGGCTGGCCTTCCTCAAGTCGAAGCTGCTGATTCCCAAGCAGCCGGGCGAGGAGGGCGAAAGCGGTGAGGAACTGGCGGCGGTGCTGCAGTTCCGGCTGAAGCGGCTCGAAGCCATGCGCGACGCGTCTGCGCGTCTGGTCAACCGCAACCGGCTCGGTCGCGACGTGTTCGCGCGCGGCATGCCGGAAATGGTGATCATCGAGAAGCGCAACGCCTATTCAGCGTCGCTCTACGACTTGCTGACGGCCTATGCCCAGCAGCGGCAGAAGCAGGCGATCAACAACGTGACGATCGCCAGGCGCGGTGTCTGGTCGCTCAAGGACGCGCGCGACATCCTGACCCGCCTTGTCGGGGCTGTAAGCGACTGGACGACACTGGAAAGTTTCCTGATCGTGTACATGACAAGCCCCGAGGAAAGGCGCACGGCGATCGCCAGTTCCTTCGCGGCAACATTGGAACTGGTGCGCGACGGCACGATGGACGTGCGGCAGGATCAGACATTTGCCCCGATCTATTTGCGCGGCCGCACGCAAGCAATCAAGGCAGTCGAGGTGGCATCATGAGCGAACGCGCCAACGCTTCGGTTATCCCGTTCAAGGTCGAGGACGAGCCTGGGCAGGAGTTGTTCTCCGAGGATGTGGCCGAGCAGGTGCAGAACCCGGCCGAGCGTCTGCATATGGCGGAAGCCGTGCGCATGGCGGAGGCGATAGTGTTCGCCAGCGCCGAACCCGTCAGCGAAAAGCAGCTTGCCGCACGCCTTCCCGATGGCATCAATGTCGCGCTAGCCATGAGGGAGCTGCAGCAGATCTACGCCCGGCGCGGCGTCAATCTGGTGCGGGTTGGCGATGCCTGGGCCTTCCGAACCGCTGGCGACCTGGCTTTCCTGATGAGCCGCGATACGGTGCAGCAGCGCAAGCTGTCACGGGCGGCGCTCGAGGTGCTGGCGATCATAGCCTACCACCAGCCGGTGACGCGCGCCGAGATCGAGGACATCAGAGGTGTCGAAACCTCGAAGGGCACGCTCGACACGCTGCTCGAAACGGAATGGGTGCGCATGCGCGGCCGCCGCAAAACGCCCGGCCGCCCCGTCACCTATGGCACCACCGAAACCTTCCTCGACCATTTCGCACTCGAGGAAATCCGTGATCTTCCAGGCATGGAGGAACTGAAAGGCGCCGGCCTGCTTTCGGGCCGCATGCCGTCGAATTTCTCCATCCCGCAACCGCCGGCCGATCCCGACGCGCTGACCGAGGACGAGGATCCGCTGACCGACATCGACCTCGAGGAGCTCGGTCTGCTGACGCCGCGCGTCACGGAAGATTGACCACGAGCGCCTTTCAAAAGCTGCTTTCCGGCTTTACATGCGCCGTTTGGTAGCGGGCCGCATCGCCGAAAATGCGTGACATCCGTCGGCCTTTCATAAACTCTGTCGCGGTTGTGTTTGAATCCCAAGGCGAAAACGCATAGATCATCGCCAGGGAAAACATTCGAGAGAGATTTGGTTATGGGTTCATTTTCGATTTGGCACTGGATGATCGTGCTAGTGATCGTGCTGCTGGTGTTCGGCCGCGGCAAGATTCCCGAGCTGATGGGTGACATGGCCAAGGGCATCAAGAGCTTCAAGAAAGGCATGGCCGACGACGACGTTGCCGACGACAAGCGCACCGTCGAACACCGTGCCGATGAGACCGTTTCGGCCGCGAAGGAAAAGGCCAGCAAGAGCTGAGCCAAAAGTTCTAGTCGGAACAGATTGCCATGTTTGAAGTCGGCTGGACCGAAATGCTGGTGATCGCGATCGTCATGATCGTGGTCGTCGGGCCGAAGGATTTGCCCAACATGCTGCGCACATTCGGCCGCACGACGGCGAAGCTGCGCGCCATGGCCGCCGATTTCCAGAAGCAATTCAACGAGGCCTTGAAGGAAGCCGAGCTCGACGACGTCAAGAAGTCGGTCGACGAACTCCGGGGTCTCAGCCCAGTCGCCGAGATCAAGAAGCAGCTCAATCCGTTCGAGCAGGCGGCAGCCGATGTGCGCGCCGGCGTCGACGCGGCGATGAAGCCGAAGCCGGCCGCCGATCCATCGGCCCCTGCCGCGGCGACGCCACAAGCGGCCGAGCCGTTGAAGAACGGTGCAACGACCATGCCTGGCGTCAATGGCCCGGAAGTCACGACACCGGCATCGATTTTCCCGGCGATGACCGATGAATCGGTGGTGGCGGCTTCCACGGAACCGAAGGCATCCAGGAAAACCGCCAAGGCGGTATCGGCCGCAAAAGTGCCATCCAAGGCCTCGACGTCCGTGAAGGCGGTGGCGGCAAAAGCCTTATCCGGGGGGGTGGCAAAAACCGCACCCACGCCCAAGGCGTCGACAAAGGCCACGACAGCGGCAGCGCCTGAAACCGCGGCTGTGACGAAGCCTGCCGTGGCCAAGGCGCCTGTAGCCAAGGCGTCCGCGAAAACCGAACCGAAACCTGCTGGGGCCAAGAAGCCGGCAGCCAAAAAGACGGCTGGAGCCGCCAAGTGAGCGTTTCGGACAAGGAAAAGGACGAGATCGAAAAATCGTCGGCGCCTCTGATGGAGCATCTGATCGAGCTGCGCAGGCGGTTGATCTGGTCTCTCGGTGGCTTCTTCGTTGCCTTCCTGGTTTGCTTCTTCTTTGCCAAGAGGCTGTTCAACCTTCTGGTTGTCCCCTTCAAGTGGGCGACGAAATGGGCAGGGCTGGACCCGCACAAGGTCGAGCTGATCTATACCGCGCCGCAGGAATTCTTCTTCACGCAGGTCAAGCTCGCCATGTTCGGCGGCATGGTCATCGCCTTTCCGCTGATCGCCACGCAGATCTACAAATTCATTGCGCCCGGGCTCTACAAGAACGAGCGCAATGCCTTCCTGCCGTTCCTGATCGCATCGCCCATCCTGTTCCTGATGGGCGCCTCGCTGGTCTATTTCTTCTTCACGCCGATGGTGATGTGGTTCTTCCTCGCCATGCAGCAGGTCGGCACCGATGACCAGGTACAGATTTCGCTGCTGCCGAAAGTGTCGGAATATCTCAGCCTGATCATGACGTTGATCTTCTCCTTCGGCCTGGTGTTCCAGCTGCCGGTGGTAACCAGCCTGATGACGCGCGTCGGCATGCTGTCGTCCAAGGCGCTGGCCGAAAAACGCAAATGGGCGATCGTCATCGCCTTCATCGTTGCCGCGGTGCTGACACCCCCCGATCCGATGAGCCAGATCGGCTTGGCCATTCCGACCATCCTTCTCTACGAGGTTTCCATCTGGGCCGCGCGTTGGATCGAGCGCGACCAGGAGAAACAGCGGCTTGCACGCGAGAAGCAGGAAGCTGGCGAGACCGTGGCCGACAAGGCACCGGACGAGCCGCCAGCACCGGCGGCCTCGTAGGGCATCGGCGGCGGCGGAAAACGACAACCGCCGCCCGGCCCATCTTGCATCGATCAAGGATGCGGTTTACGCCCCTCAAACCTAGCTTGAGGACGGACACCATGCTTGACATCAAATGGATTCGCGACAACCCGAAGGCCCTTGTCGAGGCGCTCACCAAGCGCTCGTGGTCGGCGGATGAGGCGCAGTCCACGGTCGACGGGCTGATCGCCAAGGACGAGGCGCGGCGCGAACATGTCACCGAGCTGCAGACCAGGCAGGAGCGCCGCAACGCCGCCTCGAAGGAGATCGGCAACGCCATGCGTTCGGGCGATGCCGCCCTTGCCGAGAAACTCAAGGCCGAAGTCGGCGAGATCAAGACCTTCATCCAGAACGGCGAGGCGCGCGAGCGCGAGCTCGACAAGGCGCTGAACGATGCGCTGGCGGTGCTGCCGAATGTGCCGTTCGACGATGTGCCGGTCGGCAAGGACGAGCACGACAATGTCGTCAAGCATGTCGTCGGCAAGGTGCCGACACGGCCGAACTGGGTGAAGGAGCATTTCGAGATCGGCGAAGCGCTCGGCATGATGGATTTCGAGCGCGCGGCGAAACTGTCGGGATCGCGCTTCACCGTGCTCAGGAGTGGCCTGGCGCGGATGGAACGCGCCATCGGCCAGTTCATGCTCGACCTGCACACGACGGAGCACGGCTATGAGGAAGTGATCCCGCCGCTGATGGTGAAGGACGACGTTCTGTTCGGCACCAACCAGTTGCCGAAGTTCGAGGAGGATCTGTTCTTCACGCCACATGGGGAGGGCAGGCTTGGCCTGATCCCGACCGCCGAGGTGCCGCTCACCAACCTCGTGCGCGAAGAAATCACGGCGCATGAAAAGCTGCCGCTGCGCTTCACGGCGCTGACGCCCTGCTTTCGTTCGGAGGCAGGCTCGGCGGGCCGCGATACGCGCGGCATGCTGCGCCAGCATCAATTCTACAAGGTCGAGCTGGTCTCGATCACCGACCAGGAATCCTCACTCGCCGAGCATGAGCGGATGACACAATGCGCCGAGGAAGTCTTGAAGCGGCTTGAGCTGCCGTTCCGGACCATGGTGCTCTGCACCGGCGACATGGGTTTTGGCGCGCGCAAGACCTATGACATCGAGGTCTGGTTGCCCGGCCAGAACGCCTATCGCGAAATCTCGTCCTGCTCTGTCTGCGGCGATTTCCAGGCGCGCCGTATGGATGCCCGTTACAAGGACAAGGATGGCAAGGGCAACCGCTTCGTCCATACGCTGAACGGTTCGGGCACCGCTGTCGGCCGCGCGCTCATAGCTGTCATCGAAAACTATCAGAATGAGGATGGCAGCGTAACCATTCCTGAAGTGCTGCGGCCTTACATGGGCGGCCTGGAAAAGATCGAATCGAAATAATGCGCATTCTTCTGACCAATGACGACGGCATCCATGCCGAGGGCCTGGCCTCGCTCGAGCGCGTCGCCCGCACCCTGTCCGACGATGTCTGGGTGGTGGCGCCGGAACAGGACCAGTCGGGCTATGCGCATTCGCTGTCGATCTCGGAGCCGCTGCGGTTGCGGAAAATCGGCGAGAAGCATTTTGCCGTGCGCGGCACGCCGACCGATTGCGTCATCATGGGCGTCAAGAAGATCCTGCCCGGTGCACCCGACCTGATCCTGTCCGGCATCAATTCGGGCGCCAACATCGCCGACGACGTGACCTATTCCGGTACCGTCGCCGGCGCCATGGAAGGCGCGCTGCTCGGTATCCGGTCGATAGCGCTCAGCCAGGGCTACAGCACTGTCGGCGAGGATCGCGTCGTCCCCTATGAGACCACCGAAGCGCTGGCGCCGGCACTGCTGAAGAAGCTCGTCGCGACGCCGCTGCCGGACGGCGTCCTGCTCAACGTCAATTTTCCCAACTGCCTTCCCGAGGAAGTGGCCGGCACGGTGGTCACCACGCAGGGCAAGCTGGTGCACAGCCTGTGGGTCGACGAGCGCCGCGACGGGCGCGGCCTGCCTTATTACTGGCTGCGCTTCGGCCGCGAGCCGGTCGAGGGCAAGCAGGGCACCGATCTCTTTGCCCTGCGCAACAGGCTGGTGTCTGTGACGCCGCTGCAGCTTGACCTTACCGCGCATGAGATCCGTGACCAGCTGAGCAAGGCGCTTGCATGAATCAGGGCTTTCCAATCGATGATCGCGAAGGATTTGCCGCTTTCCTGCTGCGCCTGCGCGGCAGGGGAACGGTGCCGAAGGCGCTGATCGCGGCTTTCGAGGCGACGCCGCGACGCGGCTTCCTGGCAGCGCAATACCACCAGATCGCCTGGTCGGACCGCATGCTGCCGATCGAATGCGGCGAAGCGATCGAAGGGGCGGATCTGCAGGCGGCGGTGATCGCCGCATTGGCCATTGAAACGGGAAACCGCGTGCTCGAGATCGGCACCGGTTCCGGCTACACATCGGCTGTCATGTCGCGGCTGGCGGCGCGGATCGTGACCGTGGATCGGTACAAGACGCTGGTCGAGCAAGCCAGGCAGCGTTTCGAGGCACTCGGCATAGGCAATGCCATCGTGCGGCAGGCCGATGGTTCCAACGGATTGCCCAATGAAGGGCCGTTTGACCGCATCGTCGCCTGGGCTGCATTCGACAGTTTGCCGCGCTTCCTGCTCGACCAATTGTCGAGCGGCGGCATCGTCATCGCGCCGATCGGGCCGGAGGAGGGCGAGCAGGTGCTGGCCAAGCTCACCAAGGTCGGCAGCCGTTTCGAGCGCGAGGATATCGGCCTCGTGCGGCTGCAGCCGATCCTGCGAAGCATTGCAGCGGTTATCTAGTTTCCGGCCGGCCGCCGGATCTCTTTCGGGCTCGCCATCGTGCCGCTGATCATCCCCAAATGTTTTAAGAAAATTTTCGTCGGATTCTAATGGGTTAACCGGCCAGTAACATTAACGCGCTTTAATCCTGTCCAGTTGGTGCAGCGTTTGTGCGGGTTAGTGCGATGCAACTCAGTGTTTTGAAGACAAATAGTCGCAATCTGGCGCGGGGCTGCGCTGTTCTGATGATTGCAGGCGCGGCGGCCGGGTGCAGTTCCCAGGCTTCGCGGTTCAACAGTGTCGACGACGTCTTCACGTCCTCGACCAACAATCAACGTGCCATCATCAACAAGCAGGATGCGGTGCAGCCTTATCCGGGCGATGTCTCGGCTGCTCCGCTTGATGGCAGCCACACGCAGTCGGTGAGCCGTTCCAGCCTCGATCCGGTTTCGAGCCGGCCTTTGCCGCCGCCGGCTTCCGCGCAGGCGCAGCCGGCTCCAGCGCTCGCGCCTGCCGCCAATCCGGTGCGTGTCGCATCGGCGCCGGCCTTGGTTCGGCCCGCTCCTCATGTCGACAGGACGACGACCGGCACTGTCGCGCCGGCCGCCAAGCCTTTCAAGAATGCCCAGCCCGACGAGCCGAGGATGGCCCAGGCAGGCACGCCGCACGCGACCGAAATCACCGTCAGGGACGGCGAGACCATTTCCGGCCTGGCGGCGCATTACAAGGTGCCGGCCGATGTCATCATGAAGGTGAATGGCCTGAGCCCGACCAAGGGGCTGAAGACCGGCCAGAAGATCGTCATCCCGGCCTATGCCTATTCGAGCAAGGCCGAGCCGAAGGTCGCCGACGCAAAGCCGGCAAAGGACGGCAAGCATGACCTGCCGGCCAGCGCGCCGGACAAGATGGCGGTGCTGCCGCAGCAGCCTAAGCTGAAGGAGGGCAAGTCCGCCGCCCAGGTCGATGCGTCGGCCACGGCGAACCAGCCCAAGGAACCCAAGCCGGCGCAGATGGCCAAGGCAACCGGCGCCGCCGGTACGTATACGGTCCAGTCGGGTGACACGATGTCCTCGATTGCCAGAAAGACCGGCGTCGGCGTGGTCGCGCTGAAGCAGGCCAACGGCATGAAGGACGGCATATTGAAAATCGGCCAGACCTTGAAGGTGCCGGGCGGCGGAACGGCGACGGTTGCCAGCGCCAAGCCGGCCAAGGTCGATCCGGTGACCACCGCGACAACGCAAGTCCCGGCAAAGGCCACGCCTTCGGAAACGCTGGCCTCCTACACGCCGCCGAAGAAGGACGCCAAGGTCATCCAGCAGGCCGAGGACGACGACGCGGTGGCACCCGATGCCACCGGCATCGGCAAGATGCGCTGGCCGGTGCGCGGCCGGGTGATCTCCGGTTTCGGATCCGGCAAGGACGGCGTCGATATCGCCGTGCCCACGGGCACGCCGGTCAAGGCGGCCGAGAACGGCGTCGTCATTTATGCCGGCGACGGCCTCAAGGAATTCGGCAACACGGTGCTGGTGCGCCACGAGAACGGCCTGGTCACCGTCTATGGCCATGCCAGCTCGATCGAGGTCCAGCGCGGCCAGAAGGTCAAGCGCGGCCAGGAAATCGCGCTCTCGGGCATGAGCGGCACGACGGATTCGCCGAAGCTGCACTTCGAAGTGCGCAAGAACTCCGCCCCGGTCGATCCGTCAGGCTATCTCGAATAGAAGAAAAAAAGCGATATGCGGGCCGCCTGACCTCCAGTCCAGCCCGCCGGCTCAGCCCGTTCCGCAAGGAGCGGGCTTTTTCAGTTCTGTCGAAGGCCGGCCCTCAAGCGCGGAGATGATCACGCAGCGTGTCGGCGATCATGACCTCAAGGCTGCTGGCCTTGATACCGAGAAGCACCTCGGCGTCGGAAGAATCCACCAGCAAGGGGTTCTCGAAAAGATAGCTCATCTCGATGAGCTCATGCATACCCAGTGCTTCCATCTCGGCAATCGAATAAGAACGGATTTCCGAGACCTCCTGTCGAAGCATCGCAGCGGTTTTCTGGATGAGCTCCCGGGGTGAGGCGTATTGCGAGGGGACGTGAAACGCCCGTCCCCATTCGCCCGTGTAGCGGGAAGCCGCGACCAGCGTCCTGGCGACGTCCTTGGTGAAGGCCCAGGCATGCGTCGCATCGAGGTTTCCAATGAAAGCCGTAGGCTTCCCTTCGATGATGGAGGGCAGGGCGACCAGCGAGAAGTAGCTGATCGCGCCGTGGCCGAGATAGTCGCTGGACCGCACTTCGATTGCCGGCACGTCGGCACGGGCGGCTCGCTGCCACATGATCGCCCTGGCCGTTCCCTTCTTCGAAGTAGGATCCAGGGACAGGTCGGAACGAAGCGGGCTATCGGCATTTTCCCCATAGCCATAGAGGTTGCCCAACACGATGAGTTTCGCGCCGACCGCTTCGGCCGCGCGCACGGTGCCGTCGATGATGGGGAAAAAATCGGTTGGCCACCTGTGATAGGTGGCCATGGCGCACATGAAGATGGCATCGGCGCCTTGGCAGACACGCGCGAGTTCCGACGCATCGGTAGCATCGGCCTGCATGGGCCGCACGTTCCGCAATGCGTTCGAGCCGACGCTTCGGCTGGTGAGAACGACATCATGTCCTTCCTCGCCAAGAAGGCGAGCGGTTTCGCGACCGACCGGGCCCGCTCCGACAACAACATAGAAACTCATGGTGTAACCTCTCGTCCAAGTTTGATGGAGAGGCGTGAGTACAGGTCGACGGCATTGAAAATCGCGCGGGAATTGCCAAATCTCGGACAGGTTTTGCCATGAATCGAGAGAGCATGCAGTCGCGATACGCTCCGGCTCAAGCCGTGTCCGATGTAACAATGGCCTCCCGGCATATCGAAGCCGGAGTCCACCGCCTGTCCCGGGCTCCACACCATCGCATCATGGTGCATGCCAGCGCGGCGACACGCTCCTACTGCGATCAGGTTGGGCGATATTTCGTCAGGCGCGCCGGGGATATCGACCTGGTGCCAGCCGGCCAGGAGGGCGGCTTCGAGGCCGAAACCCCGTTCGACACGATCGAGATTGCGTTGCAGCCAGCGCTGATGGAAAGGGTGGTGGCGGAGCTTGGCGGCAAGGGGCAAGCATTGCGGCTCGACACGCGCCACCTGCTTCGCGACCAGCGCATCGCACATCTCGCCTGGGCGCTCGAGAGCGAACTGAATGCAGATTCGCCAAGCGGCCCTTTGTTTGCCGACAGCATTGGCGCCGCACTGGCGGTGAGGCTGCTCGGCCTTGGTGAACCTGATATCGGTCGAACGAACCGTTTGTCGGATACCCAGCTCAAACGCGTGCTGGAGCACATCGAGGCGTCTCTTCACGAGCCGCTTTCGATTCATCGACTAAGCCGCGTTGCCGGCGCGAGCAGCTCCCATTTGCGGACATGGTTCAAAGTGGCGACGGGCGTCACCCTGCACCGCTATGTGTTACGGCGTCGCGTTGAACGCGCACGCGTTCTGCTGCAGCGAGGCGACCTCAGCACAAGCGAAGTAGCTGAAATGACGGGCTTCGCGCACCAGTCACACCTGGCGCATTGGATGCGCCGCGAGATCGGTCAAACGCCGCGCGATTTGCGACGGACGCCGCCCAAATGACGCTGTCGGTTGATCGGGTTGGCGGCGCGATCCATCGCCTCAATCCTTCAATGGCTTGCCGAGCCTGCCGGCCAGATCCTGGGTGAATTGCCAGGCGACGCGGCCTGAGCGGCTGCCGCGTGTGGTGGCCCATTCCAGCGCTTCGGCGCGCAACTGCTCGGGGTCGATGTCGAGGCCATGATGGCTGGCATAGCCGTTGACCATGTCGAGATATTCGTCCTGCGAGCATTTATGGAAGCCGAGCCACAGCCCGAAACGGTCGGATAGCGAGACCTTTTCCTCGACCGCTTCCGATGGGTTGATGGCGGTCGAGCGCTCATTGTCGATCATGTCGCGCGGCAACAGGTGGCGGCGGTTCGAGGTCGCGTAGAAGATGACGTTGGCCGGACGGCCCTCGACGCCGCCTTCGAGTGCTGCCTTGAGCGACTTGTAGGACGTATCGTCATGGTCAAAGGACAGATCGTCGCAAAACAGGATGACGCGGAAGGGGGCCGCCTTCAGCAGGCCCATCAGCTTCGGCAGCGTGTCGATGTCCTCGCGGTGAATTTCTATCAGCTTGAGTGGCAGGCCGGGCTTCGCCTTGGCATTGATCCGCGCGTGTACGGCTTTGACCAGCGACGATTTGCCCATGCCGCGGGCACCCCACAACAGGACGTTGTTGGCGGCGAAACCGGCGGCGAAGCGCTCAGTGTTGTCGACGAGGATGTCGCGGACGCGGTCGACACCGCGGATCAGGCCGATATCCACGCGGTTGACCTTGCGCACCGGCTCCAGATATCCGGGATCGGCCTGCCAGACGAAGCAGTCGGCCACGTTGAGGTCGGTTTCAGGCGCCGGCGGCGGCGCGAGGCGGCTGACCGCCTCGATCAGGCGGTCGAGTTTCTGGTTCAGGGCGTCGATGCTGGTATCGGTCATGTCGGGTCTTTTTTGCTTCGGTTTTTGCGGTGGCAGGTAGGTCCGGTTCGATTCCGGCGGTTTCGAAACCGGTTGCAACCATTTGTTCGAGCGTGATCTTTTCCGAAAACCGGCTCGCGGTTTTCGCGATCCTGCTCTAACACGGCTAAACAGGCCGGAAAAGCAGCCGATTTGCCCGGCCGCGCAGTTGCATTGACAACTTTACCGACTATATTCCGGCCAAATTTCTAGGGGCCGCCAAATCCCGCTTGATCGTTTGGTGGCTGTTTTTCAAAATTCAGGAGTACCTCGATGTTCGTGACACCGGCATACGCCCAAGGCATCGGCGGCGCCTCTCCCGATATGTTCATCAGCATTTTGCCGTTTGTCCTGATTTTCGTGATCATGTATTTTCTGATCATCCGCCCGCAACGCACGCAGCTGAAGAAGCGCGGCGAGATGCTGGCGGCGGTTCGTCGCGGCGACACTGTCGTCACCGGCGGCGGCTTTGTCGGCAAGGTGACGAAGGTGATCGACGACAACGAGCTGGAGATCGATCTTGGCGGCGGCACCAAGGTGACGGCGCTGCGCTCGACGATCGCCGATGTGCGAGTCAAGGGCGAACCGGTCGCCAACCAGAACGCCAAGAAATAACCAGATTCAAGGCGGAGCGATCCGCGGACACGCTCTGACGGACGACGCCCTATGCTTTATTTCTCGCGCTTCAAGATGATCCTGATCTGGCTGGCCGTGGCCGCCACAGTGATCCTCGCCGCGCCCAACCTGTTCCCCGCCAGCACGCTGGCTCAGCTGCCCGGTTGGGTGCCGAAGCGGCAGATGACGCTCGGCCTCGACCTGCAGGGCGGTTCGCACATCCTGCTGGAGATGAACCAGAACGATCTGATCAAGGATCGGTTGGAGACGACGCGCGACGAAATCCGCACACTGCTGCGCGATGCCAAGATCGGCTATACCGGTCTTGCCGGCACCGGCAAGACCCTGCAGGTCCGCATCACCGATCCCGCCCAGCTCGATGCCGCCAAGAAGGCATTGAAGACTTTGACCGATCCTGTCGCCGCCGGCTTGTTCACCGGCGGTTCCATCCAGGAAATGGCGCTCGATGATTCCGAGCCGGGCCTGCTCAAGTTCACCGTCACCGACGCCGGCATCAAATACCGCACGTCGACCGCGTTGGCACAATCGATCGAGGTGGTCGAGCGCCGCGTCAACGAACTCGGCACGACCGAGCCTATCGTGCAGCGGCAAGGCGAGGACCGCATCCTCGTCCAGGTGCCTGGCCTGCAGGATCCGCAGCGGCTGAAGGAAATTCTCGGCCAGACCGCGAAGCTGACCTTCCAGATGGTCGACCAGTCGATGCCGGTGCAGGACGCGCTCAAGGGGCGCCCGCCAGCCGGTTCGTCGGTGCTCTATTCCCAGGACGATCCGCCAGTTCCATACCTGATCGAGAACCGCGTTATCGTGTCGGGTGAAAACCTCGTCGACGCACAGGCGACGTACAATTCGCAGAACAACGAGCCGGTGGTTTCGTTCCGCTTCGATTCCAAGGGTGCCGCCCGCTTCGGCCAGGCCACCGCGCAGAACGTCGGCAAGCTGTTCGCCATCATCCTCGACAACCAGGTGATTTCGGCGCCGCAGATCCGTGAACCGATCCTTGGCGGCACCGGCCAGATCTCCGGCAATTTCACAGCCCAAAGCGCCAACGACCTCGCCGTGCTGCTGCGCGCCGGCGCGCTGCCCGCGACATTGACGGTCATAGAGGAGCGTACCGTGGGTCCGGGCCTGGGCCAGGATTCGATCCATGCGGGCAAGGTCGCGGGCATCATCGGTTCGATCCTCGTCGTGGCATTCATGTTCGTCGCCTACGGTTTCCTCGGCTTCCTCGCCAATATCGCGCTGGCGGTCCACGTGGCGATGATCGTCGGGCTGCTGTCGCTGCTCGGCGCGACGCTGACCTTGCCCGGTATTGCCGGTATCGTGCTGACCATCGGCATGGCGGTCGATTCCAACGTGCTGATCTACGAGCGTATCCGCGAGGAGCGACGCGCCGGTCGCTCGGTGATCCAGGCGATCGACACCGGCTTCTCGAAGGCGCTGGCGACCATCGTCGATTCCAACGTCACCTCGCTGATTGCGACAGTGGTGCTGTTCTATCTCGGTACCGGACCCGTGAAGGGCTTTGCCATCACCTATGCCATCGGCATCCTGACCACGGTCTTCACCGCTTTCACCTTCACCCGCCTGCTGGTGTCGATCTGGCTGCGCCGCGCACGTCCGAAGGAACTGCCGCGCGCACCGGTGACTTTCGTTCCGCCCGGCACGAAAATTCCGTTCATGGGTATCCGCCGGTGGACGTTCGCGCTGTCCAGCACATTGTCGATATTGTCCGTCGTGTTGTTCATGAGCGTCGGCATCAATTACGGCATCGACTTCAAGGGCGGTTCCCTGATCGAGGTGCAGTCGAAGAGCGGCGATGCCAATATTGGTGACATCCGCAGCCGATTGACGGAACTGAACATCGGCGAAGTGCAGGTGCAGCAGTTCGGTGCACCCAACGACGTGTTGATCCGCGTCGGCACGCAGGATGCCGGTGAAAATGCCGAGCAGACCGTGATCGACAAGGTGCGCGGCGAGCTGCAGGATCAGTATAATTTCCGTCGCGTCGAAGTGGTGGGCCCGACGGTTTCCGGCGAACTGGCCAAGCAAGGCACGATCGCCATGATCGTCGCGCTGGCCGGCATCCTGATCTATGTCTGGTTCCGCTTCGAATGGCAGTTCGCGGTCGGCGCCATTGTCGCGACGGTGCACGATGTGGTCATGACGCTCGGTTTCTTCGTCATCACCGGGCTCGAGTTCAACCAGTCGTCACTGGCGGCGATCCTGACCATTATCGGTTATTCGCTGAACGACACGATCGTGGTCTATGACCGCGTCCGCGAGGATCTGCGAAAATACAAGCGAATGCCGTTGCCACAGCTGTTGAACAACGCCATCAACGAGACGTTGTCGAGAACGACGCTGACGTCCGTCACGACCAGCTTGGCGCTGCTGGCGCTGGTGCTGTTCGGCGGCGAAGTGATCCGCTCCTTCACGCTGGCGATGCTGTTCGGCGTCGTGTTCGGCACGTATTCGTCGATCTTCATCGCGGCGCCGTTGCTCATCCTGTTCAAGCTGCGGCCGCAGGCTTCGGCCGACGAGGAAAAGCCGGTCAGCGGCGGCAAGGCCGTCGCGACCTGACGCGCGGCCCCGAGGGGTGATAGAGTGATGGCCGGCAAAGGCATCATTATCCGCGAGGCGCATTTCCCCGGCCGCGCGCCAATCGAGGCCTATGGCAATGGCGGCTTCCGCTTTGCCGACATGTCGCATCGCGGCTCTCTCATGTGCCTGCCCACAGGCATCCATGGTTGGGAGCCGGCAAATCCCCAAGCGCTGACCGTGGCGGATTTCGACAGGCTGCTCGCCGAGGCCGACAAGGTCGAGATCCTGCTGGTTGGCATGGGTCGGGATCTCAGGCCGTTGCCGGCGGCACTGCGGGCCGCGCTGAAGGATGCCGGCATAGCGTCCGACCCGATGTCGACTGGGGCAGCAGTGCGGACCTACAATGTCCTTCTGGCTGAAAACCGCGCCGTGGCAGCCGCGCTCATCGCTGTCGATTGATATGTCGCAGAATACTGAAATCGTCATGGATGCGGTGCGCGTCGCCGACCATGATCGGTATCTCACCGCGCTCTACGCGCCGGCCGACAAGCGCAAGGCGCTGTTTTCGCTGTACGCATTCAATGCCGAGATATCAGGCATTCGTGACCGCATCCATGAGCCTTTGCCCGGGGAGGTCCGGCTGCAATGGTGGCGCGATGTCATCGCCGCCGGCGGCGAGGCGGGCGCGGGCCATCCCGTTGCCGAAGCCTTGAACACCACCATTGCGGCGTTCAAGCTGCCGAAACTGGCCTTTGAGAACATGCTCGAAGCACGCATCTTCGATCTCTACGACGATCCGATGCCATCGCGCACCGATCTGGAAGGCTATTGCGGCGAGACGGCAGCCGCGCTGATCCAGCTTGCGGCAATGGTGCTCGATCCTGTCGAGGCGCCAAGGTTCGCCGAACTGGCCGGCAGGGGGGGCTGCGCGCAGGCAATGACGGGCCTTTTGCTTCTGTTGCCGCTGCACCGCGGGCGCGGGCAGTGTTTTGTCCCGGCTGACATCCTGGCGGCGGCGGGCTCGTCGCCGGAAGAGTTTATTGCCGGCGATGGCGGTTCTGGTGCCCAGCGCGCCGTGGCCGCGATGATCTCGCTGGCGCGCGAGCATCTTTCCGCCTTCGAACGGGGGGCTGCCGCGCTGCCGGGGTCGTTGCGTCCGGCATTCCTGCCGCTGGCGCTGTCACGCGCTTATCTCGACAAGATGGAAGGCTCGCGCCGGGCCCCGCTCGGGGGCGTGGCACGGCTGTCGGCGTTGCGCCGGCACTGGCTGTTGCTGCGCCATGCGGGCAAGGGCTGGCCGACACATTGACGTAAACGTCAATCGTGTTAAGAAGTCCGCCTGCCGAGAACTGTCGCCTAAGACGACAGGCTGGCCCGGAGGAGATCCCGTTCATGAGCTTGCCCGTGCTGGTCGTGATCGTCGTTCTGGGCATCGCGCTGTCGGTTACCGCCGTGCATTTCACCGGCGGCAGCAAGATGGTCACTCTGACCGGCGCGGATCAAGCCATGGGCCGTTTCGCAGAGGACTTTCCCGACGAGACTGCGACCGCGGTTCGACTAACCGCGGACGGCCGGTCCGCTTTTCTCGATCTTGGCCATGGCCGCACGGGCATCGTCCACGGTATCGGCGACTGCTTTCTGACCCGCGTCGTGACGCCTCGGGACGTCGTTGTGTCCAATGCCGACGAGACGGACACGATCCACCTGCGGCTGACGGACTTCACCTGGAAGGGCGGCCGCTTCCGCTTCGCCAATGCCGTCGACGTGCAGGCCTTGCTGAACGCTCTTGGGCCGCGAGGCACGAGTTCCGGGAAGGAGGCAGCGTGATGGACAGCTACGAGTTTCCGCAGGTCACCCAACTGGCCATTCCGTTTTTCGTCGCCGCGATCCTGATCGAGCTCTGGCTGGTGCGGACCGGTCGCGCCAAGGGCTCGTTCGAGACCCGCGACACGCTGACCAGCCTGATGATGGGCACCGGCAACGTCGTCGCCGGGCTGCTGCTCGGCGTCGTGTCCTACTGGGCGCTGTTGTGGCTGTGGCAGTTCCGAGTCTTCAATCTCGGCCTGTCGGTTTGGGTGTTCCTGGCGGCCTTCCTGCTCGATGATCTGCGCTACTACGTCTACCACCGCATCGCGCACCGGGTGCGCTGGGTGTGGGCGGAGCACGTCAACCATCATTCCAGCCAGCACTACAATTTGTCGACGGCGCTCAGGCAAAGCTGGACCGGCCTGTTCACCTTCATGTTCGTGCTGCAGGCGCCGCTGGTGCTGCTCGGCTTCCATCCGGCGGTGATTGCCTTCACCTTCGGTTTCAACCTGGTCTGGCAGTTCTGGATCCACACCGAGACGATCGGCAAGATGTGGAACTGGTTCGAGTTCATCTTCAACACGCCCTCGCACCACCGCGTCCACCACGCCACCAACCCGCGCTATCTCGACGCCAACTATGCGGGCACGCTGATCATATGGGACCGCATGTTCGGTACCTTTGTCGAGGAGTTGGAAGAGGACCGCCCGCGCTACGGAATCGTGAAAAATCTCGGCACTTTCAATCCGCTGAAAGTGGCGTTCCACGAATGGATCGGCATGTTCAGGGATGCCTTCGCGCCGGGGCTGACAGTGAGCGAACGACTGAACTACCTGATCAAGCCGCCAGGCTGGAGCCATGACGGCTCGCGCGACACGTCGGAGACGCTGAAGGCTGCTTATGTCAGGAGAAATCCTGCGGAGGCGGGCAAGCCAGGCTTGCCGTCAGCGACCGCCGAGCCGGCCGAGTAGCTGTCCGGTCAAGAGGGTTTGTCGCTATCGCGCATCAGCGCTTCGTAGTCGCGGCCGCCGGAGAAGATGTTGACCATGAATATACCCTGTCGCCCTCGATGACATAGGCGATGACGGCCGAGTGCTCGAACGGAACCGTCCTTAGTCCCGGCATGAAGTCGTCGCGCGAGCGACCGCCCCGAGGGGCATTGCCGATACTCTGTCAGCGATCTCGATGCGCAGCACAAATCCCAGCGCTGCATCGAGACTTCCGCCAGCCTCGACTATGTGTCTCAAAATGTTGGTAAGATCGTTGCCGGCGCTCTCGCGATACTCGACGTCAAGCCGCTGAATCATCAACACGGCTCGGATATTGCTCTACGAATTTCTTAAGCCGACCGCGAAGTTCTGCTGCGGTAAGGTTCGGTCTCGTATCCTCGATCGACGCCTTCACACGCGCCCTGATCGAGGCCATGCGCTCGGCGTGTTCCTCTTCTTCGCGTTGGAAAGCGCGAAGAGCTGCGCGGATAACCTCGCTGGCCGAGCCGAACGAACCGTCCTCGACCCTTTCGCGGATCATGCGTGCCATCGCGGGTGTGACGGTGACGGATAGTTTCTCGGCTGCTTCCATGGAACGGCTCCGCTCGGCGTAAAGTAGGATAGCCGCGAGCTTATTCGGCAGCCTCAGCCGTCTGCGCCGGCACACCCAGCCATTCACGGCAGTCTTGCAGGGCACGCGAGGTGATGGCGTGGCGCTTAGCGACGGTCTTGTCCTTGCCGCGCATGCGCTTGCCCTCGCTCTTCGGCGCCTCGACCGGCGGGAACAGGCCGAAATTGACGTTCATCGGCTGGAAAGAGCGTTTGCCCGGCTCGTCGTCGGAAACGATGTGGCCACCGGTGATGTGGTTGAGCAGCGCGCCGAAGGCGGTGGTAAGCGGCGGTAGCGATGGTGCATGGCCGAGCCGCTCGGCCGCGGCGAAGCGCCCGGCGAGCAGGCCGATGGCGGCGCTCTCGACATAGCCTTCGCAGCCGGTGATCTGGCCGGCAAAGCGCAGGCCGGGTCGCGACTTCAGCTGCAGCGAGGCGTCCAGCAAGGTCGGCGAGTTGATGTAGGTGTTGCGGTGCAGGCCGCCAAGGCGGGCGAAGTCGGCGTTTTCCAGGCCCGGAATGGTGCGGAACACGCGCACCTGTTCGGCGTGCTTCAGCTTGGTCTGGAAGCCGACCATGTTGTAGAGCGTGCCCAGCGCATTGTCCTGGCGCAACTGGACGACCGCATAGGCCTTCACCGTCGGATTGTGCGCATTGGTGAGGCCCATCGGCTTCATCGGTCCGTAGCGCAGCGTCTCGACGCCGCGTTCGGCCATGATCTCGATCGGCAGGCAACCGTCGAAATAGGGCGTGCCTTCCCATTGCTTGAACTCGGTCTTCTGGCCATCGACCAGCGCCTGCACGAAGGCGAGGTACTGATCCTTGTCCATCGGACAGTTGATATAATCCTTGCCGGTGCCGCCAGGCCCGACCTTGTCGTAGCGCGACTGGAACCAGCAGGTATCCATGTCGATCGTGTCGAAATGGATGATCGGCGCGATGGCATCGAAGAAGGCTAGCGCATCGGCGCCGGTCGCTTCGGCGATCGACTGGGCAAGCGATGGCGCGGTCAGCGGCCCGGTGGCGATGATCGCCTGGTCCCACTCCGCCGGCGGCAGGCCGGGAACTTCCTCGCGCTCGATGGTGATCAGCGGATGTGCCTCGAGCTTTTTCGTCACCGCGTCGGAAAAACCATCGCGGTCGACGGCCAGCGCGCCGCCTGCCGGCACCTGGTTGGCGTCGCCGGCGCTCATGATCAGCGAGCCGGCCAGCCGCATTTCGGCATGCAGCAGGCCGACGGCGTTGTTTTCGGCGTCGTCGGAGCGGAAGGAATTGGAACAGACGAGTTCGGCCAGGCCATCGGTCTTGTGGGCATCGGTGCCGCGAACCGGGCGCATTTCATGCAGGATGACGGGAACACCGGCCTCGGCCGCCTGCCATGCCGCTTCGGAACCGGCGAGGCCGCCGCCGATGATATGGATTGGATTTTTGCTCATGGCCGCCGGAATAATAGCTTGCCGCAGCGATTGCAATTGTCGCGTGGCGGTAATGCGAAACGCCTGGGTCGGGAACACCTGCCCCTGAATACAACAACACCCGCCGGGGAGGAGGTCCGGCGGGTGTCGTTTTGGGGGTCGACCCTCGGGAGGAGGTGAAGGCCGACCGTATTCATCATCGCCGGGGAGGAGATCGGCTCAGACGAAATTCTCTTCGCATTTTTAAAGAGGGCGAAACCTCTGGGGCAAAATTCGTTTGCCCCGGGGAAACAGCGCCCGCCGCGGGAGGAGGTGCGGCGGGCGCGGTTTGGGTGGCCAACCTTCGGGAGGAGGTGAAGGTTAGGCCTATTCGTCATCGCCGGGGAGGAGGTCGGCTTTGACGAAATTCTCTTCGCATTTTTAGAGAGGGCGAAGCCTCTGGGCAAAATCCGTTTGCCCCGGGGAACAACGCCCGCCGCGGGAGGAGGTGCGGCGGGCGCCGTTTTGATGGTCAACCCTTGGGAGGAGGTAAGGGCGGACCGAATTCGCTTTGGTCGGGGAGGAGGTCGACCCCAGCGAAATTCCTTGGTTAGATCGCCTGGCGGGCGATGATCTTGATTTCGTCGCGGACGATACCGAGATCATGCAGCTGGCGGTTCGAAAGGCGACCCAGCTCGGTAACCGTCTCGCGATAAACGCGCCAGTTACGATAGTTGCGGATCAAGTTCATTGTCGTTCTCTTTTTCAAAACTGGTTCGGACCATTCGCGGCCCGAAGGATTAGACCGCCTTGCGAGCGACGTAAGGGATGTCGCTGCGGCTGATGCCGAGGTCGGTCAGTTCACGGTTGCTCAGGCGGCTCAGCTCGGAGACGGTGTCCCGGTAGCGGCGCCAGTTGCGGTAGTTGCGGATCAGGTTCATGGTAGTTCTCGTTTCGTCTTTCTTGCGGATCATTCCGTTTGTGTACGAACCATAAGTAGGGGGACCCATATCGATTTAAAAGCGCTATGGCTGCATGGCAGCAATGCAAATTGTGCAATGCAACATTAACGCGGCTTCACCGACCCGACACAAAGAAGCCAGAATCAGAAAGTGCCGCGACGTCAACGGTTTGGGGCTGATCGGCTGAAAAAAGACCAACTGGGGGAGAAGGGGAATGGCGGGCTATTCATCACGATTAAGGTCCGATATCGCGCGGTGGCGGCAGGCAGGCCTGATCGACGCCGCCACAGCCGATTCCCTGGTCCGTGACGTCGACGCCAACGCCCGCCAGTCGCTCAGCTTCGGCTCGATCCTCGCGATGATGGCGGCCCTGCTCTTTGGAGCGGCCATCCTGATCTTCGTCGCCGCCAATTGGGAAGCGATCCCGCGGCTGGCGCGGGTGGCCGCGCTGTTCGCCGTTATCCTTGGCGGCTATGTCGGCGGGGCGGTGCTGAAGACGCGCGACCATGCGGCGATCGGCGAAGCCCTGTGGATCGTGGCGGCGGCCGCGTTCGGCGCTTCGATCGCGCTGATCGGGCAGATGTACCATTTGTCCGGCGACGAGGCTTCCGCCCTGGTCACCTGGGGCGCCGGCACGGCATTGGCGGCGGTTGCGCTGCGCTCCAACGCGCTGACCGTGGCAGCGATCGGCATCGCCGACGCCTGGCTGTTCCTGAAAGGGTTCGACTATTACAGCCGTAGCGAGTTTCCACACGCCTTCGTCGTCATGGCGGTGGTGCTGTTTGCTGTTTCGTTCTGGACCCGCAGCCAGCCGGCGCGGCATCTGATCATCCTGTCGCTGCTTTTCTATCTGGTGCTCCTGGCCATGGATCACGCGACGCTGCCGGTAGCGATCCCTCTGGTCATCGTCTCTGTCGCGCTTTTTGCTGCTGCCGCCCTTGCGCCGGAACCGGTCGACAGGGTCGTGCAACTCGGCGGTCGTTTGCCCCTGCACGCGCTGCTTGGCTTCCTCACCGGCCTGGCCATCATCCAGTTCGAACTGGCTGGCGAGAGCACCTACAACAGCGGTTTCGCCATCGCTTCGGTCGTCGCATTGGCGGGGATCGTCGCGGCAGTCGTGTTCGCAGGCCGTGAGAGCCGTGGCCTGCGCTGGCTGGCCTATCTCGGCTTCGCCTTCGAACTCGCCATCATTTATGTCGTGACGCTTCAGTCGATGCTCGACACCGCCGGCTTCTTCCTTGCCGCCGCGCTGCTGCTGGGCGTGCTTGCGATCGTCATCATCCGCGTGGAAAAACGCATGAAGGGTCCGGCCATTGGGGGAGCCACGGCATGATGACCGGGAAGAGGCTTGTCATCTCGGCGCTGGTGCTGGCGCTCGTCCAACTCGGTTTTCTCAGTTGGATCATCGCCAGCCGGGCGGCGATCCTGCGTAATGGCAAGGAAGTGCTGCTGAAGATCCAACCAGTCGATCCGCGCGACTTGCTGCGCGGCGACTATATCGTCCTCGGCTATGACATCTCGCGCATACCGGTTAAAATGATCGCCAACATTGCGTCCGACAAACAGTCCAGCGACGACACCTCGATCGTGGTCCGGCTGAAGAAGGGCGCCGACGGCTACTGGACGCCGACCGCCGCCTGGTTCGGCACGGCGCCGACGCCGGCCGCCGCGGACGAAGCCGACATTTCGGGCCATGTCGCCGCAGGTTGGGATCTTCGCGGCGAAGGCATGACGATCGCGCCGGATTACGGCATCGAGCGCTTCTATCTGCCCGAAGGCGAGGGGATGGCGATCCAGAGCGACATGCGGGTGCGCCCGTTCGGGATCAAGCTGGCGCTCGCCGCCGACGGCACGGCGCAGATCAAGGCGCTGATGGATGGCGACAAGACGCTTTTCAAGGAGCCGCTCTATTAGGTCGTGGGACGCGCGATAACGACGCCGGTCCTCTTCGCCAGGTCTCGCAGGACGCTCCTTCGTCTAGCGAGCGTCGGGTGGCCTGCCACCCGACGCTCAAAGCGCGAAAAAGTGGTGCGGGTAGAGGGACTCGAACCCCCACGATCTCTCGCCAGAACCTAAATCTGGTGCGTCTACCAGTTCCGCCATACCCGCGTGGCCCGGCAATCCCATGTAGCCATCATTCTGTCAATGTCGGAGACAAGATGTCGGCTCAGGGCCGGAATGTTGGTTATTCGCCTAAACGCGAAGACTGTTGAAAATTAGGCTCGCCTGTGACAAAAGGCGTGTCAAATGTGACGGAACGCGACGATCCGCTTCTACAAGATGTGATAAGAAGTAGGAAAAACAAGAACTTATTCACATTTTGGAACGCAGTTTGGGAGAGTTTGAGCCGTATTTCCGGTCAAATCGCCAGGTTCCGTACCAAAAGCCATTCCCGGCAAGAATTACCGGCAGGCTGTGAACGGCAGGGAGCCGTTTGGCAGCCTCATTGGTGAAAACAAAGGTTTTACGATGCAGGTCACCGAAACTCTCAATTCCGGTCTCAAGCGCGAGATCAAGATCACCGTGCCGGCCGGTGATATGGAAGCCAAGCTGATGGCGCGGCTGTCGGACGCCCGCAACAAGGTCCGCATCAACGGCTTCCGTCCGGGCAAGGTGCCGGTGCAGCACCTGCGCAAGGTCTATGGCAAGTCGTTCATGGCCGAAGTGGTCAACGAGATCCTCAACGACTCGACCCGCTCGATCATCACCGGGCGCGGCGAAAAGGCCGCCATGCAGCCTGAGGTCATCATGACCGAGGACGAGAAGGAAGCCGAGAAGATCCTGGCCGGCGGCGCCGACTTCGAGTTCCGCCTCAACTATGAGGTCATTCCGGCGATCGAGATCAAGGATTTCTCCGACATCAAGGTGACGCGCCAGGTGTTCGACGTTCCGGATTCGGAAATCGACGACCAGGTCAAGCGCGTCGCCGAATCGGCGCGCAGCTACGAGCCGAAGACCGGCAAGGCCGCCGAAGGCGACCGCGTCACGATCGACTATGTCGGCAAGATCGACGGCGAGGCTTTCGCTGGCGGCGCCGGCAACGACCAGCCGCTGGTGCTGGGCTCCAAGGAGTTCATTCCGGGCTTCGAGGATCAACTGATCGGCGCCAAGGCCGGTGACGAGAAGCAGATCACCGTGACCTTCCCGGAAAACTACCAGGCGGCGCATCTGGCCGGCAAGGAAGCGACCTTCGAGGTCACCGTCAAGGAAGTGTCGAAGCCCGGCGAGCTCGAAATCAACGACGAGACCGCCAAGAACCTTGGCCTGGAATCGCTCGAGCGCCTGCGTGACATCGTGCGCGGCCAGATCGAGAACCAGTTCGGTTCGATGACGCGCCAGAAGGTCAAGCGCCAGCTGCTCGACCAGCTCGATGCGGCCTATTCGTTCGAAGCGCCGTCGAAGCTCGTCGAAGCCGAGTTCAACAACATCTGGGCGCAGGTCAACCGCGACCTGGAAGCCGCCGGCCGCACCTTCGCCGACGAAGAGACGACCGAGGAAGATGCGCGCGCCGAATACATGCGCCTTGCCGAGCGCCGCGTGCGCCTTGGCCTGGTGCTGGCCGAGATCGGCGAGAAGGCCGGCGTCACGGTTTCGGACGAGGAACTGCAACGCGGCCTGTTCGAGCAGGTTCGCCGCTTCCCGGCCAACCAGCAGCAGGAAGCCTTCGAGTTCTATCGCAGTAATCCCGAGGCGCTCAACGCGCTGAGGGCACCGATGTTCGAGGAGAAGGTTGTCGACCACCTGCTAGAACAGATCTCGGTCACTGACGTCAAGGTCAGCAAGGAAGAGCTGATGGCCGACGACGAGGAAGACGAGACCAAGGCCAAGGCGAAGCCGGCCAAGAAAGCCGCGTCGAAGAAGGCCGAAGCCAAGGCAAGCGATGCCGCTGACGAGACGGAAGAGCCGAAGAAAAAGGCCGCGCCGAAAAAGAAGGCCGCCAAGGACGCCGAATAGGCCGCTCATTGCAGCGAATTCCGAAAGGCCGCCTCCGGGCGGCCTTTTTTCGTTGCCAAACTGCAACATCGGATTCGTTCCTGATGGGCACCGGTGGCGATACGAAGCCTTGATCATTATCTGGTTGGTTGGAAGGCCAGAGGTAATTGGTGATGTCGTTGGGGGTGTTCGTGGGAACGAGGCGCGCTGCCGCCACGGTGCTTTTCCTTGCCTTGGCCTGCGGCGCTGCCGGGGCCGGTACGGAGAATTGGCGTTTTGACACGGCCAATGACGGCCTCGTCACGGCGTCGGTCTATGCCACCAACAAACTGATCACCGGAGGCGGCGCGCTGAGCTACAGCCCGGTGCTGACCATCGCTTGCCGGGCTGACGGCGAGCCGGCCTGGACCGAATGGCTGCAATTGAACGACGCGGTCTCCGCAAGCCGGAAAATCACCATGTCGGTGACCATCGACGGCGCCGGCAAATTTGACGAGAGCTGGTCCGTCGGCACGCGCGGCAGGCAGCTGATGCGCGACGGCGCCGATGGCATCAAGCGCCTCGTTCCGGCAAACCGCCTGCTGCTGTCATGGCGCTTCGGATTGTTGTCGGGGCGTGGCCAAGCCGATTTCGACCTCGCCGGCTTCGACGAGGCGGTCAGCCAGATTGCCGGCAGCTGCAAGACTGATCGGCCTTGATTTTAGAAGAGTGGCGATCTTTTGGGCTGTTGCCACTGGAAGATTGATCCGCGAGTGCGCGGCATCAGCATCGTTCTTTCCACAATTGAATGATTTCAAATTCCGGCCAGGATAATCGCCAGCGCCGTGGCGTTGCCGTCTCGCGAATACAAGACCTAGATCAGCAGCAGGCCCTTCATGCTGGAATAGCCCTTTCGCCCGATGATGATGTGGTCATGCACGGAAATGCCCAGCCGCTTGGCGGCTTCGATGATCTCTTTCGTCATCTCGATATCGGCACGCGACGGCGTCGGGTCGCCGGAGGGGTGATTGTGGACCAGGATGATCGCGGTGGCCGACAGTTCGAGCGCGCGCTTGACCACTTCCCTGGGATAGACGGGCGTGTGGTCGACCGTGCCTGTCTGCTGCACCTCGTCTGATATCAGCGCGTTCTTCTTGTCGAGGAAAAGGATGCGGAACTGCTCGCGCGCCTCGAACGCCATGGCCGAGCGGCAATAGTCGAGGAGCTGCTGCCATGACGAGAGGATTTCGCGGCCCTGAACCTCGCCGCGCGCCATGCGCTGGGCGGTCGCCGCGATGACCTTCAGCTCGAGCGCCACGGTCGGGCCGATGCCCGTGACCTCCTGCAATAGGCCGACGGGCGCGCCGAGCACTTCGGCCAACGTGCCGAAGCGGGCCAGCAGCGCCTTCGCGACCGGCTTGGTGTCGGCGCGCGGGATCAGGCGGAAAAGCAGGAGTTCCAGCAGTTCATAGTCGGGCAAGGCATCCGGGCCGGCCGAGGCAAAGCGCTCGCGCAGACGATCACGGTGGCCGAGATAGTGAGGCTTTTCGGCGGGAGCCTGTCTGGCCTTCGTGGCTTGCCGCACTGGCACCTCGGAGAAGAAACTCCGCTCGTCGTCATCGCCCTGTGTCGCCATGTGCCGCCCATCCAGCCCGAGCAATGATCGCTGATCCCCGCGAAACACTAGGACGGCGGGCGGGGGCGGTCGAGGTCTTTTCGGCGGCAAGGAATAAGTTAGCCACCGACCTCGACGCAATGTTGCGGCAATGGGGGTCGCGCAAGCTCACGGCATCGCCATTGATGGCCCCGCATCGGAGAACCAAGATGCCCAGCCTCGTTCGTATCCTGCTGTCCGCCGGGCTGCTTCTGAGCTTCAGCCCTGCAATGGCTGCCCTGGTGATCGATGCCGTACGCGCCGGTAGCCGCTCTGATCAGAACCTCCCGATCCATTTCATCCAATACGATGATCCCTGCACAGACGGCCGTTACAGCGACGGTAAGCCGCATAACTGCCGGGAGCTCCTGCGCATGCTGGACCGCCGGGAGCGTTATCGGGAACGGCACGACAATTACCGGCGCGAACGCTACGATCCCTGCATCAATGGCAGGGTTAGCGATGGCCGTCCGCGCAATTGCCGGGAAATAATGCGCTGGCTACGAGATATGAATGAGGACGAAGACTGGCGGCCGCGCAAACACTGGAAATAGGCCGCTATTCAAGACCCTCGCCACAGCGTCCTAAATCGGCAGGCCGGGGCGGTCGAGCTTTTTGGGCGACAGCGTGAAAATCTCGCAGCCGGTATCGGTCACGCCGATCGTGTGCTCATACTGCGCCGACAGCGAGCGATCGCGCGTCACCGCCGTCCAGCCGTCCGACAGGACTTTCACATGCGGCCGGCCAAGATTGATCATCGGTTCGATGGTGAAGATCATGCCGGCGCGCATTTCCACGCCTTCATTGGCGCTGCCATAATGCAGGATGTTTGGGGCATCATGGAACAGCTGGCCGACGCCGTGGCCGCAGAAATCGCGCACCACGGAGCAGCGCTCCGCTTCGGCGTAGGTCTGGATGGCGGCGCCGATGGCGCCGGTGCGCGCGCCCGGCCTGACCGCGGCGATGCCGCGCATCAGGCACTCATGGGTGACCTCGAGCAGGCGTTCGGCGGCGCGCTTGATCGTGCCGACCGGATACATGCGCGAGGAATCGCCGTGCCAGCCATCGAGGATGTAGGTCACGTCGATGTTAACGATATCGCCATCCTTCAGCGGCTTGTTGTCGGGAATGCCGTGACAGACGACATGGTTGATCGAGGTGCAGGACGATTTCGTGTAACCGCGATAGTTGAGTGTGGCCGGCAGCGCGCCGTTGTCCATGCCGAACTCGAAGACGAAACGGTCGATCGTGTCCGTGGTGACGCCGGGACCGACCATTGGCACCAGCTCGTCCAGGCAGCGCGCGGTGAGGTCGCATGCCTTGCGCATGCCGGCAAAGCCTTCCTCGCCATAGAGGCGGATCTGGCCGGTGTTTCTGAGCGGTGCAGTGGCGGCGTCGAGATAGGTGACCATTTTGTCCATATAGAAGGTGGCGCGCGGCAGGAGTGAGGCGCGTAAGTGGCACCAGATTTGGCACTTGGGGGCGAAAGGTTCAAGGAAGAACTGCCTGATGCGGTCTCAGCCGCCCGGATATTCGCTTGCCGAGGCAATGCCTTTCCGGTTTTTCGCGGCGTTGCTTTCCACTGCCGGGCCGCCTGGTGCCGGCAGGCTTTGCCTTTGCCGCTGCAGCAAAGCGGCGACTTTCCGCAGTGACGACACATTTCCGTGGCACAAAACGAACGAAGCAACTTTTGACGACGAACGGCGTTGCTTGGGCGATGCCGGTTCGGGAGATGTCGAATGGACAGATTGCAGTTCGAGGTGCCGGTGCGCATCGCACCAGGCCCCGGCTTGCCCGTCGAGGAAATCTACAGCGTCGAGCAGGCGCTCGATTTTCTGCAGGATTGGCCGGCACGCCGGCAGGGGCCGGTGTATCAGAAAGCCTTCAATGCCTGTTTCGGTGCCACGGTGGATGTGGTCGAGACCGAAGACGCCTGCCGGGCGTTCATGGCGTTCTGCCGTGTCACCGGACTGATGGCCGGCGACATGATGGTGCCGCGCAAGCGCGGCGGCGAGGCGAGAGCACTGCCGGCCTGAGGGCCGCCGGGTGAACCAGTTCGGGTTCGAAAGTACATGACAATTCGCGTGCGCGACGCATCGGCCGGTCACCGTTAAGCTTCCGTTTCCACCTTCGCTGTTAGCCATTGCTTGTTCGGCAATGGTTGATTCGTTGCGTCAGTTTCATGGTTCGGAAGATGTACCCAGAAAAAGTCCGTGCGTTCCCGATCGATCGTCAGCTATTCTTGGTCAGGGAAGTTGCCGCCAAGCTCGGCAATCTGCATGGCGAGACCGCCACCTCGTTCTGGAAGGCAAAAGCGACGGAGTTGCTCGATCTCGTTGTCGGGACGGGCAGGGACAGAACGGCAGCCAGCGACGAAGTACGCAGGTTCTTCCTGGCCGTGCAAAGAGAATTGTTGGCTGAGTCGAACGGTGAGTCCGTGCCAGTTCTTTCCGCCTGAAGCGGCGGACGCCGATCAGACGATGGCATCTCCGATCAAACAATGGCACCCCTGATCGAAAATGAGCCTAAGTTTTAGCCTTTCGTTCATATATGCGTGCTTTCTAATTGACCATGGTGTTCAACTGCTTCACCCGGATACGGCTGACGGCGGCCGGCATAGGCCGCAGCAGAGCCGCGAACGTCGCCACCATCTTTGCCCTCACCCTGCCGATCGTTGTCGGTGCGGCGGGTTTTGGCGTGGAAACCTCCTATTGGTACTATAACAGCTTGAGACTGCAGGCCACGGCGGATGCCGCGGCCTATGCCGGCGCGCTGGAGCAGATCTCGGGTTCCGATACGCCGACGATCGTCGCGGCGGCGACCCAGTCGGCCGCGACGAATGGGCTTGGCGCAGGCACGATCGTCGTCAATACGCCGCCCGCGTCCGGACCGAACACGGCCAAGAAAGCGGTTGAAGTGATCGTCGGCCAAAAGCTCGATCGGATGTTCACCCTGATCTTCACTCAGACCCAGGTTCCAGAACAGGCGAGGGCCGTGGCCCTCATCACCAATGCTTCGAAGGCCTGCATACTCGCGCTCGATCCGACCGCCTCGCAGGCTGCCCTGTTTTCTGGCAACACCAGCGTGAAGTTCACCGGCTGCTCGGTGATGGCCAATTCGATCGCCTCGGATGCCATCAAGCTTCAGGGATCGGCGGGTCTCCAGGTCGATTGCCTGATAACGGCGGGCGGCGTCTCTCTTAGCAATCCCGTCACCACCGTTTGCGCGGCCCCGATCACCCAGGCGCTGCCTGCCGCGGATCCATTTGCCGGCCTTCCGGCCCCGGCGGCCTCGAACCCCTGCAAGAATATCAATGGCAACAAGACGACGCAAACGATCCAGCCGGGGACCTACTGCAGTGGACTCAGCCTCAGCGGCGATGTCACCCTTTCGCCTGGGGTCTACGTCGTCCAGGGGGGCGATTTCAAAGTGAATGCGAACGCCAACGTCTTCGGTGACGGCGTCACCATCTACCTCGCCGGCGCCTCGCGTGTGTCGATGAACGGCAACGCCACGGTCAATCTGAGCGCGCCGACGTCCGGCAGTTACTCGGGCGTGCTGATGTATGGCGACAGAACGGCCACCGGCGGACAGAGTACCTTTAACGGCACGGCAACCTCGTTGCTGACCGGCGCGCTCTACTTCCCCAGGCAGCAGGTAAACTATCTCGGGAATTTCTCCGGCAAAAGCGGGTGCACGCAGGTTGTCGCCGACATGATCCAATGGTCCGGCAACGCGACCATCAATCAGGATTGCACGAGCCTTGGAATGGGCGATATTTTCGCCGCGCAGTCCGTGATGCTGGTCGAGTAACCTTCCGTGGATCGCCGATCGTACTCAATTCTTAAAGATGAGGTAGGCGCTGCGGCCGTTGAGTTCGCGATGGTGCTGCCCTTCCTGTGCCTGGCGCTGCTCGGCATCGTCGACGGCTGGTCATACGTCACGAGCTCACTGTCGATGCGCGCCGGCGTCAAGACAGCGGCAAACCTGGTGCTGGCTGGGTCGACTGACGATGCGGCAACGCAGGCCGTTGCCCTTTCGAGCTGGGAGAAGCGGCCGGACGACGGACAGGTCACGCTGAGCCGGATCCACAAATGCGGGACGACGGTGGTCGACGCCTCGACGCTGTGCAGCGGACCGAAGTTGTCGGCGGTCTTTGTTCAGATCCAGGCATCGGCCACCTGGACCCCGCCCTTCACCTTCGGCGTCTTTTCCGCCCCCAGCACGGTCGGCCACCAGGAGTTGATCCGTGTTCGGTAATGCGAGGGGCTTCAGGGCCGATCGATCGGGCGGAGCCGCGCTCGAATTCGCGCTGATCGCACCGTTCCTCATCATGCTGCTATTCGGAATCTTCGCCTTCGGCTGGTCGATGAATTCGGCCTCAAGCGTTCGGTACACGCTGGAGGCGTCCGCACGGTCCCTGCAGCTTAACAACACGCTGACTCAGGCCGACATCCAGGCGATCGCGACGCAGAAACTGCTTGCGCTGGGTCTGAAGGATGTCAACGTCACGATCGCCATCGATCCCGTGAGCGGCGGCTTTCGCATGGCGCACCTGACCGCTGCCTATGCGTTCGTCATAGACTTCCCGTACTTCAGTGCCTTTCCGATCAATTATGCGACGACCGTTACCGTGCCGCTGGTCGGCAGCTAGACGTGGGCTGTCCCTGCCATGTCGGCGAAGGACGTTTGGAACGGTTCCATTCCGCCCAGTAACAGGCTCTTTTGCCAGCGCGGGATTGTCGAAATTTTTATCCAAGACATCAAGAATCTTTAAACGTGTGCCCTTTACGAAAGCACGTATGGCCTCGTGGCGGAGCGGCTACGCTAGAGACTGCAAATCTCGGAAGCCTCGGTTCGATTCCGAGGCGAGGCCTCCAAAATCCCGATGCGGCTGGATCGTCGGTCCGGGACGGGATTAGAGCCGTCCCTGGTCCATTACGCATTACGCCGAGCGGTTCCGCTTGGGCGCAAAAAGCTCTAACGGAACAGATATCTCGACACCTCGGGGTTGCCGCGGCGCCACATCACGTTGTCGAGGAAATAGTGGTGTACGTTGATGAAAATCAACACGATGAAGAAGAACAGCGACGACCCAAGGACCTCCCGGTCATAGGGGACAATGGCGGTCAGCGCGGTCGGAATCAGCCAGAAACCCAGACCGCCAAGGAGGAGGCCAGCACTAATGAACTCCAGGAGCCGCACTCTGTAGGCCGGACCAAGAATCGACAGGATTCTGGATTGCGGAATTTTTTCGGCATCGCGCGCATCACGCTCGACATTGCTCTGATAGCGCCAGACCACCGCCAGGTACTGCAAGGAATGGAGCGCCGGCACTACGAGCAGCCAGAGCGGGTTTGTCCTTACGATCAGAATCCAAAGATATAGCGACGCGCTGTAGGCGATGATGCCGTTATATGGCAGGCTGCCGCCATTCCTGGTCCAGCGATTGATCAGCATCACAACCGTGGCAGCCGTGGAGGCGGCCGCGGCCGAGAGTGCAATCGCATTGAGCCATGCAGGGGTGGCAAACGTGTAATATTCCAGCCCCAGGTATTTTCCCTGGCTGACCGCCGTGTTCGTCTGAAGCCACGCGAACAGCCAAACGGCATAGCTGTTGACCAGCAGGATTTTCTTGTCCGGATCGGTGAAGAACCGGCGCTTCAGGACGGCATCCACCATCAACATGCCGTAGCCTTGCTTGACGTAGTGCCAACCCACGAAAAAGAACATCGCGTTGGTTGCATTCCCCAAGAGCCGGGCGTTAGCCGTTATCGAGCCATAAGCGAAAAATGCGCCCATGAGCAGGGGAACGACGATGCCGGCGAAGATGTAGCGGATCTGCAGGTTCCTGTCGTATCCGTCGCCACGCAGCTTCCGCCCAAAATTGCGGTAGAAGAGTTGGTAGGAGTGGGCGAAGTGCGGATAGTTGATCAGATAAGCCAGGAAAAGCATCGTCGCCGCAACGAGCCCTTCGTATCTCAGCGGCACGAAATACAGCACGGGCAAAATCAGGAATGCGCTGCCGCCAAGCATCAGAAAGTCCGCGAGCGGACCAAAGAGATATTTTGGAGGCGTTGCCGCAGGAGCGCGTGTATCCGCCGAAAGGTGAACTGCCATGTGAGCGCTCCCTTACGGTCCATTTAACCACCGGCCCGTTTGCTCGACAAGGTCGAGAATCCGAGCGGTCACCGCAACAGGCTTGAGCATCGGCCGCAACGGACGCCGTGATCCTCAAATTGTCGATTCGGTGCCGCCCTGCCAAATCTGCCGGGCATTCGCTGTGTAGAATCGGGAAGGAGAGACCGAGGTCTGAAAAACCTGGTACGCCCAAGGGGAATCGAACCCCTGTTACCGCCGTGAAAGGGCTGACAATTCGAACTCGTTGCGTCCGCCAACGTGCGCAAAAGTCCTTGTTTTCTCAGTAACCGATACGCTGATGTTCACCTATGTACAAGGACGTATATTCGACGTATATTCGACGCGTTTTCAAAGCAGCAAGGCGGAAACACGATGGCCAAGACGCTCAAGGAAGCCCCGATCACGACGGCAAGCGCTCGCTCGAAGCTGTCGACAGGGGAGTATGCCCGCCGTCTCGATGCCGATGCTGCAATTTGGTATCGGCGCGGGAAGCGCGGTGGCGTCTGGTTCGCACGGTGGCGCAATCACGGGGCAGGAGCGAACTACCTACAGGCGCCGGTCGGCCCCGCCAACGATGTCAACGACAAGCCGGCTGACGGTCTGCTGACATTCACCCAAGCGGAAACACAAGCCCGCCAAATCATAGCCACGGCCCGGCAGGAAGCGAAAGCCGCCGCTGCTGGTCCAGTGTTGACCATTCGGCTTGCCGTCGAAACCTACGTGGCCGAACGTGACGCCAGAGACACCCGAAGGAAGGGCCGCACGGTACGCTCTGATGCTGGCCAGCGGTTGCGGCGATATGTGCTCGGGCAGGACAAGCGCGGCAAGCAGGAGGCGGTTCCCGCCGCGCCACTGGCATCTATCGGCCTACACGAGTTGAAGGAAAGCGACCTGCTGACGTGGCGCAAAGGTTTGCCCGAGGAATTGAAGAGCTCGACCGAACAGCGTTTAATTAATGACCTTAAAGCCGCTCTCAACGGTGCCTATGCCGCGCATCGGGAGCGACTGGACCCGACGTTGCCGGCGATCATCAAGCATGGCCTCAAGGCGGAGAAGGTTGACAGTGACGACGCGGCGCCGCTGGCCCGTGACAATCAGATCCTTTCCGCCGCTCAAGTGGGCATCATCCTCGCCGCCGCTCGTCAGATCGACACAGAAGGTAATTGGGATGGCGACCTATTCCGGTTCGTTGTGGTGCTGGCAGCGACGGGCGCACGGTTTTCGCAGATCGCTCGCATGAAGGTCGGCGATGTGCAGCGCGGGCAGGGCCGGTTGATGGTTCCAAGCTCCCGCAAAGGCCGTGGCGGCAAGATCGCCAGCACACCACATCCGGTAGGCAATGACGTGCTGGACGCATTGCTGCCCGCGACCACAGGCAGGGGCAATGACGAAAATCTGCTGGAGCGGTGGCGCAGCAAACAGGTGGCCGGCTCGATCGGCTGGGAACGCGCCGGGCGAGGCTCATGGCAGTTCGCGAGCGAGCTGCAACGGCCATGGCAGGAGATTCGGAAGCAGGCAAAGATGCCGGCCGTGATCCCCTACAGCCTGCGGCATAGTTCGATCGTGCGCGGCATCCGGGCTAACCTGCCAATCAGATTGGTGGCGGCGTTGCATGACACGTCGGTGCCGATGATCGAAAGGCACTATGGCAGGTGGATTGCCGATGGCCTGGAAGATATGGCGGCGGCGGCCGTCGTGCCGCTCCTACCGCAGGAAGGCAGCAACATCGTACAGATGCACCGGGGTGCGGAGTGATGACCCGCAAGCAGTTCTTGGTCCAAAGTGTCGCGGGTTGGCTGGCACCGCTGCCGAAAAGAACGCGAGATGAAATCAAGAAGTGCTGGCCGGAGCTGCCACTGGCCAAGATCGAAAGCGAATTCGGATGGTATCTTCTAGAGCGGGATGCGTCTGACGCACAGCCAGAAGGCGGTGAAATCGAGAAACGCTATACCCGGATGCAGACGCACATCAGCGACCTGATCGAAGATGTTGCTTGGCTAAGAGGCAACAACCTGGGGACAGTCGTCGAACAAGTGAGTCCGCCCGAATACAGCGACAGTCTCAAAACGCTCTACGACGCCCTTGTTGTCGCTGGCGCATTACTTCCCCGCGCGCGCAAGTACCTTCCGAAGGGACAACAGGTAAACCCGCGCCATCTGCTGGCGCTTCGGCTCGGTCTCATTGTCACGGACGCGGGACTTCCCGTTAATAAGAAGCCGACAGGGCCTCTCTGTCGGCTGGTCGAAATTTTGCTTGAAGCTGCGAAAGAGAGCCCGAGCAGTGCTGTGATGATCGTGACCCCTATCCTGGGCCATTTGAAAAAGTCACGCTGAAATCGCGTCTTCATTTTCAGAAAGACTTGATGCGCTCGGCAAATGCGTGAGTATTTTACCGCTCCATGAACTTCACCAAGTCATGGAGCACTTTAATGAACGACGGCAAATTGGCCTTTACGATCGATGAAGCAGTCGACCGGTCCGGCATCGGCCGCACCAAGATTTTCGAAGCAATTAAGCTCGGCAAACTGACGGCTCGCAAGGCCGGCAGAAGGACCATCATCCTCAACGACGACCTTTCCAACTTTCTGAAGGCCCTTCCTGTGAAGGAGGCCGCATGATGTCCAACTCCGGTATCGATCACCAGGACAATCCGAACATCGATGAGGCTGTGCGCTGGCTGTCGACCACTCCTCGCCGGCAACGTGAGAAGCCCGCCGTTCCACTGCTTCGCGAGCGTTTCGGCCTCACCGCACAAGAAGCCTGCCAGGCAATTGCCGCCGCCAACCTTAAACTGGCGAGGGCAGGCTGATGGAGCAGACCCAAGAAGCACGAAAGCTCGCCGGCCAGGGCGAGCTTCGCGAAGTCAGTAGTCAAAGCAGCAACGATTGCAACCGTACCGAAAAGCGGCTTTCCCCGCAAGCAAAATGGGCCGCCCGGAATCCCAAGGCTGCCTGGGCACACGGCTGTCTTCGCAACGCCTTAAGACGCGGCTTAGTTACGAAACAACCCTGCGAGGTATGCGGATCAGCCGAAGTCGACGGCCACCACGATTCCTATGACACCCCGATGATCGTCCGTTGGAGATGCCGACTGCATCATAACGCACTTCATCGGGCGATGAAGTGCGAGGTCGTCGAATGAGCCGCGACTTCGCTCCCATCGCTCCTGCCCTCTGGACCTCTCCGGCCTTCCTGTCGCTCGATGGCGACGGCCGGCAGCTTCATCTGTTCTTTCTGTCCTCCCCGCACCAGACCAGCGCCGGTTGCTGTCGCATTCGTGAAGGGTACGCCGTTGCCGATCTCAAATGGCAGCCGGGGCAATACCAGGCGGCCCTGGCCAACATCATTGCCGCAGATCTCGTCCTGCACGATCCGGCGACGGAGGAGACCTACGTCAAGAAATGGTTCCAGCACAAAGGCAACATCGCGACCAACAAGGATCACGCCAAGGGGACGATGAAAATCATCTCCAAGATCGACAGCGACGCAATCCGGGAACTGGCGGAGGCCGATTTCCTCCAGACCGAATGGGGAAGGAGGACCTTTCCGCCACCTGAACAGCAAGAGAACAAGGCGCCGTGGGATGATCCCGTGGTGCAACCGATCTCGTCTGCCTTGGCAAACTCCCGGCTCATGCGAGGTGGCAGATGACAGCCTGTCGAGAGCCTGTCGAGAGAGTGTCGACACACAGAGACAGAGACAGAACCGATAAGGAACTCAGACCTGAACCTAGACCTGAACTTGAAGAGATACAAAAAAAGAACTTGAACCTTGATCAATCGCGAAAGTTCGCGCTCGTCATCAACGTTGCAAAGGGGCTTTGGAGGGAAGAGGCGCCCAGGATCAAACGCCAGCGCTCTTCTGTCCCGGTGATGAATTCGAGGGCTGCCGGGACGATGGCCTGCCCGAGCCGTATCGTCGGCAAAGGATCGAGTGTGCAAATTGCGCACTTGATTCTATCTAAGGCCCAGGCCTTCTTCCGGGGGGTGGAGTGGACAAGTTGGCCACACCAGCACCGACCGGTCCCGGAGGTTTTTGCACACGTCTGCAATTCAAAT
>NZ_JAIUHW010000025.1:0-32441 GCF_020165315.1 Mesorhizobium sp. BR115XR7A
CAAGGGAGGGCAGGAGGTTACTTTTGTCCGGCTCCCCTATCTGCGCCAATCGAAAAAGCTGACGCACTTCCGATCATTTTCCCTACTTAAGGCAGAGGAAGTAATGACGGTACTTCATTGTATTTTTAGCGTCGTGCTTAGAGGCGGTGGAAAGTTTTCGACAGAGTTTTTGGCTCAGCTCCGCGCCGTGCTGTTCCACGAATAATACCAGAGCGAATTAACTTCAAATTCACGTATGCCATTGCAGCGCTCAGTCGGTCCATATTATACAGGAATTTGCCGGGATACACTTTGCGCGTTTTAGCAAGAGGCGCGATCTATCCCCATACTCTCCATAAGCTTGCAAATGTGATCTACCATCGTGAGAGAGTTGACAAGTCTTGGGTCAAAGGGGTGACGCCTATGTACAACGAGGCGCTGGTGGCCAAAACGCGGTCACCGAGCCTCTGAATGCCTTGGTTCGCCGACTTGCTGGGTTCCATTGCTAGGGGCGTGTCTATACGATCGAGTATGACCTGCTGCGTGTAGGCCTCCGACGGCTAAGAGGCCGTTTGGAAAATCGAGGGTTGGGGTTTTGCGGTGAGGCTATTTGTGATTCAAGCTGTGGATGTGGACCAAACAGAGCCGTGGGCGGATGGCCCAGATCGCCAAGAAGACCAAGCGTTACCCGTCTGATTTGACGGACGAAGAATGGTACCAGATCGCCCCGCTGATGCCCAAGCCCGGGCGGCGTCGGGGCCGTCCGCGCGAGGCTGATTTCCGGGAGGTGATCAACGCCGTGCGCTACCTGGTCCGCTCCGGTTGCGGCTGGCGGATGCTGCCGATCCACTTCGGGCCTTGGCAGACGGTCTATGGCTGGTTCCGTGAACTGGCGCGGCGCTTTCTGTTCCAGACCATCCACGACGTGACGCTGATGCTGGATCGCGAACGGGCTGGGCGCGAGGCCAGTCCCACGGCGGGCGTGATCGACAGCCAGTCGGTGAAGGCTTCGGCCCCTGGCGCGCAAAGAGGCTATGACGCCGGCAAGAAGATCGTCGGCCGCAAGCGCCACATTGCAGTCGATACCGACGGGCGGCTCTTGATGGTCAACCTGACGCCAGCCGACATCTCCGACAGCGCCGGCGCGCAGGCCGTTCTCGACGGCATCCGCAAGCGCTGGCCCTGGGTGAAGCATCTGTTCGCCGACGGCGCCTACGATCGGCTCAAGCTCATGGACAAGGCCGCCTATCTCGACTTCGTCATCGACATCATCCGCCGATCCGACGACCAGAAGGGCTTCCACGCTCTGCCCCGTCGCTGGGTCGTCGAGCGCACCTTCGGCTGGATGACCCGATGGCGACGCCTCGTACGAGCAGCGCATCGATGTCTCTCACGCCATGATCCTCGTCGCCATGGGCGGCAACCTGCTACGAAGAACCGCTCATCCATGAATTTCCAAACGGACTCTAAGAAATTTCAATCACAACGCTCTTTTGCGAATTTTTCTTCAACAGGCCGCCCACATTGACGCCATTTCGCCTCGGAGAGGATGCTTAATGCAGGTTGATGTTGTGGAAAATGATCACCGATACTTTCGCTCGTGATCGCCGAAGGAGTGCGGATCAACCGCGCCGATAGCCTAAAAGAGGAGAACTGGGACATGACGTCTCATTCACATCCATTAGCCTCACGTGGAGGCGTCGATGCCCAGAGGTGAACCGCTGCGGTTAGAGCGACTTTGTAAACAGTACGGCAGCGTGCGAGGGGTTAATGACTTGTCGGTTCAAATCGAGGCCGGCGAATTTGTCTCATTTCTCGGACCAAGTGGTTCCGGCAAGACGACAACGTTGATGATGGTCGCGGGGTTCGAAACGCCCACCTCCGGCCAAATCTTTGTCGGCGCCCGACCAATAACCGGGCTACCCGTGCCTAGACGCAACATCGGAGTTGTATTCCAGAATTATGCGCTATTTCCACATCTATCCGTTTTCGAGAACGTGGCATTTGCGCTCAAGATGCGCAGAGTATCCGGCTCTGAACTTCGAGCCGGTGTCGCCGAAGCGCTCGATCTTGTTCAACTGAGCGGCTATGAAGCGCGGATGCCGCACGAGTTATCCGGCGGCCAACAGCAGCGAGTTGCCTTGGCTCGCGCACTTGTGTTTCGCCCAGGCGTAGTCCTCATGGACGAACCGCTTGGTGCGCTTGACAAACAGCTTCGCGAGCATATGCAGCTTGAGCTGAAGCGCCTTCAGAAGTCCCTTGGAATAACTGTGGTCTTCGTCACACACGATCAAAGTGAAGCGCTCACGATGTCTGATCGAATCGTGGTGATGAATAAGGGCAACGTCGAGCAAATCGGGACGCCTGAAGAAATATATGAGACTCCGCAAACGCGCTTCGTTGCAGGTTTCATCGGCGAGTCCAATTTCCTTCGCACTCATATTGTTGAAAGTAGAAAAGACGGCCCTCTCCTTGACCTGGCCGGCCTGCAAATTCGAGCGATGTGGCAGGGATCCGATAGCCTGCAGGGGGCTGTGACCCTCATGATCCGACCCGACAAGATCATCCCTCTCGACCCCGGCGTTCGCACTGATAATGAATTCGAAGGTGTGGTCGAAGAGGCCGTCTACCAGGGAAATGTCATTAAGTATCGTATTCGGTTACGTGCAAAGATTCCAGTGTTTCTCACTTTAGCAGCACCGAGCCACGCCCGATCTCAGCGATTCCATGTCGACCAACAAGTTAGAATTGGCTGGGACGCGCGGGATGGACGACTTCTTTCTGATGAGGGGGAACAATCAATCCCCGGCAAACCCAATAATCGCGTCGCGGTGTCAGCTTTCGCGGGCGTTACTGCAACTGCAGATCGTATGGCAATCGTATCTTTATAAGGGAATGATCTCATGACGTACAACATCAACCCCAGCCGACCGACCCGGCGTCAGACGTTAAAGCTAATTGGTACTGCGACCAGCGGAGCGGCGCTTGCGATTGGCGCTCCAGGCATTTTACGGGCGCAAGAATCGAAACTTGTCGTAGTCTCCGGCGGTGGATCCTATGAGGAGTCGATCCGCAAGGCAATAATTGATCCCTTCCAGCAAGAAACAGGGATCACGGTGACTTACGTGTCCCCGGAAGATGACGCGAAACTCAAGGCGCAGGTCGACAGCAACAACGTGCAGTGGGATGTAGCGGAGGTCGACACCTTCGCTTTTCGACCGGATGCGTCAAAGTACCTCGAGGAAATAGACTATGGCGTTTTCGATAAGGAAACACTGGACAACCTTGTGCCGGAAGCAAAGACAACATACGGCGTAGGCTCGTACGTCTATAGCACCGTTATGGCGTTCTCGACGACCGAATACCCGGCGAACAAGCCACGCCCGCGCTCATGGGCTGAGTTTTGGGACGCCGACAAGTTTCCGGGGCCACGCTCTCTTAAAACGTGTTCGAACTCGGATGTCACGACAATCGAATTTGCATTGCTGGCGGCCGGGGTGCCGAAGGACAAGCTGTATCCAATCGACTTCGACTCCGGATTCGCGTCCCTCGATCGCATCAAGTCGCACATAACCAAATTCTGGAGTGTCGGAGCCGAACCCGGTCAGCTCCTGTCGAACCGTGAAGTCTCGATGTCCTCGGCATATAATGGTCGAATGGCAGCCCTGAAGACACAGGGTGCCGCCGTTGATTACCAATGGAATGAGGGGGAGCTTAGCCCGGTCTACTGGGTCGTGCCGCGGGGAGCAAAAAATCGGGCCGCGGCCATGCGGTTTGTGGCCTACCAAGCCTCCGCGCAGGCGCAAGCGCGTCTAAACAATCTCATCTTCTATGGTCCAATGAACCGTGCGGCTTTCAAGTACATCGACCCAAAGGTTGCTGCAGACCTTCCCACAACTCCTGAGAACATTGCTAAACAGTTCTTCCGCGACCTGTCATACTGGGAAACTAAAGATTTATCTGGCAAATCTAATACAGAAATTCTCGTTGAGCGCTGGATAAAATGGACGGCTAGCTAATGGCTACTCCATACCATGTTGTGAGATCGGCCATCGCATGGCCGGTCAACAACCGGGAAGCCTCGCTCTTACTTGCTCCAGCAGCGCTTCTGCTTGGGGTTTTCTTCTTCATCCCGCTTTCCGGTCTGCTCTCTCTCAGCCTGCTCGATCCCGGGCCAACCTTCGCGCATTACCACGAGTTTTTGGATAACCCAACGAACTGGATTATTCTAGCCCGCACCTTCGCACTCGCAACAAAGGTTACATTGATCTGCCTTCTACTAGGCTATCCGCTAGCCTACTGGATAGTCTCGGCGCGCACTTGGGTCGCCGCGGCGCTACTGCTTGCGGTCGTTCTGCCGTTCTTTACCAGCTACCTCGTGCGCACATATGCATGGATGGTGCTTCTGGGGCGTTTTGGTGTAATCAATCAGCTGCTAATGGCAACTGGCCTTACTGAGCGCCCTGTCGACCTTATCTACAATCAGTTCAGCGTACTCGTAGCTATGGTCTACATCCTCATGCCCTATACGGTGCTGGTGCTCATTAGCGTGATGAAAGGGATTCCATACAGTCTGACGCGTGCTGCTGCCTCTCTAGGAGCCTCCGCGGCACAAAATTTTTGGCGCGTGTTCTTTCCGTTGAGCGCTCCGGGTGTTATCGCAGCCGGCCTACTGGTCTTCGTGTTCGCACTTGGGTTCTACATCACGCCCGTACTGCTCGACGGTCCGAACACGATGATACTGCCAATGCAAATCGACAGTTATGTAAACGGCACGCTCAATTGGCCGCTTGCGGCCACCGCTGCCACCGTGCTGCTTGCGATCACGCTCGTACTTTATTCGATTTCCAACCGTTTCGTCGATAGCGAGCGCCTGCTCAGTTCTAATCAGAGTACTGCCCACTCTGCGGGCCACACCGCGCGTCATTCAACTAGCGCATACATTCAACTCATTGATTTCGTTGCCGCCTTAGTGCGTGGCGTCGGACATGGAATCCGCTTTCCCGCCGGTATCGGTAGAGGCTGGGAGCGTCTGGCGCCGGGCAGAAAGCTGCTGCGCGGATTAAGCTTGCTCCTTGTTGCCTTCCTTGTCAGCCCGATCCTAATCATTGTCCCGATCTCATTCAGCTCTTCGCGCTTCCTCGACTTTCCGCCCCCCGGCCTGTCGCTGCAATGGTACCAGGCCTATTTCACTAGCGCTGCGTGGGTTTCTGCGACCTGGGAGAGTTTGGGAGTTGGAATAGCTGTGGCATGTCTAAGTCTTGCCATTGGTTCAGCGGCTGCAATGGCACTCGTGCGCGGCAGCCCGCGAATGCGCCGAATCGGATACCAGCTCTTGCTCGCACCGATGATCGTGCCGTCGATTGTTAATGCGGTGGCTCTCTACTTTCTCTTTGCGCGACTGCATCTTATCAACACGTCGTTCGCGCTTGTGACGGCGCACAGCATAGGCGCCGTTCCACTAGTAGTGTTGATCGTCGCCGCAAGTCTACAATCACAAAATATAATACTTGAATATGCGGCTGCTAGTTTGGGAGCGTCAAGGGTCGTTACGATATGGCGAATCGTGCTCCCTCTTATTCGTCCAGCTTTGATAGTCTCCGGATTTTTTGCATTCTTATCATCGTTCGATGAGGTCGTGCTATCACTTTACTTGAGTGGCCCAGATACTACTACTCTGCCGATCAAAATGTGGTCGGGAATTCGGGAAGAGATCACGCCAACGATTGCTGCGGTGTCCAGTCTATTGATCGCGTTCACGATTTTTATCTATGTCAGTGTGGCCATATTCCGCCAAGCGGGTGAACGGCAAGCCCAACAAGTGAGATAGTCTCCAATGAATACATCTCCGACGCTGAATGAACCTGTTAACACCGAGATGAATTTCCCTGCAGAGGAATATCGGGCGCGGGTGCAGCGCACGCAGGAAGAGATGGTAAAGCACGATCTTCCAGTGCTACTCCTACATCAGCCTGAAAACATCTACTATCTCAGTGGTCTACATGGTGTTGGTTATTTTTCCTACCATGCTTTAGCGGTTCCCGGCAGCGGCGACCCGGTGCTGATCTTGCGTGATGTGGAAGTCCCGGCGGCGCAAAGTACGTCCTGGGTGAAAAGCCACGCGACCTATTCAGATGTTGCAGATCCGCTCGCCGCTTGGCTCGACACGGCGCGCAGAGCTCTGGAAGGCCTCGGCTCGGCAGAAGGACGGGTAGGTGTGGATGACCACTCATGGTTCTTGACACCGGAACGACGGACGGTACTGCAGAGGGTGCTGTGCGATGCAAGCGTTGTCGCAGAGCCGCGCATTGTCGACCACCTCCGCCTGATAAAATCGCCGCGAGAAATAGATTATCTGCGGGGCGCCTCGCGCTTGGTTGAAGCAGGCATGCATGCTGGCATCGAGGCTATCGCACTCGGTGTCACGGAGCGGCAGATTGCCAATGAGGTGTGGAGCGCATTGGTGAAAGGCGGGTCGCCGGCGATGGGGCTGGGCGGTGTCATCACTTCCGGCAATCGAACAAATCTCATACATGGCGGCTATTCGGACCGTCGCTTGGAACGAGGTGATACTGTCTACTTTGAGCTCAACGGGCTACATCAACATTACTGGGCACGTTTGATGCGTACCGCCATTGTTGGGCAGCCCAGCGCTGAGCAGCAGCACATCGCTGAGACAATCATCCGCGTGCAAGACGATGCCATCGCGTTGATGCGGCCGGGCACACCAGCCAGCGTGATTGACCGAGCTTGCCGCGAGCCGCTGCTGGCAACGGGGCTTCGCAAGACATATACCAACCGTTCCGGTTATTCGCTTGGTCTCAACTACCGCCCCTCCGCCGGCGAATTTATCCGCGAGTTCGTGCCGGGCGTGGAATGGGTCCTGGAGCCGGGAATGGTATTTCATATGCTGATGATGGCAGCCGGTATGGGCTTTAGCGAGACCGTGCTGGTGACGGAACAAGGCCCGGAACGCCTAACCTGCATGGAGCGCAAGCTCTTCTCATGCACTTGAGAACCCACCAACGATGACTAAATTCAAACCGACATAGCCATCGCTCAAGTGATATCCTGGTCTTTTGTCTGAAGACGGCCTTCTCGCATCAACCGTCGACGGCTGCTCCATAGCCAGATACTTCATTCGCCAAGCGTCCACTTAAATCTGAGAGCCTTCTCTGTGGGGTCGTTTGGTCAAGATGCTCCTGCACTTTTTTCTTGACCGTTCCGTGGGTCACTCGCTTCTTTTCGCGGTCAGCGCTTGGGCCGCCGACGTCTCAATCTGTTTCACGACCTTGCCGCGCTTGGGCCGGCAGGTTCGGGACTCTCAACGAGATCGCCTCGCCCATCGTCCCCCAGGGAACGATCCGGGCGTCGCCCTTTCCAAAGCGCTCGGTCGCGTCGGCCCACATGCCATGCAGAATGACGGCCAGTTTGCGGGCGACCGCGACTCGGGCTCGTGCCATGCCGCGCCGCCTGGCGATGTTCATGCCCCATGCTCTGAGGCTCGACCACTTCTTCGATCGCACCAGCAGTGTGTGGGCCGCCTCATAAAGCGCGGTGCGTGCAAGTTCGTCGCCGCATCGGCTGACCTTTCCCTGGATGTCGGTTTCGCCGGACTGGTAGCGTGCCGGCGTCAGTCCCAGATGCGCCCCCACCGCCTGCGACGAGCCGAACCGCTCAGGCCGGTCGATCGTGGCGCGGAAGGCGAGCGCCGTGATCGGCCGTAAGCGGGCAGTTGAGGCCGTTCAGCTTTGGCAATTCCAGGGCATGAGGGCGTCGATACCGCTGTTTGGCCAGCCATCAGCGATGCGATCGAGGGTCTGGGGGAGCCAGGCGTGCGGATCGACCAGGTTCATCTTGGCGGTTTATGCCGACTGCCGAACTATGCCGAGCGCCTCTTCCGATCATGGCGGTATGAAGCGCTTTGCCCGCCATTTCGACCAAGAACCGGTCGTTGACACTCGGCATAGTTCTCATGCTCAAAGGGCGTTCAGGAACTCAAGAAGCCGGTCGTTTGGTCGAAATCGTTCGGCCTTTGCGCGTTCGTATGGCTTCAGCTTGGCAAGTGCGGATTCCTTCAGCTCAAGATGTGCGTGAAGATAGGTCAGCGTCGTTTCCATCGCCTCATGGCCCAGCCATAGGGCGATGACCGAACAATCGACGCCCGCCTGCAGCAGCTCCATGGCAGCGCTGTGCCTCAAAACATGGGGCGACACCCGCTTCGAGCGGAGGGTGACGCAGTGTTCGCGAGCCTTGGCGACATATTTGTTCAGCAGCGCCTGCACGCCGTCGGCGCTCAGCTTGCTGCCGTGCATGTTCGGGAAGAGAGCCGTTGCACCCCGCTTCCTGGGCTCGTTGAGCCAGCCCCGAAGGGCTTGCTGTGCAACCTTGGTGAGCGGCGTACTTCGCTCCTTGCGGCCCTTGCCAACGCATCGCACGTGGGCACCGTGCCCCAGCATCACCGAGTGCCGGTCGAGATCGATGATCTCCGAGACCCGCAACCCCGTTTGCGCGGCCAGCAACAGCAGAGTGTGATCACGCCGTCCCAGCCATGTGCTGCGATCCGGACAGGCCAGGATCGCTTCAATCTCGGGCCTGGTGAGAAACTGAAGCTGTCGCTTGTCGCATCGCTTGCTCGGGATCGCGAGCACGCGATGAATCTGGGCGCTATGGGCCGGCTCCTCGAACGACGCATATCTGAAGAAAGACCGAATGGCCGTGAGGCGGAGGTTCCGGGTCCTCACTGAGGCGGATCGCAGTGTCTCGAGGTCCTCCAGGAATGCGCCGATGAAAGGCGCGTCCAAATCCCGCAGTGTCAACTGCGACGGAGACCTGCCAAGGCGTGTCTGCGCGAATGCAAACAGGAGCCGGAAGGTGTCGCGGTAGGAGGCGATGGTGTTGGAGCTTACGCCTCGATGTCGCATGAGCCGATCGGTGAACCACCGCTCGATCAGCACGGCCAGATCGTTCGAGGCACTCATGAGCGAACCTCCCACCGCTCATCCAGCAGTCGCGCGGCATGGGTCATTAGCTCCGGCGCGGCGGATAGATACCAGTAGGTGTCGCGAACATTGGCGTGGCCGAGAAAGGTCGAGAGGACTGGCAGTTCCCGCTCGACATCTTCGCCCGCACGATACCAGTTGGTCAGGGCCTGGACAGCGAAACGGTGACGAAGATCGTGAATCCGCGGACCATTGCGCTGCCCCCGCTGCCGCAGACCGATCTGTCGCGACAGCTGCCAGAACACCCGGTGCACGTATTGGTGCAGCAATCTGCCGCCCTGCTCGGCGACAAAGAAATAGGGGCTACGAGGTGCGACGAGATGCACGTCGCGTCGCGCGGCATAGTCCGACAGCACGGCGACCGTCGTGGCATGGAGCGGGACCAGCCGCGACTTGCCGAACTTCGTCTCCCGAATGGTGAGGATACCTTGGTCGAGATCGACGTCGTCTCGGCGCAGGTCGAGCGCTTCGGAATGGCGTAGCCCGGCGACCGCTATCAATCCGAACAGACAATGATATGTCCAGCGACGCAGGGCGTTGGCCGGCGGCAGCGACAGTGCCGCCGCCAGAAGCGCCGTGATCTCAGCATCGTTATAGATGTAGGGCTTTGCACGCCGCGCCGGCGACACAGCGTCTTGAGGTGGCACTTCCGTCATGGGGTCGAAATGAGCGAGGTGCTGAGCGAAGCAGCGCACATCGGTTAGGCGGATGGACCAACTCGGTTGTTGGCCGATCAACGTCACCCACTTCATTGCCAGCGCCGTGGTGACGGTCTCGGCGCCGCGAGCCTCCATGAAGGTGACGAAATCCGACAACCGTCGAGCGGGGCCATGATACTTGTATCCCAATCCCTGGCGCATGCCCACATAGCGCTCGAGCGCTGTTCGAAGACGGCTCATTGGACACCTCCCGGCCAGGGCAGGCTCAGTTCGCGCAGCTTCTCGATGTCGAGCTTGGCATAGATCCTTGTGCTGTCGATGCTCCGGTGACGAAGCAACTGGCCGATCTCGGCAAAGCTGGCCCCCGACCGCAGCAGGTCGGTCGCAAGGCTGTGGCGGAAGAGGTGCGCGCCGTGGTGCGCATAGCCGTGAATACCCGCCCGCTCGAGGGCCTCCTTCGCGATCATCGTGATGGCGCAGCCTGAGGCAAAGCCGACGTGCGGAGCAAGCATTCGCAGAAATAACCGGCGACACGGTGAAGCCGGCCGCCCATGCCGGATGTAGGCGACGATAGCTGCACCGACGTCGTGGCGTAGCGGCATCATCGCTTGCCGCCGTCCCTTGCCATGGATGAGGACACTGCCCAACTGCCAATCGATATCGTCAAGACTGAGCGCGGCAACCTCGCCGGCGCGCAAGCCCAGCTTGGCCAGCGCCATCAAAACCGCATAGTCGCGAAGCCCCATTGCCGTGGTCAGATCGCAGGCATCGAGAACCACCTGAACCTTCTGTGGTGGCAGGAAGGTTGGTAGGCCAGCAAGCCGCCAGCGACGGATCGACGGCACACAATCGGCCAAGGCCACCGAAATGAAGCCCTTCAGATGCAAATAGCGCAGGAAGGCGCGCACCACCCCGCACATCGCCTTGCCGCTGTCGGCGGAGCCATCGAGAGCATGTCGCTCGACATAACCGATGACGATCTCCGGGGTGAGCGCTGCAAACCCATCTGCGCCAGCCGGACAGACCTCCTGCAGAAATCGGCGTGAGAGCAGCTTGTGGCTTTCCACCGTCGAGGCGGCGAGCCCTCTCTCATTCGTGAGGTAAGCCGCGAACACATCAACAATCTGCTCGTACTCCGTGCGCTCAATCGGAAGGGCGGTTGGTATCAAACCTTCTTGCCGTAACGCGGCAAGCAAGCGCCGGAGCGCCGATCGGTCGCCCGAATCGATGCTCCAGTGTTTGGAACGGTGCTCAAGAAACCGCTCAACATGAACTTCGCTTAAATCCTGGAGATCGTGCCCGTTGCCGACATGCCAGTCTCTCAACTCACGAAATAGGCTTAGCGATCGCCAGGTGCATTGCCGACCGAAGCCTTCGTCCGACAATCTGCCCGCATAAACGCGTGCAAACTCGCCATACGGCCCGTGGATCAGCTTCCGATACAGTGTGCTGCGTTGCAGATAGTCACTTGCGTTCATGTGTCCTCTCCTTCGCGTCTATTGCGACGGAGAGAGCCTAAGCTATGCCGATCCAGCTACCGCTACGTTGAGGAAAGTGTTGGTAAAAACTTGCTCACTCGGCATAGTTCGACGGTCGGCAAAAAGCTGCTTATGCCGCGCGCGGCATAAGCAGGTGGCCAGCAGCGTAGCGATGGTGGCCTATGTCCGCCCGCCGCCGTCGCTGCCAGCGAAGAGGCTGGTCTTTCGTGTAATTGTCTGCGGCCTGATCGCACGTTCGACGGCGTTGGAGTCGAGCTCGATACGGCCGTCGGCGAGGAAGCGCTCGAGCGCGGCACGCCGACCGAGCGCATAGCGGATCGCCTCGGCGGGCTTCGATTTACCCGACAGCTTCGGCAGCTCGTTTTCCCACGGCCTGAAGAGCGCGGCGACGATGGCGGCGGATTTCTCCTGACGCGCTGCTATTCGTGCTGCCGGGTCCTGGCCGGACGGCCTCCTCGATGGCCCACAGCGGGGCCATATGCACCACGGTCTGCGAGGCGATGGTGGACGAGCTCGCGGCATGCAGTTCGTAGAACTTGCGCCGCGTGTGACCAACAGGCCGCGATCGTCACCGCGTCATTGGCCCGATCGGGCTTGGCCAGCCGGTCATAGGCGGCGTATCCGTCGACCTGCAGGATGCCGCGATAGCCGTCCAGATGGCGGGCAACACATTCGCCGGTGCGGCTGTCCTTGAAGCGATAGACAACGATGGGCGGTCCGCTGCCGCCAAAGGGCCGATCATCCCTGTTATGTAGATCTCTCCATAAGCGCGATTATGCGCACCCGTTGATTATGCGCAGCTCACCGGGACAGCTAGCCAGTTTTCTTCGGTAGATCAGTAAGATGGTAGCCGGCATTCGAGCTATGCGATGCGCATAATCCTAGTGCTTCCTTCCGAGCGCACTCAACTCGGTAGGAGATCTACATGCAAAAAGCGATCATCCTTCAGCCACAGCCCCGCGCTTGGTTGGAAGACAGTATTCTTCGGCCCTTTGTTTCGCAGTACGGTGAGCAGTTGCAGCGAAGGCGATATGCGCCGAGCACGCAGCGCGCCTATCTGTGCTGCGTCGCCCACTTCGCCCATTGGCTGACTCAAGAAAGGTACGACCTAAAAGCGATCGGCCAGGGCGCTGTTATGCGCTTTCGGAACACCAGCCGGCGTGCGCCTGCCCCGACCCGGTCCGTCGTTTGCGTCATGAGCTGCAGGCGGCTCTGGGTCATCTTCTCGAGGTGCTCAAAGCTGGCGGCGTGGTGCTCCAGTATCCGGCCCGCAAATCCGCCATCGAACAGGAGCTGACGCGCTTCGATGCCCACATGCGCTACGTCTCGGACAACACGCGTCGGAAGCGTTGCCGAGTGGTCGAAGGATTTCTTGTCGAGCATTTCGACGAGCAGCCGATCTCCATGGCGACCGTCAGCGCCACATCCATCCGCCGCTTCGTCCTTGGCAAACAGGGGCGAAGACCCGCCACCGTCGCCGCGAACGGCGTCATCATTGGTCTGCTATCTGCGCTTCCGCAGCATGTCCGGCGACTGGGTAGGCGATCTGAAGGCCGCGATCCCCAGGGTCGCACACTGGCGGTTGGCATCACTGCCTGAGGTGCTGACCGACGCCGAGATCGACGAACTGCTGAGTTCCTTTGATCAGACGTTCCCGTCGCGCCTGCGGGCTTATGCGATGGTGCGGTGTCTGATCGATCTCGGTCTGCGTTCCAGCGAAGTCGTCAAGCTGCAGCTCGACGACATCAACTGGGCCGGTGGCACGATCAAGCTTGTCGGCACCAAGAGCCGACGCGCCGATGCTCTGCCCCTGCCGTCCGCTACGGGAGCGGCGATTGCGGCCTATCTGCACGAGGAGCGGCCCGCGACGTCGAACCGGGCCATATTTGTTCGCCAGAACCGATTACGACCAAGAGCGTCAAACGCGCGGTACTGGCCGGCTACCGAAGATGTGGATGGATGCGAACCGGCGTCCACATTCTCCGCCACAGCATGGCCAGCCGACTTCTGCGCACTGGCGCGCCGATGAAGGAGATTGCGGACATCCTGCGGCATCGAAGCCTCGATACGTCCGCCATCTACGCAAAAGTCGATCTGACCAACCTTGGAGCCGTGGCCTTGCCGTGGCCGGGGAGCGCGCAATGACCGGCGCGCGCACTGCTCTCACTGGCAAAGGACTATTTGTCCGAACGCCGCGCCCTTGGTTTCGCCCTCAGGATGGAGGGTCATCAAATCACCTCTTTCGCCCTGTTCGCCGACGGGCGCGGCCATAGTGGCCCGCTCACCAACGATATCGTCCTGAACTGGGTGCAAGGCCAGGCCAAGCGGACCAGTCCCTTCTCATGGGCCCGACGCCTCGAAGTCCTTCGCCCGTTCGCGAGGTATCTGGCCCGGCTCGATCCCGACACCGAGTTCCCCCAGACCGCGACCTTTGGTCGTTCACACCGCCGCCTCGCACCGCACATCTATTCAGAGCGGGAGATCTGCGACCTTGTGGCCGCCGCTTGGCGCCTGGGCCCCGAGGGCGGATTGCGGCCGGCAACCTACGCGACAATCTTCGGGCTGATCGCCGCTACGGGTCTGCGCCGGTCAGAAGCACTCCACCTGCGCTGCAGCGATGTCGATCTCGATGGAGTCTTCCTCACGATACGGAACACCAAGTTCCGCAAGTCGAGGCATGTGCCCATACACGCCACCGTCGTAGCCGAGCTACGGCGCTATCTGGCGGTTCGGGCGCGTCATGGTGCGCTTACCGAGGACTCACCCCTATTTCTGTCTCCGGCGGGCGGATTTATCGCCAAGCGGCGCATCAATAAGGCTTTCCAGAAGCTTCGCACCAACCTTGGTTGGACCCGCGCGGGGCGGCCATGGCGCGGTGCGCCTTCACGACCTGCGCCACACTTTCGTTTGTCGTCGTATCCAGCTCTGGCACGAACATGGCGCCGATATCGATAACGCCATGGCGGCGCTCTCGACCTACGTCGGCCACGCCAAGATCTCCGATACCTATTGGTATCTTGCCGGCGTCCCGGAACTCATGGCGATCGCGGGCAAACGGTTCGAGTTCTTCGCCTCTACGGTTGGAGGGATCGTCATGTCTGATTCCAAGCTGACACCGTCCTTCCCCAGCCTGCTTCAACGCTTTTTCATCGCGCATCTCGGCAATCAGCGAGCCGTCAGTTCGCGCACCATCGCCGCCTATCGCGATACCTTCCGATTGTTGCTCGGCTTCGCCGAGGCGACGGCACCCACCCGGCTGACTCTGACCGACCTCGATGCGCAGTTGATCCTCGGCTTCCTCGACCACTTGGAGAAGGAGCGGAGCAACGGCGCCCGCACGCGCAACGCCCGCCTGGCGGCGCTCCGCTCTTTCCTCAAGTATGCCGCCCACTACGACCTAACCGCGCTGCCCGTCATCGAACAGGTGCTAGCCCTTCCGATGAAACGGTTCGACCGGCCGGTCCTGGGATTTTTGTCACGCGAGGATATGCAGGCGATCCTTGACGCACCGGATGCGCGGATCTGGGCGGGTGAGCGGGATCGCGCGCTGTTCAGCATGATGTACAACACCGGCGCCCGCGTGTCTGAAGCCATCGGTCTGCGCGTCGGCGAGGTCGTCGTCGACGGCTCGGCGGTCGCGCACCTGCATGGCAAGGGGCGCAAAGACCGCAGCGTGCCGCTCTGGCGTACGACCGCCAACCCGCCACGACGCACATGTACCTTAGGCGGATCTTGCCATGAAGGAGCGCTACGCTCAACCGACTGTTGCCCATGACGGCCAGTCAAGGCCGATATCGGCCGCCGGACCAGCTCATGCAGTTCCTGTTGAGCCTTTAAGAGTTATGCGCAGTTCGCCTCTTCGAAATAGTCTGGGAAGCCGATGGTTAGCGGGTCCTGTCCCGGTGAGCTGCGCATAATCAACGGGTGCGCATAATCGCGCAGATAGGCCCACGAATAAGCCATCTTGGCCTTACCCGATCCCGGCGCCAGCGTTGGCAGCGTGGTCTCATCGGCAAAGACCCGCTCGCCCTGCTTGATGCGGGTCAGCGCGTACTCGGCCACGGCTCAAGCGTTGCCTGCAAAGGGCCTTCGCCCTAGCCGACGGTATCGAAACCTTCGCCGCCTCGACCATCGCCGGCAAGCGTCGCGCACTGGAGCGAAGTCTGGACGACAACTTCGCCACCACAACGTCGTGCGATCTGGCCCGCGACATCCAAAACAAGTTCAGGCGAGCTCGCGATCAACTTTTGACCTTTGCCCAATGGCCAGGAATGGTCGACGCAACGAACAACGCCTGCGAACGCGCCCTCAACCTATTCGCCGCCGCGTTTCTCGTCTGCCGATGGGCAACAATCCTGATCGGTCACGTTACCGCTCACAACACAGCGACTCCTTCGAGTTAATCGTGCTCAGAGGCTTCGCAGAGAGCCCTTGGGGAGATCTCGCTAGGATGAGCGCTGAGTATTGGAACTCAGTCTAGAAGCGCAAGCAGCAACCTCCGCAATATCGTCGCCAAGTCGGCGATTAGCAGTAGCAGGGATGTGCCCCGGTTTTTCGCCGAGCTGCCCTCCGACGAGCGGATTATACGGGTGATCTTGTCCGACTTCGCGCAAAAACAACCGAGTTTGATGTGGGGCGCAGCCGTGCATGATTCGATAAACTTTCGCGAAATGTGATGCCGAAACGAATCCGCACGCTATCGCTATCTCGATAACTGATAGCCTCGAGGTGCGAAGCAGCAACTGAGCGCGTTCCAGACGAAGTTCTAGGTAGTAGCGGCTCGGAGTACGTCCTAATTCCCGCTTAAAGAGTCGCTCGACTTGGCGGCGCGTAAGTCCAATCGCTGCCACCAATCCATTGATTGATTTGGGGTCGCAGATATGTGCCTCCATCTGATCGATGATTTGGACGACTGCCTTGTGATTGAAACGTATGCGGGAATTTGGGGGGAGGCGTTGACGATCTCCAGCCGAGCGAACACGACATGCAACGGCCTTCTCGCAGATGCGATTTACGACGGCAACTCCATGGTCGCGTCCAACTAGATCTAGAAATGTGTCAAACGATGCGTCTCCGCCAGAGCAGGTATACAGGTCACCGTCTCTTTCAAATGCGGCTTGTGTAGCTATAACGCTTAGAAATTGCTCCTGAAATAGCGGGAATTGCTCCCAGTGCACTGCGCAGCGGCGACCCTCCGCAACCCCCGCTCGAGCAAGGACAAAGGTTCCGCCGCCTATGCCGACGAGGCGTGCGCGACGGTGGCGGCACTCTCTGAGCCAAGCCTCCAACTTGCTGTCATTGCGAGGGAGGGAACGGCCTCCGCACACTATGGCGATGGGAGCTGGAGTTGATCGCAGGTTGCGGTCACGCTCCGAGCGCAAACCCACCGCCGGACTTATGGTAATGCCGCAGCTCGACGTTACCGGTTGTCCGTCACCCGAAACAACCTGACAACTGTAGGCGTTTTGCCCGGTCGCTTCATTCGCCAGCGTAAGCACTTCGATCGCAGAGGAAAAAGCATAGAGTGAGAAGGCCGGAAGCAGATAGAAGTTGCATCTAAAGGATGCCGTCTGCATGTTTCGCATTAGGGCCTCGTTTATCGACACTTCGAGCCTCGCGCGGGTTGAGGTGCGGTCAGTTGTTGCAAAAATGAATGCCTTAGCCACGATCGTGAGTACATTCTTTGTGCCCGGGTAACTCGTTAGGATTGGACAGACGCCACCCCCAAAGGATTGTTCGATGTCCGCCAGGGAGCCTGGTCGCCGTCCCATACGAGGCTTCGATGCAAGAGGCCCTGAGGGTTCGTCCGACGCGAAGTTTTGGAAGCCGCTAGGCAAATGCCGGCAGTCTTAAGCTCGAATAGCCTAGGACCCTATGAGATGTTAGCTCCTCAACTCTGTTCGCTACGGATCTCGACCCCCGCTTTGAGACTGTTAGCCCTCTCCACGTGACAGGCTAATATTATCCTGATCGCAAGCGAGTTATCGCCAAAAGCTGGTACGGCTTGGAATGGGTATTGCAAACGTCGCAGGCCGGCGAGAGACTCTCCCATTATCAGGCGACAGTCCCCTCGGAGGCTGCCGCAAAGATAGCCGGCGGTTGGTGCAGCCGACTCCCAATCAACGACTTCTCCGTTTGGCGATTTTTTCTCAATCTCTCCAGTGGAGATCGGCCAGCGAGCCGATGCCGCGAGAGGTGCTGGCAGAAGTTGCAATCTTACCTTCTCATCGACGGTGTGACCTGCCACTGAGAATTTCCACCATCTGAGATTAGAGTCCGGGCCTTGATTGAAGGACGGACTGATGAAGAGAAAGCGGTTTACGGAAGAGCAGATCATCGCGGTTCTCTGCGCGAGCACGAGGCGGTGCAAAGCGGGCGATCTGGCCCGCAAGCACGGGGTCTCCGAGGCGACGCTGTATAACTGGAAGGCGAAGTATGGCGGGATGGACGTGTCGGACGCCAAGCGCCTGAAGTGCGTGTTTCGGTAATTCCCGGACACCCTTTTCGCTAAATCCCGGACAGTGATTTCAGTAATTCGCGGACAGCGATTCCGCTAAATCCCGGACAGTTTTCGGGAGCGGATTTAACGGTCGGTTCTCGGCTGCGCCGTTCTGGCAGTTTGGCCTCTCACGATGACGTTGAGAGGGGCCATGCCGAGACGGAAGCAAGCGAGACGAACGAGCGTGAGGGATATCCAAGCGATCTTGCGCCTGACCCATGAGCAGGGTCTTTCGGTGCGTGAGGTGTCGGAACGGCTGAAGGTCAGCAAGACGACGGTATCGACCTATTTGCTGCGGGCGCGGGAGGCCGGGCTGGCATGCTGGCCGCTGCCGCCCGGCCACGACGAGGCGACGCTTGAGCGGCTGCTGTTTGGCCGTGCCGGTCGTCCGCCGCAAGACCTGAGCGAACCGGACTTTGCGCTGATCGCCAGGGAGTTGAAGCGCAAGGGGGTGACGCTGACGCTGTTGTGGCAGGAGTATCGCGCCGCCCATCCCGACGGTTACGGCTACACCTGGTTCTGCGAGCACTTCGCCGCTTTCGAGCGCCGGACGAGCGCGACATTCCGCAACCGGCATGCGGCGGGCGCGGATGCAGACGGACTATGCCGGGCAGACGGTGTCGGTGATCGATCCGGCGACCGGCGCCATTTACCCGACGCAGATTTTTGTCGCGGTGCTGGGCGCCTCCAATCTGACCTTCGCCTTTGCCAGCTCTAGCCAAAAGCTGCCGGACTGGATCGAGGGCCAGGTGCGAGCGCTCGCCTTCTTCGGCGGCGTCACCAGAGCGATCGTGTGCGACAACCTGAAGGCCGGTGTCGTCAAGGCGCTGTGGTTCGAGCCGACGCTGAACGCGACCTTTGCCGCCATGGCCGAGCACTACGATACCACCATCCTGCCGACCCGCAGCCGCAAGCCGCGCGACAAGGCCAAGGTCGAGGGCGCGGTGCTGATCGTCGAGCGCTGGATTCTGGCACGGCTGAGGAATCGATCCTTCTTCTCGATCGCCGAGCTCAACGCGGCGATCGCCGAACTGCTCGAGGAGTTGAACAACCGGCCGATGCGCCATGTCGGCCAAAGCCGCCGCGAACTGTTCGAGGAGATCGAGCGGGCTGCCTTGAAACCGCTGCCGGCAGCACCGTTCGAATACGCCGAGTGGAAGTCGGCGAAGGTGCATCCTGACTACCATGTCGAGGTCGACAAGACCTTCTACTCGGTGCCGCACCGGCTGATCGGGCGCACCGTCGAGGTGCGGCTTACTCATCGAGTGGTCGAGATCTTCCACGATCACCAGCGTGTCGCCTGCCATGTCCGTCGCTCGCAGCGTTCCGGCCAGGTCACCGTCAATGAACACATGCCCAAGGCGCATCAGCGCTACGCCAACACCACGCCGGCCAGCCTGATCAGCCGGGCGGCCGGGATCGGCCCCAACGCCGCCATTCTGGTCGAGCGCATGATGCGCGACCGGCCGCATCCGGAACAGGGATACCGCTCGGCCATGGGCATCCTGTCGCTGGCGCCGCGCTATGGGCCGGAGCGTCTCGATGCCGCCTGCGAGCGGGCGCTGCTGATCAACGCGATCGCCTACACCTCCGTCACCGCCATCCTCAAAGCCGGCCTCGACCGGGCCAGCTCCGCAGAACCGGCAAAGCCGACACCCCAGCACGCCAACATCCGCGGCTCCACCTATTACCAGTGAAGGAAAGGAAGAAAGAATGCTGACGAACCCCACCCTCGACCAGATGCAGGCCCTCGGTCTGGCCGGCATGGCCACCGCCTGGCGCGAGCTGGCCGAACAGAACAACGCCAACGAGCTCAGCCGTGACGAGTGGCTCGGCCTGATGCTCGACCGCGAGGTCGCTATACGGGCCGACAAGCGCGTCCGGAACCGGCTCGCCTCAGCCAGGCTGCGCTTTCCCGAAGCCTGCATCGAGGACATCGACTTTGCCGCGCCGCGCGGGCTCGACCGGCGCGGCACCATGGCGCTCGCCCAGGGCGAATGGCTGAAAGCGCATGAGAACCTGATCGTCACCGGCCAGACCGGAACCGGCAAGTCGTGGCTGGCCTGCGCCTTCGGCCGGCAAGCGGCACGGCTCGATCATTCCGTGCTCTATGTGCGCGTGCCGCGCCTGTTCGAGGATTTGGCGCTCGCTCGTCTCGATGGCCGCTTCCCACGCCTCATTGACAAGCTCACCCGCGCGCAACTGCTCATCCTCGATGACTTCGGAACCCACTCCCTCACCGACCAACAGCGCTTCCATCTGTTCGAAATCGTCGAGGAACGCTATCGCCGCAAATCCACCCTGATCACCGCCCAGGTCCCGGTGGCCAGATGGCATGACCTGATCGCAGACCCACCGTCGCCGACGCCATTCTCGACCGGATCGTGCACAACGCCCACCGCATCGTGCTCCAGGGCGATAGCATGCGAAAGCAAAAGGCCGCGCCCCTCTTGACCGGCGTCGAAAACGGCGAAATCAATCATCCATGAATGCAACAAGGCACCCGAGGACCGTCGCCGCCAAACTGTCCCGACATTAGCGAAATCGCTGTCCGGGAATTAGCGGAACCCCTGTCCGGCTTTTGCGAAATGCGCACCTGAAGGCCTTGGAAGACGAGAATGCCAAGCTGAAGAAGCTGCTCGCAGACCAGATGCCTGAAGCCTCGGCGCTGCGTGAGCTTCTGTCAAAAAATGTACGGTCCGCCCGTCCGTGCAAGGGTTCGCGACATCGCCGATGACGATTCCAGTTGCATAAATGTATCCGGCCTCTCGCGAGTGAGCTGCTGTTGCAGCCAGGCCATGATGAGATCCGCGCACGCCGTTCCCAATAAATGGTTCGGGCACGAAGCCCACTTTTTTGCACAGGGCTTACGGCATGCTGATCCATTGTTTCGTCATCACTATTCCCGAGCCTTGCAATCGAGCCGGAGCGTCAGGCGAAAGCAGGGCCCCTGCGTTCGTAGAGCGCTCCCGGCTTGGTCAGGACAACCCAGACAATGCGCGCCATCTTGGCGGCAAGTGCGACAACAGCTTTGTTCGGGTGCATACGGCCCTGCAACCCGTCAAGCCAGCTTCCCAGGCGATCCTGGGTTCGATCCAGGTGACGGAAGCATGATCGCGCGCCATGAACGAGCAGCTTGCGAACGTAGCGGTTCCCGCGCGTTGCTGATACCGAGTAGCTTCTGCTTGCCTCCGGTCGAGTATTCTCGAGGGACCAGCCCCAGCCATGCGGCCAGCTCGCGAGCCTTCTGGAACTGGCATCCGGTGCCGACGGCCGCTAGTAGCGCGGTGGCTCCCAATGCTCCGATTCCGGGGATCGTCATGAGCCGGCGGGCCACATCTTCTCGGTCTGCGATCGCTGCGATCTCCCTCGTCACGTCGTTGATGCGCTGCTCCAACTGGCGCAGATCTGCGAACAGGTCCACGAGCAGTTTGCGCATTGCCGGCGAGAGGTCATTCGAAAGGTCATCGAGAACCAGTGGCAAGTCGAGCTTGAACAGTCCGGCGCCCTGTCTCAATGCGATGCCGTATTCCAGGCAAAATGCTCGCATCTGGTTGATCAGACGGGTTCGCGTGCCGATCATCTGGTCGCGCACCCGATGCAAAGCTTGGAGGTCGGATTGCTCCTCGCTCTTGATCGCGGCAAATCGCATCGTCGGTCGCGTGGCTGCTTCGGCGATAGCAGCGGCATCGATGATGTCGCTCTTGTTCGACTTGACGTATGGCTTCACGAACTGCGCTGGGATCAGGCGACCCTTGTGCCTCAGTGCCTGAAGTCTCCTGGCGATCCATTGCGATCCAGCGCACGATTCCAACCCGACGATTGCCGGCGCTGCCCGCTCAAAGAACTTCATCAACGTATCGCGTCGGAAGCGAACTCGCTGGACGGCTCGCCGTCGCTGTCCAAGCCCACGACGTGGAAGATGTTCTTGCCGATATCGCCACCAGAGACGGCCGCAGGGCGCGGCGCATTGCGTGGGGACATTGCAACCTCCTTTGTTGTGACTGCCCAGATGATGCTGCGGGAGGACGGGGCGGACCATCCCATTAATGGTAGGGCCCGCCGCCAAGCGCGAACCCGTCGCGCATCTGCAGGCCGTCATGGGCCTGTCGGAGCGCCGGCCTGTTCCTTTGTGGGCGCTGATCGCAAGATGATCCGCTACCAGTCCCGGCGTCCGCCCGAGACGGAGCTGCGTGGTCGGCTGCGTGACCTCGCCAACTAGCGCCGACGCTTCGGCTACCGGCGGCTGTTCATCCTGCTCGGGCGCGAGGGCGAGGCATCTGGGGTCAACCGCATCTACCGGCTGTACCGCGAAGAAGGACTGGCCGTGCGCAAGCGACGCTCCAGGCGCCGAGCGGTAGGGACGCGGGCTCCGATCCTGGTCCAGGCGAAGCCGAATGCACGCTGGTCGCTGGATTTCGTGCATGACCAGTTCGCCTGCGGCCGGAGGTTCCGCGTGCTCAACATCGTCGACGACGTGACGCTCGAATGCCTGGCGGCGATTCCGGCCGCCGGGTGGCGCGTGAACTGACGGAACTGATCGCCCACCGCGGCAAGCCGGGCATGATCGTATCCGACCACGGCACCGAGTTCACCTCGAACGCCATCCTCGCCTGGTCGAAGGATCATCGGGTGGAATGGCACTACATCGCGCCGGGCAAGTCGATGCAGAACGGCTATGTCGAGTCATTCAATGGATGGATGCGCGATGAGCTCCTGAACGAGAGCCTGTTCTTCGGCCTGGATCACGCCCGCAGTGCCATCGCTGAATGGACGGGGGACTTAAATCCTGTTTCATAACGCCCATCTGTCTATGTCGTTGAAGTAAATAGGTTTTGTTGATCGGGATGCGATCTTGTGGGGTATTTTGGATTCTGCCGCGCACGATGAACGATGCTCTGAGCCGCCGGTTCGCCGAGCGTTGATCGGCTGAAGATCCACGGGCCATCCGGCAGAGGATGAACGCCTTCGATCTCGCCCGCCTCGGCGGCGAGCCTGAGGGTCTTCGGTGCTACGCCGAGAAGGCGCGCCGCCTTGTTCAGGTTAAGCCATGGCTCTTTGCCGTCCGCCGCTGGCCGGAAGACAGGGATCTTATGATGCGACCTGTGTGCGGTGACCCGTTCGCGTGTCCATCGATTGCCGTGGCCGGTCACCAGTCCATTGCGGTTGAGGATGCCGGCAATCAGATCATCATTGGCGATGAGCACCAGTTGGCGGACGGCCGAGATGATATCGCCGGACGTGCTGTTGCGCTGTCCACGGCGCCGCTTTGGCAGGCGCAGTTCAGTATGGACGCCGCCAACCCAATGGATCAGGAGAACGATATCTGACGCTTCTTCATCGATATCGGCGACCACCTCGTGGATGACGGTGCGCACGATGCGCTTCTTGAGCCTCGCGTCGGTCGTCGGCGCCGACCAGACAGTCTTGAGATCGGCGGCGAGCGCGGCGACGTGTATTGGCGACAGAAGTGATGGTTCCAATGTCGAGCCATCATGCGCGGCAATCCGGCTCTCTATCTCGCCGACACGCGTGAGCGCCCGGTTCCATCGCAACTCCAGTTCCGCCGCGACCAGCCGGTTCTGCGGATCGATGGCGTCGTACTGCCGGAATGCCCGATCAGCGCTGTAGCGTGCCGCCTCGAGATCGCGCACCAGCGCATCACGAACCTGATCGCGGCGACTGGCCGCTTGTGCTTCGGCCTCGACGGCAGCGGTAATCGCTCCCGGCTCGACAACCCGCAGAAGAGCTTCCTCGATGGCGTCGTCGACGCGCAATCCTCCGAATGCGATGCAGCGCGGCTCGCCATTGTCGAGCAAGCCCCGCTAACACGAATAGCGCGGAATGTTATGTTTGGTCCCTGTGTACCGGACCGTCAGCTTGCGTCCACAGCGCCGGCAGCGGACAAGGCCGGCGAGCAGAGCGTTGCCATGCTTGGGCGCCCCGTGATGCCCGCTCGTGGGTACGTTGTCGCTCACCATCTTGCGGATCGCTTCCGCCCGTTCCCAGCCGACGTAGCCTTCGTGTGCACCCGGGATCAGCGCCAGCCATTCATCACGCGCCTTACGGCGGCTGCGCGAGCGAATGGCTGTTGCATCATATCCCGACGCAGCACGAGTCTTACCATAGGCGTAGGCGCCGCCGTAGATCGGGTTCTCGATCATTCGGTGGATGGTCGCATAGCTTGGCCTGCGCCAGACCACATCGCCATTGTTGCGCTTGGCTGGCAAATCCAGCCCATGCTCGAGGAACCAGAGCAGGGCCTGCCGGGCGCTGCCGAGTTCGGCCACCTTGTCGAAGACGAGAATGATGGCGTCCTGGACACGGCGATCGGGATCCTTCTCAAGCCTGTCGCCGACCTTCACGAAGCCGACCGGGGCCGTGACAATGAGCTCGCCGCGCCGGGCCTTCTCGTAGCGTGCCGACAGGGAACGCTGACGCAGAAGATCAAGCTCATATTCGTTGAGGCTGCCCTTCAGTCCCAGCAGCAGCCGGTCATTACCCTGACGCGGCGCATAGACCGTCTCCTGATCGACCAGCACGGTATCGACGACGCGGCACATCTTTGAGTTGCTGCCAGTCACGGCTGTTGCGGGCGAAGCCCGATACTTCCCGCGCCGCGACCGCACCGACCTTGCCGAGGCAGACTTCGGCTACCATTCGGTCGAATCCGGCACGTGTGACGCCGCCTGCGGCAGAGCGGCCGAGATCGTCATCGACCGTCTCGATGCAAGACCAGCCGAGTGCCACCAGGCGATCGCGCATCGCACACTGCAGGGCGCGGCTCTCACGATTGTGCAGAACCTGATGGGCCGAGGATTGCCGCACATACAGGATCGCCTTGCGCTCCAGATGGTGGGGCCGGATCTTCTCATGCACCATGGCGCGCCTCCTCCCGTGGAACGGCGCGCTCGCCGTCGACGTGGTCGAGGATCAGGCGCACCATCAGCGTTCTAAGCGTCAGGCGCGTCTCTTCCGGCAGCGCCTGCCATGGTGGCATCTGCGCGGTCGGCGCATCGTGCGGGTTGGAGAACAGATCGAACTGATATGTCGTGGGCTGGCGCGGCATGGACCTCTCCCCGATTCGCGTCGTGAGGACCCGATGCTGCGCCCGAATCCTCCAATTGCGATGGGGTGTGGGAATTGGCCGTCGCGTCCTGCAGCAGTGTCACCAAGACGCCAAGCGTTCTGGGATCGACATGTGGGGCAGCGGCAATGCGCCACGCGGTGCAGACCGCGCGATCAAACATCCAGGCCGGAACCTCCAGCCACCGATCGGAGGCGTGGCCAGAGAGACTGCAGCGGAAAACCTCCCGGTCAACCTTCTCGATCACCTCATGAACGTGAACACGACGCCTGGCCCAGGGATGCCATGGATAAAGAAGCTCGCGTTCCTCGGTCCCGTGGGGGTTCTCTCGTCGTGTTGTTCAACTCTGCAAGGCCACATTCCTCGCTCGGCTACCAGACCCCGGCGGCCTATGCCGAGGTCATCACCGTAACCGGCTCCGACGCTGCGCTAATCGAAGGCTCCGCGTCTTCGCCGGTTGCTCATCCCGCGCCCCACGGCGTAACAGAAACGGTCCAGGCTCTAATCGCCGCTGGATAAGGTTCAGTGGCAGGTCAGGTGTCCGCGAGTAGCTGGGGCCATATGTTTGATCCCATGCTTTGATTCTACATTTTCTTCCGAGTCGAACGAGGTACTATGGGAAAGTTCTACATGGCCGCGCCACGACGGCAGAGGCAGTCCGTCGAGCAATACAAAATAGTTGTGTCTGGACGGCAATGGGATGGTGCGGGTGCGGTCGCGTCTCCGGCCCGTTGCTGTGATCTTGTGCTCGCTGGCTCTGATGGTATCCGATGATCCTTTGGCCTGATCGAGCGGGCGAGTTCGAAGTCAATCTCGATCGCGCCGACATTCATCGATCCAATGCGTGCGATCGGCCGGGGCGTTCGTGGCTGATTGGAATTGCTCATGCGCGGTAGACCGGCCAAAGGAACCTTGAAATGAGGGTCTTAAGATCGTTGTTGTTGTCTTCATCAAAGACATACAGCAACTCGATCTCGGAAAACGCCAGGGGCTCGATCAACCCCTCAATATTCGCCCCGTCGCGACAGGCATTGCGGAGCAACTTCAATAGCCGTTTGTTGAGGTCCCACGTGTGCGACAAGTAGGAAGCCGCCGATCCAACAACGCGCGGGTGCGATCGGAAAAGCCATTAGCAAGCGCGACGCGACGTAGACGGGGGAGCACATCGGCCACGATCGTTATCGATCTGCCAGATCCCATTGGCTGCACATTATAAGCAGATAAGCGTTGAGTTCGGTTCGTTCCGCCGCCGTTGCGGTAGGGCTCTCGCGGCTGCACGCCTCGACGAATTCGAACGGCGTCGCTTGGTGATCTTTTGAAAAATCGATCAGTCTGGCGGCGTGGCTAACTTCCTTCGAGCCGTTCAGTTCACCGAGACCTTTAGAAATCGCCTCGTTGGTTTTATGCGGAAAAACCCGCCCCCAGAGTTCGTGCAGCGTTTTTTCTGTCGAATGCTTGGCCGCCTCCGCAAACACTGCGCCCATCCAACGATTGACAACTTACTGTGATGTCGCTGACGGCGGGCGCGGCATAAGCGAGCTAATAAAGCGCCGAACGGCCGTTCTGCTCGTGGGCACAGCAAGCAGTTTCAGGACATCATCTAACTCAAGACGCTCGGCGTTAAACGTCTCAATTAAGATCCGGACGCACGTCCTCGACGCGCTGTCATACTCCCGGGAGGTGAAGACCTGTTCAAACGTCTCACCGACCGCCAGGTACCGACGCCGGTGCGCTTGACCTGCCACCCGCTTTCCCACGCGGCCGCGATCGCTTCAAGATATTTGTAATCACCGGTGCGCCGTCGCTTGGAAAGCGCGGTCGGGACCTCTGGCGCCCGAGAGTCGACGAGATACCAGAGCGCGGCCGCAAGGTCGTTTTTCTCATCCCTGGAACCCGATCACGACATGCCGATGTCAACCATTCCAAGCCTCTTCCTCAGCTGGAAGCATTCTGTCGACCAACGCGCCGGATCGACCCCGGCCAGGGGCCGGACGTCCTTGACTGGCCGAGGCTCCAGCCAGGCTTTGAATAGTTCTTCGAGCCCGATAAGACCGACTTCGAAGTTCGATCGCGGTAAGCGCAGATGTGGCGAAGGGCAATCGCGCGTCCGTCGGCTGCAAATTCCTGCACGATCGCACCCTCGAATTCCTCAACCTCGTCCACAACCGGGACCTTGCCCGGCTTAGGCGCAAGCTTGTCGAGTTTCGTCGATAGAATTTCAAGGATGGCGCTGTCGGGAATGGCGCCGTTATTCAGAAGTGCCCAAATCAGCTGTTTGAATTTTCGCTTGTACCCTGTGCGTGTCTCGGGCCTCGCCAGCTTGCCCGCGCCAGGGTGAAGCAAACTCGGTCCGTCATTTCGAGCTCAAATTCGGGATCAGGCTGGTGTCCCGGCGCGCGTCGCGGAAGTCCTCGCCAGAGCGATCCGCAATTAGGAGATGTCGCTGCTCTGCCGCGCCGACCACATTCAGGTGGACGAACCTGACGCCTTCTTAGCAGCGGCTAGTTCGATCCGTGACGGGGAGCGGCTCCCTAGATCGTTCGAGGGCGCGGTGGTGACGCCCTGGCGAACGCTGTCAGCGTTCGACTGGAGCGAAACTCGAATCCCGCGAACGGCCCTCTGCAAAAAGAGCTGTATAGGGCGGCGATCAGGGTCGTCTTGCCCTGACGACGCGGGGATCGGCATACTCGATCTGTTGCGGGAAGCCCGCGCTCGAGGCCGTGCCGAGCTTAAAGACCTTGACGATGTACGGTTCACCATGGTTGACCTGCGTGCTCTGGAAGAGCGCATAGGAAAATCCGATCACCGCCATGGCAATGCCGGCGATGCTGACAAGACGCCAGGCGGCCGCCGCCTTCACATAAGAGCCATAGCGTTCGTTCCGCTCCTGCCGCGCGGCAAGATAAGGGGTTGTCGGGCGGGTTGCCTGAGGCCATGCCGAGTAGTTTCCTCACTTAGTGTCGTCGATCGGCGGACCCGGCCGGAAGGCTGTACGCCCGCCCGATGCCGGCTCTGATCTAGCTTGGCATCGGCAAGCCCCAGGAGAGAGCCCGCAAAGGTGCCGGGCGACGCGATTGCTCTTTCCTTTGCCGCCGAGCCGGCCGCCCATCCGGCGCTGCCGATGAAGCCATATCTCGAAGTGCAGCACCCGCATGGACGAGACCCGCCAGCTCTTGCGTCGCTCGCCGTCTGCGCGCCCTGGACACGGCCCTCGCTCCAAGAATGCGCCGTCTTCGGCGAAGGTTGGGGTCCGCCCGCCCTGCCGGATCGCTCCATGCCGCCGGCGACCGACGCGCCCTGCACGACCCCCTTGGGCGATCGACGGCACATACATCGAGATGATGAAGACCACGACCGAGATGCCTGTGATGGCGAGCGTGGTGATCGGTCCGAGGTCGCGATCGGCGGCCACGGCCATGCTTGCTGCTTCTTGCGGGGTTGGAAGAGCGGCCCCGCGACCAGGTCGAAGCCGAGATCGCCAAACGCAGATGCGATTACTTTGGCGCCCCAGTCACAGGCCATCCTGGCCGAGCTTGGCCACCATCAGCTTCGGTTGACGGCCGAGCGGACGGAAAGGCGGCGCCTTCGAGATCACTTCGGCGTACAGCCGCGTAATCGCCGAAGGCGCGGCGCAAAGTGTTGGAAAATCTCCCCAACCGCCGTGCGAGTGCGCACCGCTTCGATCGCCGCTTTGAGCGTATTGCCCTTGCCATTGGCCGCAGTCTCACCAAGCGCGGCAAGGGCTGCGTCAACGCGCTTGGGATCGCGCTGACGCGTTTTGTTTGTTCTAGACGACGGATCTGCGCGTCTCGCACCGCCGCATTGTCGGACTCAGTCTCCAACCGGTACTTATTGACGCCGACGATCACCTCGTTGCCGAGGTCGATCGCGGCTTGGGGCGCGTCGCCGCCGTCTCGATCAGGTGATTTCGCAGTCCCTCAATGACGGACTTGGTCAATGCCGCCTACCACGAGGTTGGTGGTAGTGTGGCCAACCGGCACGATCCATGGCGAGCACGGGAAGGCGCACTGTTTTTTGACTCCAACGGCTCAACCCGTTGCCTTACAGATATGACATATTTGTTAATATATTTTACGAATATTTCACAAGCAGGCTATAAATATTACCGTACTGTCGCTCTTTGTAGAATTTGTACTACAAAATATACTCATTTTGATGATTGACATCATAATTTATTCTATCCATCCTCGGGCTCTGAGGACTCGAAACTGAATGAGGCGGTTTTTTTACGACTCTGAAGTCTCCCAGACGGTCCTGAGCCGATCGCAGTGTCTATCGTGTCTAGCTCGAGGAGAGCAGGAATATGACGGAAATTGACCGGATAAAGACGAGACTCAAACTTAGCCAACAGCGCACTTTCCCGCTGCGGATGCAGGAATTTGGACTGGACTTGGCCGTTCACGAAGGTGTCTATCCCCCACAAGATTTCCACAGTTGGCGTTGGTATACTGACAATTTTCCTCCCGTTGAAGGAAAAAGCATTTTGGAGATCGGCTGCGGCTTCGGCCTTCCGGGACTATACCTCGCAAAACTCGGCGCTGCGTCGTTGGTTGCCTGTGATATCGATCCTAAGGCGGTCGCGAACGCGTTAGAAAATGCTGCAAGAAACGGCATCAAGAACGTTGAGGTAATCGAAAGCGACATCTTTACAAATGTTCCACCGCACCGAAAATTCGATTTCATATTTTGGAACTATCCGTCGGTCTTTGCGCCGGATGACTACCAGTATGAGGACAACATCGAGCGAGGAGCCATCGACCCGGGTTATGGATTGCTCTGCCGCTATCTATCGGAAGGCCCAAAATTCCTCACAGAGGCGGGCAGCATCCTCTTAGGCTTCCCCGGTGGTGCGCGGGACGATCTCCTCTCGGAAATTATCGGCGCAAACGATCTCACCGCCGAATTTCTCGGGGCCGGCAACCATCCTCGTGTGAGCCAGATCAACAGGATGTTTTCCCTTCGCAAAAGGGGCCTAAGCGTATGACTTCAGAACTGTTGCATTGCCCTTTGACTGCCACTTGTCCAACCCGATTGCGCGCGACAAACCTTTCGTTCGAGCCGCAATCAGCTGAACATGGCCCAACGGCTAGACGGAACGACAGATCGCGAGCCTCAAAAGATGTACCGCTGCGGCAAAATCGATCTCCTTTAGACAAGGCCGATCGGTGCAGCACGATCATGGAAATTGCGTCAGAGGACGCCGATCAGCGATCTATGCATATAAATGCTCCCTTTAGCGCAAGGCTTCCGTCGAACGGTCTGAACGTGCGATCCTGGGACGGCGCTGGGCTTTCGACACCTGCTGTAGGTTGTCAAGTATCAGACACGGTAGTGTTCGGCTCGGATACCGGCCGCACTCTCATGTAACCCATGATCCCTAAGAGAAAAGTTTTCTGGGCTTTTCTGAGCAGTTGGTACGACTTTTGAAACTCCTTCAACATAAGGCGGCAGGGCGCCAACGGATGTTCATGTCTTGGATCAGATCGCGATCGATGGAATGAAGGAAAGCAGCATGTCAGGTCCATGTCGCCGGTCTCAGCTTCAGACTGAGCGCTCTTGACGGTCGGCTGTGACCCAAGGCCACGGGGCAATGAGGTGGACAATGGCGCCAGCAAGTGGACTGCACAGCAGCATTCAGGGGGCGAAGCAAGACTTCACGGCAGCCTATAATCGCAAGTGGCCGCACGCCTATTTTCGCGCGCATTTGGCCTTGGACTATATGATCCCAGATCGGGCCAAGCCGGTCTTCGAAAGGATCTTCGCCGATTATCGACGCGTTCGAAACAAGACTTGGTTGAAAATTATCGATGTCGGTTGCTCCTATGGCGTCAACGCCGCCTTGCTGCGCACCGATCTCGATCTCGACGATCTGTATGCTGCCTATCTGGAACCCAGCGGATCTCTCTCGCGCCGACAGGAGACTGAGCATCGCGCTTTCTTTCGCGATCGCGGCCTCCGTGACGACATTCAGTTCGTCGGCGTGGATCCATCGTTCCGGGCTGTTAGATATGCACGGAATCTGGGGCTGCTGAAGGCTGGCATCACGGGGGATTTGGAAACCCGTGACTTGACCCCCAATGAACGTTGCGCCCTTGCGGGTGCGGATATTATCATCAGCACAGGCTGTGTGGGCTACGCCACGGCGCGAACCTTTGCACGCGTGTATAAGGCCTCCGCGACGTCACACCCATGGGTCGTCGCCTTTGCAATGCACCCCTTCAGTTATGACGACATCGCGCGGACACTTCGGGGTTTCGCTTTGGAAACCAAGGTTGTAGATCGGTTAAGACAACGCCAGCGCCGCTTCTCCACACCAACGGAACGGCAAGCAATCCTGAAGGCTATGGCCAAACTCGGCATGGAGGATCGCCTAGAGCGCACGACCGGCTATATCTACGCGTCCTGCTACATCTCCGCACCGTCACGCGAAGTGCTCTGAGCCTGTCATGGACAGTCTGACGTGCGCTGCTGCCTCTCTGGGAGCCTCCCCGGCCCAGAATTTTTGGCGCATGTTCTTTCTCATAAGCGCGCCAGGCGTAAGAGCGACCGGGCTGCTCCTCTTCGTGTTCGCACTTGAGTTCTACATCACACCCTCACTGCTAGGCGATCGGAACACAATCGTACCACGGAAGCTGATGAACGCGACGCCTAACTGGCCGCTTGCGGCCACCGTTGCCACCGTGTTGCTCGCGATCACGCTCGTGCACTACGCAATATCCAACTATTTCGTGGGAATCGAACCGCTGCTCGGCTCTCAGCGAGGCGTTGGCCAATCAGCAGGCTCTACCCTTCGCCATTCAACCAGCGCTTACTTGCAACTCGTTGACCTCGCCCCGGTCTTGGTGCGCGCCGTCGGAGGTAGTGTCTGCTTTCCGGCCGGCCTCCCCAGGCGTTGTGAGCGGGCTGCGCTTGGTGGTAAGCTATTATGGGACTTTAGCGTGATCGTTGCTGTGTTCCTCTTGGTTAGTCCCATCCTGATCATCGTCCAGATCTCATCCAGCTCTTCACGCTTCCTCGATTTCCCCCCTCCGGGCCTGTCAGTGCAATGGTACGATGCCTATGTCACAAGCGAGGCCTGGGTCTCCGCTACGTTTGAGAGTTTGGCAGTTGCGATCTCTATCGTGTTTGCGCGCCTGTCCCCCGGTTCAGCGGCTGCGATAGGATTCGTTCGCGGCAGTCGGCGAATGCGCCGCGTCGGGTACCAGCTATTGCTCGCACCGCTGATCGCGCTGGTAATCATTAGTGCGGTAGCGATCTACTTCCTCTTTGAGCCACTGCAACTCGCCATGCAGGCCCAGAACATAAGACTCGAGCACGTTGCCTTGAGTTTGAGCGCCCCGCGACTTGTTACGATTTCGCCAATCGTACTCCTGTTCATCTGTCCGGCGTTAATCATCGCTGGGTTCTTTGCCTTCCGGTGGTGCGTGAGCGGGCCAGACACGATGGCCCTGCCAGGAAGGTGTGGTCGGGAATTCGGGAAGAGATCACACCCACGATTACTGAGGTATCAAGTATACTGATCGCATTTGCAATCTGTTTCTACGTCAGATTTGAAGCAATCCGCCAGAGGGAGGAGCGGCTGACCGAATAAAGGTGATGTAGTTTGGCAATGAAGGAGCCACGACGGTGACCGAGCATACGAATAGCGGGATGGATTTCCCTGTTGAAGAATATAAGACACGCCTTCAACGCACG
>NZ_JAIUHW010000026.1:0-12242 GCF_020165315.1 Mesorhizobium sp. BR115XR7A
CAAGGGAGGGCAGGAGGTTACTTTTGTCCGGCTCCCCTATCTGCGCCAATCGAAAAAGCTGACGCACTTCCGATCATCTTGCCCTAAGTTCAAGGCAGACAAAGCGAGCGCGGCACTGAACCGTATTGCTTACTAGTTATGCAGATTTTTTGTGGTCATTTCATTCACCAGAGAACGAGGAGTGCTCAAGTGAGAGCGATAACTGAACTCGCGAACTTCGTTAGCAGCTACCCGGCCTCTGCGCTGCCGACGGCCACACGGCGTACAATCTCGTCGCTAATGCTAGATCTTATCGGTGCCACAGCTGCGGGCCTGCGATCGCTGTTAGCTCATGCCGCCCGACAGACGGCGTTGGAAGCGTATGGCGAAGGCCCGATCAGTATTTGGTTGACTGACGATCACTCTAGCGTGGTCGGCGCCGCGATGGCGAATAGCGCTGCCGCGAGCTCACTGGATATCGATGATGGTCACCGCGGCGCAGGAGGTCACGCTGGTGCCGGCGTCATTCCCGCGGCCTTGGCAGTGGCTCAAGCTGTTGACGCGTCGGTCCCCGAAACGATGGTTGCAATCGGGCTCGGATACGAAATTGGTCTCCGAATTGCGAGCTCTCGTCCGGTTACGACAATCGATACGTATGCGACCGGACGCTGGGTCGCCTACGGCGCTGCAGCTGCAGCTTGCCGTCTCCTGGGCTTAGGTGCAGCAGAAACCGCTCATGCATTGGCGATTGCCGGATCCGAAGGACCAATTGTCTTCTTAACCGCAAGCTCCAAGTTCGAGGGTACCACGATCAAGGAAGGGATCCCCCCTGCCGTGGTTGCAGGTATTACCGCGGCCTACCGCGCGTGGGCAGCCGCAACTGGACCTCTTGATCTTCTTGATGACAATGATCGTTTCACTCGCCATGTCCTGACAAACAATCTTGGGTCGTCGTGGGAAGTACAAAAATGCTATCTTAAGCCATATTCATGCTGCCGCTATATCCACGCGGCTATCGATGCAATCCTTGCCATGCGTCGGGACGGGCAAGAGATCCGCAAGCTGCGCATCGAAACGTTCCCCCAAGCAATGCGCCTTGCAAACGAGCGCGCGCCCAGCACGTTGGAGGGGGGGCAGTACAGCTTCTATTTTAGCTGCGCGGTGGCGGCTTTATACGGCCGCGAAGCTCTACAGCCTTTTCAAATGGAGCGTCTTGCTGACGCACGTGTTCTCGACTTGGCCGCGCGTATTGAGCTTGAGCCGTCGCCCGATTTTGCTTCCGCGTTTCCAGTAGGAACGCCTGCCCGCGTCGTCATCGATCAGGGGAACGGCCCGGAAGAGATGATCGTGCTGCATCCCTTGGGGGATGTCGCCAACTCGTTATCCAGCGACCAGGTCGCGGAGAAGTTCAAGAACATCGCCCGAAAGAACGTTCACCCGCGGTGGCAGGACGAGATCCTCGCGGCGACAGCTAGCCTTGAAACTGCAGGCATTCCGCGCCTTCTGACCGCCCTGTTGCCACCAGACGCCCGAAACTTAGAATAACAACGCGCCGACGGAGACACGGCGCAGGAGCTAGCCTAATCTTCCGGTTTGCTTCCAAGCAACCGATTGTATTGCTTAGCAAAAAGATGATTAAGATGACGTTGACTCACGCCCACATAATACGCCATCGAGGCGCGATCGAACGGGTTGTTTTATCGGAGCCTGAGCAACCACGTGAGCCAGATCACACATCGCCTGGTACATACTGGACGCTGCTTCATGATCAAGGAAATGGAGGGCTGCTCCTCCCCGCCGTTCGATACCAAATGTCGACTGCTGGCGGAACCGGCCAAGATCCCGATCCACCTCAATTGTGCTGGCATCTGCCTGCATTCCATTTTCGATCATCACCTTGCGAGCGAGGAATGGCGAATCGACGACATGGTGCTGAAAACGATTCGCACCTGGCCGGAGGGTCACTCGGCAGTGCCCATACCAATGATTTGGTTATGTATGGCCGTGTCATCATCGACAATGATTTAGTGGACTTCGCGGGTGATGGCGCACCATCTCGACGTCGGCGCTACGACTATGGCGACATGGGGCTGCCCGGTGCGAAGAGAATCTTGCCGGGGCACGAATCAATCCGTTTGGCAATCTGGCCGACAGCAACGTCCACCACACGCCTCCCTCGCTACTGCCGATTCTGCAGGACCGGGCAAGGCGATAGGTCTCGCATTGGCGAAACTCGCATCCGACAGGGATGGAAGCTTCGCGGCCGAAACGTGGCCCGATCCCGTCCAAGATCGCGCTGGCCGCCGCGCTTCGGCGCGCTAGCGAACGCACCATAATGCGAGCCATCAAAGTGGCAATCGACCCGGACGGATTCTGAATCCGGACGTCCTGAATAGTCTTCTAAAGGCGTATCAAAAAGGGATCGAAATGGAGAAGGAACTACATTTTGAGCGGTCCGAGTTTGCGACACGCGTGACGAGCGTGAAGAAGGAGATGGAAAAGCGGGACATAGACACCCTTCTGCTTTCCGAGCCGGCCAACGCCAATTACTTGACCGGCTACGACGCCTATTCATTTTACGTTCCGCAGATGGTGGTGGTGGCTCTCGACCGCGAAGAGCCGATTTGGGTCGGACGGGGTATGGATGGCATTTCCGCCTTCATGACCACTTATCTGTCCGACGACAGCATCCGTACTTACGCTGATGCATATGTGCAGTCGGCTCTCAGTCCGTATGACTTCGTCGCGGAGATTGTGAAGGAAATCGCTGGCCGGAAAACGAGGGTCGGCGTCGAAATGGGCGGTTACTACTACTCCGCGCGTGCACATTCCGACCTGATGAAGGCATTGCCTGAGGCCACCTTCATCGATGCGGACTTGCTGGTGAACTGGATACGTCTGGTGAAGAGCCCGGCCGAGGTGGCACTCATGCGACAGGCCGGCCGTATCGCTGAAGCGATGATGTACCGTGCCGTCGATACGATCGAACCGGGTGCCCGGGAGTGCGACATTGCTGCTGTCATTTATCATCAGATGATGGCGGGTACGCCCGAGTTCGGCGGAACCTATACGTGTTCGCCGCCCTATCTTTGCGTCGGCGAGAAGGCTCTGGCTCCGCATGCCGCGTGGACCGACAAGCCGTTGCTACCGTCCACCATCGTCAATCTCGAGCTCTTCGGAAATCGCCATCGCTACCAGGTCAATCTGGCTCGCACGATTTGCGTCGGCAAACCGAGCCCGAACTATCAAAAGCTGGCGGACGTCGTCGTGGAATCTCTGAATGCAGGGCTGGACGCCGTAGCTCCCGGCAAGAGCGCCGAGGAAGTCCACGCCGCGTTTGCCAAGACGCTTGCTAAGCACGGGCACGAGAAGGATTCACGTCTCGGCTATTCGCTCGGTCTTGGGTATCCGCCAGCGGTGGGCGAAAAAACCGTCAGTCTTCGCAAGGGGGACAAGACAGTGCTTCGACCGGGTATGTGCTTCCATATGATGTCGGGGCTTTGGCTCGAGAACGACGGTATCACCATTACTCAACCGTTTGTCGTTACCGAGACCGGGCACGAACCCCTGACCAAAATACCGCGCCAGCTGTTCGTTAAGTAGGCAAAACAACGAAGTTTTAACGACAACGTGGCTCCGAGATTCGGGTGACCTGACGCCTGACGCCTACTCATGCATGCAACGAAGAAATGGTCTTCTTTGAAGGCGTGGGGGCCTTCGTCTGTCAAAGCGGATAGGTATGAAAAAGACAAAAGTGGCGGTAGCTCGCAAGATCGCGGTTCTGCTCCACTGCCTCTGGGTTGACGGCACCAGCTTTGAGTGGGGCGGCGAACTGACAGATCTGCACTCGATCCCAATCGCGGGCCTGTTTCCGGAACCCGTGATGTCCCGCCGGGACGGTGCTTGTGGTGACCTCGTTGAATCGGCTGACGTCGACTTCGAACCTCGTTGCACACGTTGAGGCGCCCAACCCGAACATGATCATGAGGCATTCGACCTCGGAAAGGACCATGACCCCGGCGATGAGAGCGAAACTCGGATTGACAACCACCCGCAATTAAAGGCCGATTCACACTCCAAGACCCTGCCCTTGCCCTTGTTCGCTGCGGCCGCATAGCGAACCCTGACCCCATTGAAGACACCATGCGAATAGCATGCGTCATCTTCGCCGTCATGATGCCTCCATCGTGGTGAGAGCCTCATGGCGGTATTCCTCTTCACGGGTAACATTTTAGGTGAGGCAACCAAGCAGCGCAGTAACATTTTCCTTGAGGCAACGCGACAGTCGCCGCCTACAGCTACGGGCGTAGGCTCAAGACCCTCACGCCGTAGGGAGTTTATCTGCAAGGCATGTGCCTCTCAGCCCAAACGCTTCAAACTCAATCCGCTCCAGAAAATACCGGGACTTCTCTATTCGGCGTGTTGAAGTCAATCGGTTTCAAGTCTTCCATTACCGCCGATAATCCACCATTCTGACCGCGGCGTGTAAGGCGGATTCAAATGGTCATTGCAACACCGATTGTGTTCACTCATGGCAGCAGCACGTCAAGGGCCTCTCTGGCGTTTTCCAAACCAGCGTCTTTCTCGGTCGGGCATTGAGGGCCAGTTAGCGAAACCCTTGTCCCGCTTTTGCGAAATCCGCAGGCAAGCTCCACCCAGCTTCTGCTGCCCAATGATTCCGCCAAGAAGCATAGTTTGCGGCCGGTTCCACCGCTTTCGCCGCGAGAGCTTGTCGAGACGCTCAACCATCATCTGGTCATGAAAGACCGCGAGTAGGTCGGCCGAGGCCAGCCCTTCGGCGGCGGTGATCGACAGCGCTCGAGCGTTTCTTCGATTCGATCAACCGGATCCGCTACCTTGCCAAGAACTTCGAGGCCACCATCGCCTCGCCGGGACCTTCCTCTACGCCGCATCAGTCATACTACGCACGCGTCCCAGTTTGAGTTTCTAGTCGGACTGCAAGGAATTTCACCAAAGCGATTGAACAGGTTCGGCACCGAACGAAGCTGCTTTGCGGCCGCTCCCCCCGCGCGATTGAGTCGCAGAATCAATTGGCCACGCTCTTCGAGCCAGCGGGATGGTCACTACGCGATTTTTCTTCTGGTTTCCGTTGAGGTCACGGGAGAAAAACTTGAACTGTATCCCAAAGCGTTCGGGCATCGGAATTAGCTAAATTCACCTCAAGGCCTGGACGGGCCCGATCATTTAATGTGACAACAACAATGAAAAATAATAGCAAAAGTTTAACAAGAAATCAGGTGAAAATCGAAAGATAGAAATATATATTGATCAAAGGAGGTTGCCTTTCTTGAGAGATGCTGGAATTAGTGGCGGATCCTGCCTGATCTGCGGCGGTCCGGGCGAAATTCTCGGCAGACAAGTCGTAGCGGAAACTGGCCAGCTCACACATTAGCGGAGAATACATGAGCGCCGTTGATAAACAGAACGCACTCCGACAAGCTGCGCAAATGCGGATTAAGGCGTCACATGCGCTCAAGGGTGACGCCAATCTATTGGCGCAGCACTATTTTGAATGGGCAGACTCCTACGAGTTGGATATGGACCGCGAACGCTACAGCGGCCCCTCGATCGTGGCAGAAATGGCGGGCGCCTTACAGGCTGCGTATATTGGCGGTGATAGAGCAGCCACCGCAGTTCTAGACGCGGGGTGCGGTACAGGCTTGGTTGGCGTGCAACTGGACCATATCGGCTTCCGCTTCATCGTCGGCTTCGATCTCTCGGAAACAATGGCCGAAATGGCGCGCCAAACCGGGGTTTATCGCCACGTTGAAGGCGAGATTGACCTAAACAGGTCCCTCTCAGAATACGCGAGCGCGAGCTATGATATGATTGTCTGCTGCGGCGTCTTCACACTTGGACATGTCCACCCGGATGGGCTGCGCGAGCTTTCGCGCCTCACGCGACCGAACGGATTCGTAATTGCTAGCACCTGCAAGAGCTATACGCAGGCAATGTCGTTTGAAGACGAGGTGCTGCGTCTGCAGGAGGCGAGCGTCCTTGCGCCGGCACAGTGTTTGAACGACGGCAGATTCCTCGATGGCGAGGATGCGCATTACTGGGCTTTGCGAGTGCTCGAGAAGTCAACAAAGCAGCGACGATGACCTGCCGATCTGCCCGAGTGACGCCGATGCCAACACAAGGGCAGCGAGGAGGACGGAGCAATGGCCTCCAGGACGGAAACGAAGAACGAAACGAGAGAGTCGCGTTTTGCTGCTAATGTCGAGACGCTCGTCTCGGCACTGGGTCAAACTGACCGGGTGGCGCCAGCACGGGGCTGCTGCTTTTTGCTGGGCGAGCGGAGGAGCGTTGAGCCGATGGCGGCGCGGTGGAGCTTGGTCGTGTCCAGGCTACGCCCCAGTCTCCGCATCACGTCGTGGCGAAGAGCGACTGGTCGGACAATGCCGTGCTTGGCATCGTGCGGGCGCAGGTTCTGCCGGCCGTTGAGCGTAGGGACCGATCCGCGCTTTGATCGTCGACAACAGTCTAACGAGGGTTGCGCGCCTGCCACACCAGTAATCACATCAACACGCAATAATGGTCACCTTCGTAACCGTCTTGATGACCGGCATCGCTGTTGTCCCACTTCATAGGCCTGTGCTCCTCGCAAATCAGGCGACAAATCTCGGCGGGCCCAACCCGCAAGGTGCTTCGCTTTCAAAGGTTGCAACAGATCCTTCAAGAAACTTAACAGAAGTTTGCACCCTTTAACGCCATACAATGTCAAAGTAACCCTGAAGTCGTTTTATACAGGCAACAAGCTAGTGTCAGATCCAACTGAAGCACGTTCTTGCCCAGATGGCTCAAGTCTCACACTCCTCGATTTGAGCGGAGTGCCATGGTGAACCAGGATTCCACCTATCGCGTCGCTCCTTCGGGATGCTCGGCGAGTCTCGATATGACAAAAATTAATGAAGCGGCGGCCGATGAGCTTTGGAGGCCATACATGCTTCACCAGAGGTTCGATGCCGAAGCGGCGGCTGAGGTTGCCCTGCAGAACGGGCAGCCCAGGGTCCATTCCGGTGACGGTGTTGCACTTTGCTGCGGCACATTTGGCGAGTTACTTCAAGGCCAGTTGCCGGTTAGTCCCCATTCTCATGATTCCCATTTCTTGGTCACGATGCCCATCGCGCTCTTTGCACGGGCCAAATTTATGCCCATCACAGGCACCCGATCTGTAACCGTCTACCCGCCACACAAAATCAAAGCTCAACGACTGGCCGAGAATCTCGTGATTGCGCTCGGCGTCTCGGGAGGAGACCTCATTCTGCAATCTGAGCTACCGGAAGGCAAGGGACTTGCAAGTTCGTCTGCGGATCTTGTGGCGACCGCACGGTCGATCGCCTCCAGCTTCAAACTCAGAGTGCGGACATCATTGATGGAGAAACTAATGGCGGAGATCGAGCCCTCTGACGGGGTGATGTATCCCGGAGTGGTCGCATATCACCAGCGATCATGTAGCCTTTTATCTTTCCTCGGACAAATGCCACCGCTCGCCGTGGTTGGGATCGATGAAGGAGGTACGGTCGAAACCATGCACTATGATCAACGTCGAGGTGAAATCAACGCTAGTCAGAGAGCGCAGTATTGTGAATTGCTCGATCGCGCGCGCATAGCCATTCCGCAAGGTGACACGGTCACTATGGGCAGAATAGCCACAGCCAGCGCGCTCCTACATCAGCAGCGGGCTCCGAAAAAGTATCTGAACTCGATGCTGAAAGCATCGGAGGGCACAGGTGCCCTCGGGGTCATAGTCGCGCACAGCGGTACCATGACTGGGATAATGCTTGATCGAAGGGCGCCTGAATTCTCGCAGAAACTCCGGTCCGTGGTCCACCATGTGTCGCTGTTCGGCAAATCGCCAAAGATATATCTAACGATGAACTAGCGGCGTTGACCACATGAACCTTGATCGCACGCCCCTGCCATTTTCTCAGTATTCTGCGGCCTATGCGCTCCCCCGCATTATTCGGTGTGGCTCGAACCTATATCTCGCGCAGTTTGCTTTCATGAAGCTTCTCCCGGCCAAGTATATTATCGGACAAGCAGTGGCTCGAGGGACTCTGACGCATGACACGATAGTGTTGGAGACATCTAGCGGAACCTTTGCGCTGGGATTGGCTGTAGTGTGCAGGGAATATGGATTTTCACTCGAGATATTCACCGACCCAGTGATGGATAAGGGACTGGAAAATAGGCTAAGATCCTTAGGTGCGGAGGTTTTCATTATAACTGAAAAGGCAAAGGAGGGCGGGTATCAGAGAAGCCGCCTCGACGCCATGCATGCCAGGATGAGGCAATTGGGTGAGTCCCATTTCTGGCCCCGGCAGTACGAAACACCAGACAACCCGGCAGCCTACCGGTGTTTCGCTGACCAGATCTCGGAATTGCTTGGCGCCGATGTGACATTGGTTGGCTCTGTTGGTTCAGGCGGCTCTACTTGCGGAACAATAGAGCGTTTGCGCCAGAAGGCCCTTGGGGCCCGCCTGATTGGGGTGGATACATTCAACAGTGTCATTTTTGGCCAGTTGGACGGCGAACGGAAGTTGCGAGGACTGGGGAACAGCCTCGTCCCAAAGAACGTGAAGCATGAACTGTACGATGAGGTACATTTCACGTCGGCTTCGCTTGCGTTTGCTGCAACGCAGGCCCTCCACGAGCGGCACGCCATTTTTGCCGGTCCTACCTCAGGCGCGAGCTATATCGTAGGGCGCTGGCGCGCCCGACAGCACCCAGAGGAAACCGTTGTGGTCATATGCCCTGATGAAGGCCACCGCTACGCTGAAGCTGTGTACGACCAGGAGTGGCTCAGGCAAAACGAATGTGTGCTTGAAGGTGTTCTTCTGGACGCTCCAGCTAGCGAGGAGCATCCCTCGACTGCTCTCCCGCCATGGAACCGATATCGTTGGAAGCGCAAAACCCGGGAGGCTGTCTTGAGCGCGTTGGAAGGCTGTAATGGACCAGAATAGTTTTCTTTTCGTGGAAAGCAACACGACTGGTACTGGTGAGCTATTGATGAAGCGAGCTAGGGTTTTGGGTTTTGAACCTTATCTCGTTACGCGAAATCCCAGCCGCTACCCCTTCCTAAAGGTGTGCGGTGCGCGAGTAATTGAAGCTGAAACGCGTAATCCAGATGAAATCATCCGGTTCGCCGCCAAACTGACAGGGCTGGCAGGAATATTTTCATCGTCCGACTATTTTGTAGAATCAGCATCCAGAGTCGCGAAGGCGATCGGGCTGCCAGCGGCACGTCCGGAGGCGATAGCTAATTGCCGGAACAAATGGAAACAAGTGACCGAGTTGCAACGACAATGCATTTCAGTGCCTGAAACTCGGCTGGTCAGCTCCATCAGAGACGTAGAGAAGGCTCTTGTTCAAACTATTTTTCCCGTCGTTGTGAAGCCGGTCTCCGGAAGCGGCAGCAGCGGTGTACGCCTTTGCGAAAACACCTCAGAAGTCGTAGAGGCGTTCGAGGGAGCAAAGAGAGTGTTGCTTGACCAAGTAGATTTGCGCAGCCCGGAAATCCTCATCCAGCAATACGTTGAAGGTCAGGAATACTCTGCAGAAATCATCGCATACAACGGATCGCTGCACTGCCTTGGCATTATTGCCAAGCACAAGGGGGCGGCGCCCTGCTTCGTTGAGATTGGGCACGACTTTCCGGCCCCGCTTCCGGAGCCGTCGCGACACGAACTGGCCTCTTTTGCTGCAGGCGCAGTTTCGGCATTGGGTCTGGACTTCGGACCGGCTCATGTGGAATTCGTCATAACGGAGTCCGGCCCGGTCATCATTGAGGTCAATCCCAGGCTGGCTGGAGGGATGATTCCGGTTATGCTCTCGCACGCCTTGGGCACGTCCATCCCGGACATGATGATCAAGCTTTACTCCGGTGAAGCGTTCGTACCGCTTCGAGCGAGCAAGAAATCCGCAGCAATTCGTTTCAAGCTTGCTCACCGGTCTGGCAAGATCAAACGCTTGGTTTTCTTTAAAACTCTAGGGCCAAACACGCCCGAGGCGGGCCTTCTGAAATCTGAGGGAGAGGATATACAAATCAATGGCGATTTCAGAGACCGAGTGGCCTATGCAGTGGGCGTCGCCGATGAAGTAAATATGGCTGCCTCAGCAGCTGAACGCATGATTGATTCCATTATGCTTGACATAGAAACACTTGCTCGCAAACCGGACAACAGTCGAGACGCCGGGTCAAGTGAGCCAACATGGACCTTGCATCCTGAAGCAATGAAGCTGCTCGCCCCGCCCATCGAAATTTCGCGGGATGGTCGGGTCCTGCAATTCCAGGCTGCCATCGACGAAGCGCATCTTGTGATGCTCGCTGATCACGGCTTGGTCGGCCAAGCTGTAGCCGCAGACTTGCTTACGTCTATTTTGGATCTCCAAGGCGAAGGCTTCAAATCCTTGGATGGCCGTGATGCTCCGCGTGGCCTTTATCTTGCCTATGAGGCCGAACTTGCGGCCAGAGCAGGCGAAGACAGGGCAGGATGGCTACATCTAGCGAGGTCTCGTAACGACTTGAACGCGACAATTTCTCTGCTGGTTCTTCGGGAAGCCGTGTGCTCCGTCTCGCGGGAGATAGGAATTGCGCAGGATGCCCTTCTTCAGCGAGCCGAAGAGGCATCGAACCTTGTGGCCCCGCTCTATAGTCAGTACCAAATCGCACTCCCAGGCTCCCCGGGACACTACCTGCTAGGAGTCTTCTTTGCTCTCGCGCGCGAGCGCCAGCGACTTCATTGCCTGCTGGAGGAGATCAGGAGTTGCCCTATGGGCGCGGGTGCCGGTGGGGGAACCAGCATGCCAATAGATCCTTTAGAAACCGCGAGCCTGCTGGGCTTCGAACTGCCTTCGTTCAACTCTCTTGATGCGGTCGCAAGCCGAGATCTCCATCTAAATGGCCTTTCGCTCTTCACGAGTGTCTCAATTTTGCTTAGTCGCGTAGCCCAGGATCTGCAGGTTTGGACGACTCGCGAGTTCGCCCTCATCGATGTTCCACGCAATCTTGCCGGGGGCTCTTCCATGTTGCCTCAAAAGAAGAACCCATATCTTCTTGAGCATATCAAAGGGTCTGCAAGCACCGTGATGGGCGCATACGTTTCTGCGGCATCTGCAACCTGCAAAGCGCCTTTCAGCAACTCGATCGAATCAAGTAACTACGGTTGCTCTCCAATCAGCCTTGCTGAAGGTGCTCTGAAGCGGGCCATCATCCTGACATCGCTCATCGTGAAGTTCATGTCTTTCAACGTTAGTGCCATGCTCGAGAATCTGGAAGACGGTTTGGCGATGACAACTGTTGCCGCCGAACGAATGGCGGTGCGGGGAGTTCCCTTCAGGAGTGCCCATACACAAATTGGCGAGATCGCGGCACGCCTGTCGCAGGATAGTTGCCTTGCCAATCGCCGAGGCGAGCTGGCCTGCCATCTGGGCGGTGTGTTGCCGGCGAGCCCAGAGGAATGCAGGGAGGCTCTGGAATTCGGCGGAGGACCCGCCAAAGCATCAACGGACGCCCAGCTTTCTGTAGCAAGGTCACTCTTTCGGGAAACTCAGCTTAAATGCGCAGAGATACGTGAACGCTGGGCGAGCGCCGAGATGTACCGCAAACGGAGGGTGAAAGAACTGATCGACGGCCGTCTATCCCCCTGACACAGTGGAAAAAATGGATGGTAGCAAAGCGCACCGGCTCTGGATAGGCCCGGGCCATTTTGAGGCGCGCCTTTCGGTTGAGAACATCCGGTTGATGCGGGCGGCCACTATCGTTTCGCCGGTGTTCCATGCGGCGATTTCAACCTGGACAGGGAACATGAGAGGCTAGACCAGTCGCACTAGATACGGTCAGGCACCGGCTTACGCAAAGTAGGATGACTGACTGATTAAAGTGGCATTCCTTGAACATCACACCCCCCGGAAATTGGCCGACGGTCCGTGCCACACGCCGGCAAATCAGAACGTTGCAACAGAGCCTTAAAATAAGTTTACGAAATCTTTGCGACCGGAAATCGCTGACGATGGTACGTTCACCACAACGTCTGAGATCAGGCACTGCTAAAGCTGATGCCGATCTAGCTCGGACTGCCGCACAGCACCCAAGGTCGGAGACAACAGCCAATGGCAAGAAGAGCGCTCATCCTAGTTGAAGGTCATAGGAGTATTGGTCTCCTATACGTGAAAGCGGCTCAGTGTCTTGGTGTTCATCCAATTACCCTGTCGGCTGATCCAACTCAGTACGACTATCT